>NZ_CP109137.1:6420652-6728818 GCF_035918095.1 Streptomyces sp. NBC_01750
CGTCTGTCTGTTCTGCCTCTACGGCGTGGTCGGGGTGGTGCTGGGCGTGCTCGCCCTGATCTTCGGCATCCTCGGCAGGAAGCGGGCCCAACGCGGCGAAGCCACCAACGCCGGCATGGCCCTGGCCGGCATCATCCTCGGCTCCATCGGCATCGTCATCGGCCTCATCGTCATCGGTCTGCTGGCCTGGGGGCTCACCGAGGCCATCAAGAACGACCGGGAGAATGAAGACGTCTACGACGACTACTCCAACTCCCTGGTGACCGACAACGCACTGCCGGCGATCGACGGCGTCAGGCGCTAGCCGCGGCCGCGCCCGCCCGCAACTCCTCGCGCGCCTCCATCAGCGCGAACCCCAGCAGATTGAGCCCGCGCCAGCGCGCCGGATCCTGCGCCCGCTCGTCGTCCGCGGCCAGCCCGATGCCCCAGACCTGGTCAACCGGGCTGGCCTCGACGAGTACCCGGTCGCCTGTGGCCAGCAGAAAGTCGCGCAGCTCGGCGTCCTGACCGAACTTGTGCACACTGCCCGAGCGCACAATGGCGAACCGCTCGCGCTCCCATATCGCGTCGTCGAAACCGCGCACCAGCCGTCCGGCCTTCTTCGCCTCCGCAGGCGTGCGCGCCTCCAGCGCCCGCTGCTCCGCGTCCGCGTCGCCGAAGAGCCGTGCCTTGGACGCCATCATCCAGTGCTCGGCGGTGGCGTACCGAACGCCTTCGACCACGAAGAGTGACGGCCACCACTGGCTGAGGCAGCTCGCGCCGACGCTTCCGTCGCGGCGCGGCGCATGCCCCCAGAACTGCAGATACTTGATTCTGTTCCCGTCGCTGATCTGCTTGATCAGCTCATCCGTCCCCATGCACGCGAGTCTGGCAGCCACCACTGACACTCCGTACGGGGATATGAGGGTCGACGCGACACATGGTCGACCGATTCCGTCGCGTAACCAAAAGGCAACAACGGAATCCCTTGTTGGGTAGGTCGCCCTCTGCCAGGATCGGCAGTCAACTGAAGCTGGAACGACGGAGTGAGTTTTATGGACGACCGCTTCCAGGTGCAGGACCGCTACGCGGACGGCGCACAGTTCATCGGCGGGCGGCTGCGGCCCGGCACCTCAGGACATACGCAGGACATCGTGAACCCGGCGACCGGAGAGCCGGTCCACAGCTACGAGCTGGCAGGGGCCGCCGATGTCGACGCGGCCGTGGCCGCCGCCGGAGCGGCCTTCCCCGCCTGGGCCGGCGCCACCCCGGGCGAGCGCTCCGACGCCCTGCACCGCTTCGCGTCCGTGCTCGCCGGCCAGGCGGACGATTTCGCGCACGCCGAGTCGCTGCAGTGCGGCAAGCCCATCAGGCTCAGCACCGAGTTCGACGTGCCAGGCACCATCGACAACACCGCCTTCTTCGCCGGCGCCGCCCGCCATCTCCAAGGGCAGTCCGCGGGCGAGTACAGCGGTGACCACACCTCGTACGTACGCCGCGAAGCGATCGGCGTCGTCGGCTCCATCGCGCCCTGGAACTACCCGCTCCAGATGGCCGCCTGGAAGGTCCTGCCGGCCATCGCGGCGGGCAACACCATTGTGCTGAAGCCCGCCGAGATCACCCCGCTCACCTCCCTGATGTTCGCCGAGGCGGCGAAGGAGGCCGGGATTCCCGACGGCGTCGTCAATGTCGTCAACGGCGCGGGACGGGAAGCGGGCGAACATCTGGTGGGCCACCCGGACGTCGTCATGACCTCCTTCACCGGCTCCACCCCGGTCGGCAGGCGGGTCGCCGAGATCGCCACCGCCACCGTCAAGCGCCTCCACCTCGAACTGGGCGGCAAGGCTCCCTTCGTCGTATTCGACGACGCCGACCTCGAGGCCGCGGTCAACGGAGCGGTCGCCGGCTCGCTCATCAACTCCGGCCAGGACTGCACGGCCGCCACCCGCGCCTACGTCCAGCGGCCCCTGTACGACGCCTTCGTCGCCGGAGTCGCCGATCTGATGGCGACCGTCCGCCTCGGCGACCCCTTCGACCCGTCGACCGACCTCGGCCCGCTCGTCTCGCACCTCCAGCGCGACCGGGTCGCCGGCTTCGTCGACCGGGCGCGCTCGTACGCCACCGTCGTCACCGGCGGCGAAGCGCCCCAGGGCGAACTGAAGAGCGGCGCGTACTACCGCCCCACGCTCGTCGCGGGCGCCGCCCAGGACAGCGAGATCGTCCAGTCCGAGATCTTCGGCCCGGTCCTGGTCGTGCTGCCCTTCGACTCCGACGACGAAGGCATCGCGCTGGCCAACGACACCCCCTACGGCCTCGCCGCCTCCGCCTGGAGCCGCGACGTCTTCCGCGCGAACCGCGCCACCCGCGAGATCAAGGCGGGCTGCGTCTGGGTCAACGACCACATCCCGATCATCAGCGAGATGCCGCACGGCGGCTACAAGGCCTCCGGCTTCGGAAAGGACATGTCGGCGTATTCCTTCGAGGAGTACACGCAGGTCAAGCATGTGATGTACGACAACACGGCGGTGGTCAGGAAGGACTGGCACCGCACGATCTTCGGGGACCGATAGCTCACCATCCGTTTGCGGCACCGCCGCACGGCCGTCCGACGAGCGGCCACCATCCCGAAAGGGCACAGCGCATGGAGCACAACGAGCCCGACCGCCTCTCCGCGGCCCAACTGGCCGCCATGCGGCGCAGCCTGGCGAACGGGCGAGGCGCACTCTCCCGTCGCTCGCTGTTGCGCGCGTCGGGCGTCGGCGCGCTTGCGGTCGGCGGCGCCGGCATATTGAGCGGCTGTGGAATCCCGCCCGCCAAGCGGGAGCCCGGAGCCGCAACCTCGGACGACCACTCGGACCAGGAGAAGCTGATCAACTTCTCCAACTGGACCGAGTACATCGACATCAGCGAGGACGAGAAGAGCCGTCCCACCCTGGCGCAGTTCACCAAGCGCACCGGGATCAAGGTCAAGTACACCGAGGACATCAACGACAACGTCGAGTTCTTCGGCAAGATCCAGCCCCAGCTCGCCGCGGGGCAGGACACCGGCCGCGACCTGATCAATGTGACCGACTGGCTTGCCGCCCGGATGATCCGGCTCGGCTGGGTGCAGAAGCTCGACGCGTCGCTCCTCCCGCACGCGTACGCCAACCTCTCGCCCCAGTTCCGCAGCCCGGACTGGGACCCGGGGCGCGCCTACTCCTACCCCTGGACCGGAATTCCGGCTGTCATCGCCTACAACGTCAAGGCGACCGGCGGCCGCAAGGTCGACTCCGTCACCCAGCTGCTGGACGACCCCACCCTCAAGGGCCGGGTCAGCTTCCTCACCGAGATGCGGGACACGGTCGGCCTCACCCTGCTCGACATGGGCAAGGACCCCGCCAAGGTCAACGACGCCGACTACGACGCCGCCATCAACCGGCTCCAGAAGGGCGTCGACAAGAAGCAGATCCGCCGCTTCACCGGTAACGACTACACCTCGGACCTCGACAAGGGCGACATCGCCGCCTGTGTCGCCTGGGCCGGTGACCTGATCCAGCTCCAGGTCGACAACCCGGACATCAAGTTCGCGATTCCGGCCGCCGGCTATATGACGGCCACCGACAATCTGCTGGTCCCGGCGCATGCCCGGCACCAGAAGAACGCCACCCGGCTGATCGACTACTACTACGAACTGCCTGTCGCGGCCCAGCTCGCCGCGTACATCAACTATGTGACCCCGGTCGCCGGTGTCGGCCCGGAGCTCGCGAAGATCGACCCGGAGCTGGCCAAGAATCCGCTGATCATCCCGGACGCGGCCATGGCGGCCAAGTCCCACTCCTTCCGTTCGCTCTCCTCCAAGGAAGAGACGGCGTACGAAGAGAAGTTCGCCAAGCTCATCGGCGCCTGACCTCCCCTGTTCCCTTCGACACACCGGGACCGCGACCCATGACTGAAAAGACAGAAGGCGGCGACGTCCGCCTCTCCGGGATCAGCAAGACCTATGGCTCCTTCACGGCCGTCCACCCGCTGGACCTGACCGTCCCGCAGGGCTCCTTCTTCGCCCTGCTCGGCGCCTCCGGCTGCGGGAAGACCACCACCCTGCGGATGATCGCCGGACTGGAGGACCCGAGCACCGGGAGCGTCTTCCTCGGCGGCAAGGACGTCACCGACCTGCCGCCGTACAAGCGCCCGGTCAACACCGTCTTCCAGTCGTACGCGCTCTTCCCGCACCTCGACATCTACGAGAACGTCGCCTTCGGGCTGCGCCGCCGCGGCGTCAAGTCGGTGAAGAAGCAGGTCGGCGACATGCTCGACCTCGTTGAGCTGGGCGACTTCGCCAAGCGCAAGCCGCACCAGCTCTCCGGTGGCCAGCAACAGCGCGTTGCCGTCGCCCGCGCGCTCATCAACCACCCGCAGGTGCTGCTCCTCGACGAGCCGCTCGGCGCCCTCGACCTCAAGCTGCGCCGCCAGATGCAGCTGGAGCTCAAGCGCATCCAGACCGAGGTCGGCATCACGTTCGTCCATGTCACCCACGACCAGGAAGAGGCCATGACCATGGCCGACACCGTCGCGGTGATGAACGGCGGACGGGTCGAACAGCTCGGCGCACCTGCCGAGCTCTACGAGAACCCGCAGACCACCTTTGTCGCCAACTTCCTGGGCACCTCCAACCTCATCGAGGCCGAGGTCGCCCAGAACAGCGGCGGCGAAGTCGTCGTCACGGCCGTGGGCGCCAAGCTGCGGCTGCCCTCCGAACGCTGTGCCACCCAGCCCCGGACCGGCGGAAAGCTGCTGGTCGGCGTGCGCCCGGAGAAGATCTCGCTGGCGCACGCGGACGACACGGGCACGATAGCCGACGGCCGCAACCGGTTCACCGGGAAGATCGCCGACTCGAGCTTCATCGGCGTTTCCACGCAGTTCGTCATCGACAGCCCGGTCTGTCCGGAGCTCGAGGTGTACGTACAGAACATCGAGCGGGACCCGCGTCTGGTCCCCGGTGCCGAGGTCGTCCTGCACTGGAACCCCGAGCACACCTTCGGTCTCGACGCGGCCCAGGACATCGACGCCGGTGTGGAGACGGTGGAGGAGACGCCATGACCGTCACCGAGGCACCGCCCGCCGCGCCCGCCTCCGAGCCGGTCGTCCACAAACAGCCCGCGCGCCGGAAGCTGATCCCCTACTGGCTGCTGCTGCCCGGCATTCTGTGGCTGGTCGTCTTCTTCGCGCTGCCGATGGTCTACCAGGCCTCGACCTCCGTACAGACGGGCTCGCTGGAAGAGGGCTTCAAGGTCACCTGGCACTTCCAGACCTACTGGGACGCGCTCACCGAGTACTACCCGCAGTTCCTGCGCTCGGTGCTGTACGCCGGCACGGCCACGATCCTGTGTCTGCTGCTCGGCTACCCGCTCGCGTATCTGATCGCGTTCAAGGCGGGCCGCTGGCGCAATCTGCTGCTGGTCCTGGTCATCGCGCCGTTCTTCACCAGTTTCCTGATCCGTACGCTCGCCTGGAAGACGATCCTCGCGGACGGCGGACCGGTGGTGAACGTCCTGGACAGCGTCGGCTTCCTCGACGTCACCAGCTGGCTCGGAATGACCGAGGGGAACCGGCTGCTCGCCACCCCGCTCGCGGTGGTCTGCGGTCTCACCTACAACTTCCTGCCGTTCATGATCCTCCCGCTGTACACCTCGCTGGAGCGGATCGACCCGCGTCTCCACGAGGCGGCCGGGGACCTGTACGCGAAGGGGTCCACCACCTTCCGCAAGGTGACCTTCCCGCTGTCCATGCCGGGCGTCGTCTCCGGAACGCTGCTGACCTTCATCCCGGCCAGCGGCGACTACGTCAACGCCGAACTGCTCGGCTCCACGGACACCAAGATGGTCGGCAACGTCATCCAGTCGCAGTTCCTGAGGGTGCTCGACTATCCGACCGCGGCCGCGCTGTCCTTCATTCTCATGGCGGTCGTGCTGATCATGGTCACCGTCTACATCCGCCGGGCCGGGACGGAGGATCTCGTCTGATGCGCTGGATACGACACCACCTCGTGGTCATCGCGGGACTGCTCACGCTCGCGTACATGATCCTTCCGAACATCGTCGTGATGGTGTTCTCGTTCAACAAGCCGGCCGGCCGGTTCAACTACGCCTGGCAGGAGTTCTCCACCGACGCCTGGAAGGACCCGTGCGGCGTCGCCGACATGTGCGGCTCGCTCTCGCTCTCCCTCCAGATCGCCCTCTGGGCGACGATCGGCTCCACCGTCCTCGGCTCGATGATCGCCTTCGCGCTGGTCCGCTACCGCTTCAGGGCGCGTGGCGCGATCAACTCACTGATCTTCCTTCCGATGGCGATGCCCGAGGTGGTCATGGCCGCCTCACTGCTCACGCTCTTCCTCAACCTGGGCGCGGAGCTGGGCTTCTGGACCATCCTCATTGCGCACACCATGTTCTGCCTGAGTTTTGTGGTGGTGGCGGTCAAGGCGCGTGTGCTGTCGATGGACCCACGGCTCGAAGAGGCGGCCCGCGACCTCTACGCCGGACCTGTGCAGACATTCGTACGCGTCACGCTGCCGATCGCCGCTCCCGGTATCGCCGCCGGTGCGATGCTCGCGTTCGCTCTCTCGTTCGACGACTTCATCATCACCAACTTCAACTCGGGCAACACCGTGACCTTCCCCATGTTCGTGTGGGGCTCGGCCCAGCGCGGTACCCCGGTCCAGATCAACGTCATCGGCACGGCCATGTTCGTCATCGCCGTACTGATCGTGGTCACCGGCCAGTTCATCAGCGGCCGGCGGAAGAACAGCGCACTGCCCAAGTAGCCCCTGAAGGAGTGGAAACCATGGCCCCAGCTGCCATGACCTTTGCCTCATCACTCTCCGACGCCCAGCCCGTCCCGTTCTGGCTGGACCACCCCGCAAAGCCGGGAGCACTGCCCGCCCTCACCGGCGACGAGCGCTGCGACCTCCTCGTCGTCGGCGGCGGCTACAGCGGACTGTGGACCGCGCTGCTGGCCAAGGAGCGCGACCCCGGGCGGGATGTCGTACTGATCGAAGGGCGCGAGGTGGGCTGGGCCGCCTCGGGCCGCAACGGCGGCTTCTGCGCCGCTTCCCTCACCCACGGCCTCGGCAACGGACTCGCCCGCTGGCCCGGTGAACTGGCCAGGCTCGAGGAGCTCGGCAACCGCAATCTCGACGCCATCGAGGCCGCGGTTGCCGACTACGGCATCGACTGCGACTTCGAGCGCACCGGCGAGATCGACGTCGCGACCGAGCCGCACCAGCTCGAAGAGCTCCACGAGATGTACGAGCAGGCGGCCGGGCTGGGCTTCACCGGCCTCGAACTCCTCGACCAGGGCGCGCTGCGCGCCGAGGTGAACTCCCCGACCTTCCTCGGCGGGCTCTGGGACCGGCGCGGCGTCGCCATGCTGCACCCCGCGAAGCTCGCCTGGGGCCTGAAGCAGGCCTGCATGGACCTCGGCGTGCGTGTCTACGAGAACACCCGCGGCCTGGACCTCACCGCGTCCGGCGCCGGCATGGCGGTCCGCACCCCGTACGGCCGGGTCTTCGCCCGCCGTGTCGCCCTCGGCACGAACGTCTTCCCGTCGCTGGTCAAGCGGGTGCGCCCGTACACCGTCCCGGTCTACGACTACGCGTTGATGACCGAACCGCTCAGCGCGGAACAGCTCGACGCGATCGGCTGGAAGCGGCGGCAGGGACTCGGCGACAGCGCGAACCAGTTCCACTACTTCCGGATCACCGCCGACCACCGCATCCTGTGGGGCGGCTACGACGCGATCTATCCGTACGGCGGCAGGGTCAGCGCCGAGATGGACCACCGGCCGGAGACCTATCTCAAGCTCGCCGAACACTTCTTCCGCTGCTTCCCGCAACTGGAGGGGCTGCGCTTCAGCCATGCCTGGGGCGGCGCGATCGACACCTGCTCACGTTTCTCCGCATTCTTCGGCACGGCGCACGGGGGCAAAGTCGCCTATGCCGCCGGGTACACGGGACTCGGCGTCGGCGCCACCCGCTTCGGCGGGGATGTCATGCTCGACCTCCTCTCCGGCGAGCGGACCGAGCGCACCCAGCTGCAGATGGTGCGCAGCAAGCCGCTGCCGTTCCCGCCCGAGCCCGTCGCCTGGGCCGGTATCGGACTCACCAAATGGGCGCTGGCCAGGGCGGATGCCAATGGGGGCCGCCGCAATATGTGGCTTCGGGTGATGGACAAGCTCGGCCTCGGCTTCGACAGCTAGGCCCGGGACGAGCGGCGGGCGATCCTTCGCCTTCGCCTCCGGAGCCGAATTGGCCATGCGCGATGCGCTGTGCGCCACGGGCCGGGGTCGCGGGCCGGGGTCGCGCGTAACGGCCACCGGGATCGCGTGTGAGGGCGGTGGGTGAGGGGCCGGAGCGTCGCCAGAGGTCTTGACAACTGCATTGGTCTGGACCAAATTGTGGCGCGCTCCCCCTCTATTTCCCCCATGCCCGGAGGCAGTTGTGGACCGCACCAGACTCATGGCTGCCCTTTCGGCGGCCGTCCTCGTCCTCGGCGGACTCGTCGCCACGGCAACCTCCGCCGGAGCGGCCGATGCCGAACTCGCCCGCAACGGCGGCTTCGAGACCGGCCTCACCGGCTGGAGCTGTACGGCGGGCAGCGGTGTGGTCGTCAACTCACCGGCCCACAGCGGAAGTTCCGCGCTCAAGGCCACCCCCGCGGGCAATGACAACGCCAAGTGCAGCCAGACGGTCACCGTCAAGCCGAACTCCGACTACACGCTCAGCGGCTGGGTCCAGGGCAGTTACGTCTACCTCGGCGCATCCGGCACCGGCACCACCGACGTCTCCACCTGGACCTCCTCGGCGCCCGGCTGGCAGCGGCTGACGACCACGTTCCGGACGGGCGGGTCGACCACCTCGGTCACGATCTACACCCACGGCTGGTACGGCACCGCCGCCTACTACGCCGACGATCTCTCGCTGCTCGGTCCGGGCGGCGACCCGGTACAGATACCGGCCGACCCCACCGGCCTGTCCGCCGGCGCCCCCGGCTCCACCTCCGTGCCGCTGACCTGGTCCGCATCCTCGCGGGCCACCTCGTACAACGTCTACCGCGACGGCGCCAAGGTCCTTGATGTCAGCGGGACCTCGGCCACCGTCACCGGTCTCGCCCCCTCCACCGCGTACACCTTCCAGGTCTCCGCGGCCAACGAGGCCGGCGAGTCCGCGAAGTCGTCGGCGGTCACCGCGACCACCACGGCGGGTGGCGGCGGCAGTGGCGGCGAACTCCCCGCCCATGCCCTTGTCGGCTATCTGCACGCCAGCTTCGCCAACGGCTCCGGCTATACCCGCATGGCCGATGTGCCCGACTCCTGGGATGTCATCAACCTGGCGTTCGGCGAGCCGACTTCGGTCACCTCGGGCGATATCCGCTTCAGCCTCTGCCCGGCCGCCGAGTGCCCGAACGTCGAGTCCGCCGCCGACTTCAAGGCGGCCGTCAAGGCCAAGCAGGCCGCGGGCAAGAAGGTCCTGATCTCGATCGGCGGCCAGAACGGCCAGGTACAGCTCTCCACCACGGCCGCCCGTGACACCTTCGTCTCCTCCGTCTCGAAGATCATCGACGAGTACGGGCTCGACGGCCTGGACATCGACTTCGAGGGCCACTCCCTCTCCCTGAACACCGGCGACACGGACTTCCGCTCGCCGACCTCGCCCGTGATCGTCAATCTGATCTCGGCGGTCAAGACCCTGAAGGCCAAGTACGGCTCGAAGTTCGTCCTCACGATGGCCCCGGAGACATTCTTCGTGCAGCTCGGCTACCAGTACTACGGCTCGGGCCCCTGGGGCGGCCAAGACCCGCGCGCCGGCGCGTACCTCCCGGTCATCCACGCTCTGCGCGACGACCTCACCCTGCTGCATGTCCAGGACTACAACTCGGGCTCGATCATGGGCCTGGACAACCAGTACCACTCCATGGGCGGCGCGGACTTCCACATCGCCATGACCGACATGCTGCTGACCGGCTTCCCGGTCGCCGGCAACGCCACCAGGGTCTTCCCCGCCCTGCGCCCGGACCAGGTGGCCATCGGCCTGCCCGCCTCCACCCAGGCGGGCAACGGCCACACCGCGCCCGCCGAGGTGAACAAGGCGCTGGACTGCCTCACCAAGAAGACCAACTGCGGCTCGTACCAGACCCACGGCACCTGGCCGGCGCTGCGCGGCCTGATGACCTGGTCGATCAACTGGGACCGCTTCAACCAGTGGGAGTTCTCGAAGAACTTCGACGCGTATTTCGGAGGCTGAACGGGAGCAGCAGCATCCCGCAGAGGCACCAGCTGCCGACGACGTCCAGCGGCCAGTGGTAGCCGCGCAGGACAAGTCCGATGCCCGTCGCCAGTGTGAGCACCAGGGCGGCGGGCATCGCCCATCGGCGCTTCAGATACGGGGTGAGGAGCAGCGCGGCGCCGCAGTAGGCCACCATTGCGGTCGCCGTATGGCCGGACGGGTAGAAGCCGCCCGCCTCGGTGAGCGGACCCCGACGGTCGATCACCGCCTTCAGCGGCGAGACGAGCACGGGGACCATGACCATGGCAAGGACGGTGTACAGCACCGCCAGGCGCCGGCCGCGCCACAGGGCGTACGCGACGGCGGCGGCCAGAACAGGGAGCGCGACCCCCACCTCGCCCAGGTCGGCGAGCGGATCGGTCAGAGCGCCGGGCACATGGCCGACGATCCGCAGTTCCACCCGCTCATCGAGGGACCGCAGCGGACCATCGGCAGCCACCTGCCAGGTGATCACGGCGAAGAGAACGGCACACAACGCCAGCAGAACCGGCGGGGCCGCAAAAGGAGAAGTCGGCCGCCTCGGAACAGGGGGGGTGGTTCCGAGGCGGCCGACTGGACCGGTTTGCCGCGCGCCCCGGGGGGTCTGGGACGGGCGGCCACCCGATCGGTGAGGAGTTCCGGAGCCGGAAGCTCCAGTGGTGTGCGCGATGGCACGACCAGGGCGAGGCTGGGGAGGCTCCGCCCTGAAGTCGCCCGCAGTCCCCTGCGAGCGGGGTGTTTCTCTCATCTGCAAAAACCGTACGGCAGGGGCCGGGGGACCGACAGGCGGATCCCCATCCCGCCATCGGCCCCCCACAGAGTCTTCACAAGGCCCCGACCGTTCCCTCGGTCAGACGCCCGCGAAGGCCTGCTCGATGATGTCCAGACCCTCGTTGAGCAGGTCCTCGCCGATCACCAGCGGCGGCAGGAAGCGCAGCACATTGCCGTACGTACCGCAGGTGAGCACCAGCAGACCCTCGGCGTGGCAGGCCTTGGCGAGCGCCGCGGTCACGGCCGGGTTCGGCTCCTTGGAGGCGCGGTCCTTGACCAGCTCGATCGCGATCATCGCGCCGCGGCCGCGGATGTCGCCGATGATGTCGTACTTCTCGGCCATCGCGGTGAGGCGGACCTTCATGACCTCCTCGATGCGCTTGGCCTTGCCGTTGAGGTCGAGCTCCTTCATCGTCTCGATGGCACCGAGCGCACCGGCGCAGGCCACCGGGTTACCGCCGTACGTCCCGCCGAGGCCGCCCGCGTGCGGGGCGTCCATGATCTCGGCGCGGCCCGTCACGGCGGCGAGCGGCAGACCGCCCGCGATGCCCTTGGCGGTGGTGATCAGGTCCGGGACGATGCCCTCGTCCTCACAGGCGAACCACTGGCCGGTCCGGCAGAAGCCGGACTGGATCTCGTCCGCCACGAACACGATCCCGTTGTCCTTGGCGAACTGCGAGATGGCGGGCAGGAAGCCCTTGGCCGGCTCGATGAAGCCACCCTCACCGAGGACCGGCTCGATGATGATCGCGGCGACGTTCTCCGCGCCGATCTGCTTGTTGATCATGTCGATGGCCTGCGCGGACGCCTCGGCACCGGCGTTCTCCGCACCGGTGGGCCAGCGGTAGCCGTACGCGACGGGGACGCGGTACACCTCGGGCGCGAAGGGACCGAAGCCCTGCTTGTACGGCATGTTCTTGGAGGTCAGCGCCATCGTGAGGTTGGTGCGGCCGTGGTAGCCGTGGTCGAACACCACGACCGCCTGGCGCTTGGTGTAGGCACGCGCGATCTTGACGGCGTTCTCGACGGCCTCGGCGCCCGAGTTGAACAGCGCCGACTTCTTCGCGTGGTCACCCGGCGTCAGCTCGGCCAGAGCCTCGGCGACCGCGACGTAACCCTCGTAGGGCGTGACCATGAAACAGGTGTGGGTGAAGTCGGCGAGCTGCGCGGAGGCGCGGCGTACGACGGCTTCGGCGGAGGCGCCGACGGAGGTCACGGCGATGCCGGAACCGAAGTCGATGAGGCGGTTCCCGTCCACGTCCTCGATGACACCGCCGCCGGCGCGGGCGGTGAAGACGGGCAGCACGGACCCCACACCACCGGCGACCGCGGCGGCGCGGCGGGCCTGCAGCTCGATCGACTTCGGGCCGGGGATGGCGGTGACGACGCGGCGCTCCTGCGGGATTGCGGTCATGAGGGGCTCCTGGGGGTGTTCCGGACGCAACTTCTCTTTCTCCGCAGGCTAGGTGCGAGGAAGGGGGCCGGGCATGCTCCGTTCGGGAGTGTTGACGACGAGCGGTTGTCCCGTACGGACAAGGACACCCCGGGCTCGATCACCCGTACCCGCCGGGTCCCGCCACCGCGACACCACCCGGATCGGTGAACTCCCTTGTGCAGGGCACTAGATTGGCCGGTGCACAGAGCGGGCCTGGCTGGTCAGGGGGCAGCAGTTCATGGATTCCGATGGCACTTTCGACGCACGTGGCGCACGGTCCGGTCCGGTGCCACGTCCCGCCGGGCCGCCACCGTCCGTGCCGCCCGCCGCGGCGCCCGGGATCCCCGCGCTGCCCGGTCACGCTCCCACCACCCGCCCCGCCGTCGTCGACTGGCTGCGCACCACCCGCCCGGCCGCCGACCCCGGCATCTGGCGCCTCGGCCACCGCGCTCGCCCCGACGAGGAGCCCGAGCTCGTGCCCGCCCGCCGTCTCTTCGCCGGCGCCGTCATCGCGCTGCTCAGCGGCTGGCTGCTGTGGTCGCTCCTGTGGAACGGCTACCTCGGCCGCTACTGGATCTGGCCCCTCCTCGTCATGACCCCGGACTCCTGGCGCTCCGACCCGCCCACCTGGGCCACCGCCAGCTACGTCTACTACGCGATCGTCGGCGGCGGCCTGCTGGTTTTCTTCGCCAGGATCGGCCATGTACCGGAGATCTGGAACCGGTACGTGCGCCGCGCCGACAAGCCCGTCACCCCCCCGCCACCCAGGCCCGAGGCCGACCCGGCCGACTGGCCCGACCTGCGCTCCGCGGGCCTCGCCGATGCGGCCAAGAGCCTCGCCGAAGCCACCCGCGCCGGTGCGCTGGGCGATGTCGACTACGCCAGAATCCGGCGCGCCTGGCAGGGCGTGCACGCCAGGCCCGAACGGCTCGCCGCTTTCACCGACGCGGTGCGCGAACACGGCGCGGCCGCCTGCGCCCACCCCTCAGGCGTACGCGACCTGCCGCTCCGCACCGCCACCCACGATCTGGCCACCGCGCAGGTCAAGATCGGCACCGCCGTCGACGACGACCGCAACCCGTACGCGCGCCGCACCACCGGCGTCGCTCTGGAGCCCGCTCTGCTCGGCACCTCACTGCTCGCCGTCGGGCCGTCCGGATCCGGCAAGAGCGTGCGCCTGGTGCGACCCGTCGTCGAGTCGATGTGCCTTCTCGCGCTGGCCAACCGCGCCGCCGTCGTCGCGGTCACGGCCCACGGCACCGGTGTCGCCCCGGACGATTCCTTCGACCTCGTCATCGCCGTCGGCCGCCCCGACTCCACTCACGACCTCGACCTCTACGGCGGCGCCGACGAGCCGGACGAGGCGGCAAGGATGCTCGCCGAGGCGCTCGTCGGCGATCTCGCCGCCACCCTCCCCGGTGGCGACAGCAGGCGCGCCGCCACCGCGCTGGCCCAGCTCATCGGCCCGTACCAGTGCGTCCACGGCCACTTCCCCGCCGTACCTGAGCTGCGCGAACTGCTCGGCGGCGCACCCGCCGCCGTCGGCGCGCTGCGCACCGCCCTGGAGGCCGCGACCGACCCCGGTGCCGCCGCCCAGCTGCGTGAACTGGACGCCCGCGAGCGGCAGTCGGCCCGCGCCGACGACATCGGCGTACTGCTGGCCGAGCGGATCGCCTTCCTGGACCGGCCCGCCTTCGCGCACTTCTTCCGTACGGACGGCGGCGGCCGGCAGTTCTCGCTGCGCGCCATCGAGCACCCGCTGCGGGTCCGTGTCGACCTGCCCGAGCGCGGCCACGCCGAGGCCTCACGGATCGTCGCGCGCCTGGTCCTCGCCCAGTTCACCGAGGCCGCGCTCAGCCGCTCGGACCGGTCGCTGTTCGCCTGTCTGGTGCTGGACGACGCGACGTACACCGTGACCGCCGACTCGGTGCGCTCGCTCCAGCGGCTGCGCTCCGCCAACGCCGGGGTGGTGCTGACGCTGCGCACCCTGGAGGACGTGCCGGAGACGCTCCGCGGCCCGCTGCTCGGCGCGGTGGGCTGCCGGATGGCGTTCGCCGGCCTCGCTCCCTGGGACGGCGGCCGGTTCGCCGAGACCTGGGGCACGGAATGGGTGCAGACCCGGGACGTCACCAACCGGCAGATCATCTCCGACGAGCCCTTCACCAAGGCGCTGCACATGATGCGCCGCCTGGTCACCGGCAAGGCGGCGACCGCCGAGGCGATCACGGTGCGGGAGGTCGAGCGCGCCCGCTGGTCGGCGTCCGATCTCGCGCACGCCGTGCCCGCCGGGCACGCGGTGCTCTCCCTGACGACCGTACGGGGCGAACACGCGCCGCCCCTGCTGGTGGATCTGCGGACCTGACCGGAACCCAGAACTGCTACTTCCTGGCAGAATCGGTGTACGACGTTCATACGGGACGGCGAAATCCTCCGCGCTTCTGCCTCTGCACCTCTGCTCGAAGGGCCTACGGTCCCCATGCCGCCCACGCTCGCCTCGCTCGTCCAGCACTCGGCGCTCAAACTCACCGTGCGTGCCGGGGAGGACCGGCTCGAGACGCCCGTGCGCTGGGCGCACGTCAGTGAGCTCGCCGACCCCGTGCCGTACATGGAGGGCGGCGAGCTGCTGCTCGTCACGGCGATGACGCTGGACGCCGAGGACCGTGAGGCGATGCGCCGCTATGTGCGCAGGCTGGTGGGCGCGGGCGTCGTCGGACTCGGTTTCGCGGTCGGCGTGTACTACGACGACATCCCGGAGGCGCTCGTCGAGGCGGCGAAGGAGGAGGGGTTCCCGCTCCTCGCCGTACCCCGCCGCACCCCTTTCCTCGCGATCAGCAAGGCGGTCTCCGCGGCGATCGCGGCCGACCAGTACCGGGCGGTGACGGCCGGTTTCGAGGTGCAGCGGGAGCTGACGCGCGCCGCACTCGCCGAGGGCCCCGACGCGGTCGTCGCCCGTCTCGCCGCGCACATCGACGGCTGGGCGGCGCTGTACGACGCCTCCGGCGCGGTGGTCGCCGCCGCGCCCGAATGGTCCGCGCGCCGGGCCGCCAGGCTCACCGGCGACGTGAAGCGGCTGCGCGAGCGGTCCGCGCCCGCGAGCGCCGTCGTCGGCGACACGGAGGATCGCGTGGAGCTGCAGTCGCTCGGCACCGGACGACGGGTGCGCGGCGCGCTGGCCGTCGGTACGGGCGCTCCGCTGGGCACGGCCGAGCGGTATGCCGTGCATTCCGCCGTCGCCCTGCTGACCCTCTCCACGGAGCGCTCACGCGCGCTCCAGGCGGCGGAACAGCGGCTCGGCGCGGCCGTGCTGCGGATGCTGCTCTCCGGCCAGCAGGATCACGCCCGTGCGGTCGCCGGCGATCTGTACGGCGGCCTGCTCGACGCGCCGTTCCGGCTGCTGATCGCCGAACCTGCCGGAGAGCCCGACCCCGCGGCCGAGCATCCGCTCCAGGCGTTCGCCGAGTCGTTGGAGTCGGCGGCGGCGCGGGCCGGCGAGGCGCTGCTCGTCGTACCGGACGTCGACCACCGGCTGGTGGTGCTGGCCGCGGACGGCGGCGCGGTCGTCGCAGCCTGCACCTCCGCATACGCCGAGAAGGAGGCCGAGGACGCCGAGGTCGTCGTCGGGCTCTCGGCGCCGACCGGCCCCATAGCGGCGGCGGGCGCCTACAAACAGGCCGAGCAGGCGCTCTCGGTCGCCCGGCGGCGCGGCCGCGCCCTGGTCGAGCAGGAGGAGCTGGCGGCAGGCTCGATCCTCCCGCTGCTGGCCGACGATGCCGTACGCGCCTTCGCGGACGGGATGCTGCGCGCGCTCTACGAACACGATGCGACCGGCCGCGGAGACCTCGTCGCCTCGCTGCGCGCCTGGCTCTCGCGGCACGGCCAGTGGGACGCCGCCGCCGCGGACCTCGGCGTACACCGCCATACGCTCCGTTACCGGATGCGCAGGGTCGAGGAGATCCTGGGCCGCTCGCTCGACGATCCGGACGTCCGGATGGAGCTGTGGCTGGCGCTGAAGACGACAACGGCCGCCTCGTCGGAGTAGCGGAGCCAGCCCGGGGATTTTCCGTTTCTGTGCCCGAAGTCGGGCAAATTTATTGGTGATTAACGGCTGGAGTGCCTAAGGTCCTGCCTCGTGGCCATCAACTCCAGCACTCCCGAGGCCGGCGCCTCCGTCGTCCCCACCGCCCCGGCGTCCCCGCCCGAACGCCGGATATCCGGAGCGGTCTGGGGCGCGCTCGCCATCGTGTACGTCGTCTGGGGCTCCACCTATCTCGGCATCCGCATCGTCGTGGAGACCATGCCGCCCTTTCTCTCCGCCGGGGCCCGCTTCATCGTGGCGGGCCTGATCCTCGCCGGGCTCGTGGCCTGGCGACAGGGGACCTCGGCGCTCAAGGTCACCCGCGTCCAGCTCGCCTCGGCCGCCATGGTCGGTCTGCTGCTCCTGCTCGGCGGCAACGGCCTCGTCGTGCTGGCCGAGACCTCGGTGCCCTCGGGTCTCGCGGCTCTGCTGATCGCCGTCGTGCCCGCCTGGGTGGTCGTGCTGCGCAGGGCCTTCGGTGAGCGGCCCGGCCTCGGCGCGTACCTGGGCGTCCTGCTCGGCCTCGCGGGCCTCGCCGTGCTGACGCTGCCCGGCCTCAGCGGCGACGTACGCCTGTGGGGCGTCCTCACCGTGATCGTGGCGACCGTCATGTGGTCCGTGGGCTCCTTCTCCTCCTCGAAGATCCCGATGCCGAAGAACCCCTTCGCGGCCAGCGCGTACGAGATGGTCGCGGGCGGCATCGGCTGTCTGCTGGTGGGCCTCGGCCGGGGCGAGCAGCACGGCTTCGCGCTCGGCGAGGTCTCCGCCCGCTCCTGGACCGCCCTCGGCTATCTCGTCGTCTTCGGCTCGCTGGTCGCGTTCACGGCGTACGCCTGGCTGCTGCACTCCGCGCCGCTGTCCCTGGTCGCGACCTACGCTTACGTCAACCCGGTCGTCGCCGTCCTCCTCGGCGCGCTGATCCTGAACGAACAGCTGAGCTGGCCGATCGCCGTCGGCGGCGTGGTGGTGGTGGCGGGGGTCTGCCTGATCGTGTCGACGGAACGTCGCCGCTGAGACAACCCGGCCGAATTCGGCTCGCCGGCGTTCGAGGGGCCCCGTCCGGACCCGGGCCCCCGGGGCGGAGCCCCGGCGGCGGGACGGGCGGGGTGGGGGACAGGCCCCGTGCCACGCACGCCAAATGGGCGGACCCGCCGCGTCCACCACTCCACCCCGGACAAACGCCAGACCGTCCTCCCACCCCTACCGTGGGGCGCAGACACCCCACTACCTCGGAAGGGCCGGGACATGACCTCCACCCACGCCTTCTGGCTCGCCGGCCGCCAGGCCACCGGCGAGGCCACCTTCGATGTCACCTCCCCCTGGGACGGACGCCTCGTCGGTCAGGTCGCCGTCCCGACCGATGCCCAGATCGAGGAAGCCGTCGCCGCCGCGCACGCCGTGCGCGACGAGTTCGCCGCGACCCCGGCACACGTACGCGCCGCAGCCCTCGACCATGTGTCGCGCCGGCTCGTCGACCGCACCGAGGAGATCGCCCAGCTGATTTCCGCCGAGAACGGCAAGCCCGTCAAGTGGGCCCGCGGCGAGGTCGGCCGCGCCGTCTCCGTCTTCCGCTTCGCCGCCGAAGAGGCCCGCCGCTTCAACGGCGGCGAGGCACAGCGCCTCGACACCGACGCCGGCGGCGTCGGCCGGCTCGCGCTGACCCGCCGCTTCCCCAAGGGCGCAGTCCTCGGCATCGCGCCGTTCAACTTCCCGCTGAACCTCTGCGCCCACAAGATCGCCCCGGCGATCGCGGTCGGTGCGCCGATCATCCTCAAGCCCGCACCGGCGACGCCGCTGTCCGGCCTGATCCTCGGTGAGCTGCTGGCCGAGACCGAGCTCCCCGCGGGCTCCTGGTCCGTGCTCCCGGTCCCGAACGACCGGATGCCCGCCCTCGTCCAGGACGAGCGCCTGCCGGTCATCTCCTTCACCGGATCCGACAAGGTCGGTTACGCGATCATGGACTCGGTGCCGCGCAAGCACTGCACCCTGGAGCTGGGCGGCAACGGCGCGGCCGTGGTCCTCGGCGACTTCGGATCCGAGCAGGATCTGGACTGGGCGGCGACCCGTATCGCCACCTTCTCCAACTACCAGGGCGGCCAGTCCTGCATCTCCGTGCAGCGCGTGATCGCCGATGCCACGGTGTACGACCGCCTGCTGCCGAAGATCGTCGCGGCCGTCGGGACCCAGGTCACCGGCGACCCGTCCGACTCCGCCACCGACGTCGGCCCGCTGGTCAGCGAGGACGCGGCCAAGCGCGTCGAATCGTGGGTCGAGGAGGCCGTACAGGCGGGCGCCAAGCTGCTCGCGGGCGGCAAGCGCGACGGTGCCTCGTACGCGCCCACCGTTCTCGCCGACGTCCCGGCGGACACCACCCTCGCCTGCGAGGAGGTCTTCGGACCGGTCCTCACGGTGAAGAAGGTCGACGGAGAGGCGGAGGCCTTCGCCGCCGTCAACGACTCCAAGTACGGTCTGCAGGCAGGCGTGTTCACGCACGATGTGCAGACCGCCTTCCGCGCCCACCGTGCCCTCGAGGTCGGCGGCGTGATCATCGGCGATGTGCCCTCGTACCGCGCGGACCAGATGCCGTACGGCGGTGCCAAGCAGTCCGGCGTCGGCCGCGAGGGCGTGCGGTACGCGATGGACGACTACACGTACGAGCGGGTCCTGGTCCTCACCGGTCTGGCCCTGTAGCGCCTGCAGTACGCCGAGGACAACGGCCGGAGCCCACTGTGCGGGGGCTCCGGCCGTTTTTCTGTGTTAGGGCGACGACGCTGTGCGCGCACTGGTGGAGAGGGCGGGAATCGGGTACTACGGACGGGTAGCACCGGTCGGTACGGCGATGTGCGCCCCGGCCCATGCCCCCGGAAATCCCCGACTCGCGGCGAGGTGAGCCTCATGTCCGCACCACTCGACAAGACCCAAGCTCCGAAGGTCAGTGAGCGCGAAGCACGACAGGTCGCCGAGGCCGCGCGCGAGCAGGACTGGCGCAGGCCCAGCTTCGCCAAGGAACTGTTCCTGGGCCGCTTCCGTCTCGACCTCATCCACCCGCATCCGCTGCCCGCCGAGGAGGACGCCCAGCGTGGCGAGGAATTCCTGGCGAAGCTGCGCGACTTCTGCGAGACGCAGATCGACGGCGCCCGTATCGAACGGGAGGCGCGGATCCCGGACGAGGTGATCAACGGGCTCAAGGAGCTCGGCGCGCTCGGCATGAAGATCGACACGAAGTACGGCGGCCTCGGCCTCACCCAGGTGTACTACAACAAGGCGCTGGCGCTGGTCGGCTCGGCGAACCCGGCGATCGGCGCGCTGCTCTCCGCGCATCAGTCGATCGGCGTACCGCAGCCGCTGAAACTTTTCGGCACGCAGGAGCAGAAGGACGTCTTCCTGCCGCGCCTCGCCCGTACCGACATCTCCGCCTTCCTGCTCACCGAGCCGGACGTCGGGTCCGACCCGGCCCGCCTGGCCACCATGGCCGTCCCGGACGGCGACTCGTACGTCCTCGACGGCGTCAAGCTCTGGACGACGAACGGAGTCGTCGCCGATCTCCTCGTGGTCATGGCCCGCGTCCCCAAGTCGGACGGCCACAAGGGCGGCATCACCGCGTTCGTCGTCGAGGCCGCGAGCGAGGGCATCACGGTCGAGCACCGCAACGCCTTCATGGGCCTGCGCGGCCTCGAGAACGGCGTCACCCGCTTCCACCAGGTGCGCGTCCCCGCCGCAAACCGCATCGGCCCCGAGGGCGCCGGCCTCAAGATCGCCCTCACCACCCTCAACACCGGTCGCCTCTCGCTGCCCGCGATGTGCGTCGGCGCCGGCAAGTGGTGTCTGAAAATCGCCCGCGAGTGGTCGGCGGCCCGCGAGCAGTGGGGCAAGCCGGTCGCCAGGCACGAGGCCGTCGGCGCCAAGATCTCCTTCATCGCGGCGACCACCTTCGCCCTGGAAGCGGTGCTCGATCTCTCCTCCCAGATGGCCGACGAGGACCGCAACGACATCCGTATCGAGGCTGCGCTGGCCAAGCTGTACGGCTCGGAGATGGCCTGGCTGATGGCCGACGAACTGGTCCAGATCCGCGGCGGACGAGGCTACGAGACCGCGGAATCGCTGGCGGCCCGCGGCGAACGGGCGGTCCCCGCCGAGCAGATCCTGCGTGACCTGCGTATCAACCGCATCTTCGAGGGTTCGACGGAGATCATGCATCTGCTGATCGCCCGTGAGGCCGTCGACGCCCATCTCGCCGTGGCCGGGGACATCATCGACCCCGACAAACCGCTGTCCGCAAAGGCGAAGGCGGGCGCGAATGCCGCCGGGTTCTACGCCCGCTGGCTCCCGAAGCTGGTCACGGGGCGGGGCCAACTCCCGGGCACGTACGGCGAGTTCCACCCGTCCGGCTATCCGGACCTCTCCGGGCACCTGCGCTACGTCGAACGCTCGGCCCGCAAGCTGGCCCGCTCCACCTTCTACGCCATGTCCCGCTGGCAGGGCCGGATGGAGACCAAGCAGGGCTTCCTCGGCAGGATCGTCGACATCGGCGCGGAGCTGTTCGCGATGAGCGCGGCGTGTGTACGCGCTGAGCTGTTGCGTACGTCCGAGGGGTACGGCCGCGAGGCGTACCAGCTGGCCGACGCCTTCTGCCGGCAGTCCCGCATCCGCGTCGAGGAACTCTTCACTCGTCTGTGGTCCAACACCGACGACCTCGACCGCAAGGTGGTGGAGGGCGTCCTGTCCGGTACGTACACGTGGCTGGAACAGGGCATCATCGACCCGAGCGGAGACGGCCCCTGGATCGCGGACGCGACCCCCGGCCCGGCCGAACGGGACAACGTCCACCGCCCGATCCGCTGAGAGACTCCGGGGTGTCCGGCGGACGCCCCGGAGTGACGTCCGCGGCGTGATGACCGCCGCGGACGTGCTCTCCGTACGCGCCGTGCCGAGGAGGGCACGCCCTCCTCGGCAGGCGGCCCCGCCCCACCGTGACCCGGACCTGCTCGTCACTCGGTCCGGACCGGTCATTCGCCTGCCCCGCGGAGTGCTTCGTCGCCGGCACGGTCGGGGGCACTTCCGGAACCTTCTCGACCGCACCGGTCCCCGTGCCCGACAATCGACCTTCGATCACGGTCAACACGGAATCGGGGCAGGGATGTTCGGGGCGGGGAATCAAGGCGTTCGCCGGCGGGCGGCTGCCCTCCTGATGGCGGTGGCGCTCAGCGCCGTCGCCGCGTGCGGCAGCAGTGACGACAAGGACGGCAAGGGCGGCGGGGGGACCAAGACGGACGACAGGCCGCCCGCCTCCGCCCCGAAGGCCCTCACCGAGGCCCGGCTCAAGGCCGTCTCCTTCACCGAAGGTGAGAAGGTCGGCACCTACACGGCCTCCGAGTTCACCCTCGGCGCGCCGCTCGGCGAGGACTACACCGCCGATCCCGTCATCTGCCAGCCCCTTGTCAGCCTCGCCGAGGGCTCCACCAGCCACGACCCCGCCGCCGAGGTCAACCGCCAGGTCGACATCCCCGACGAGATGGCCGGGCTCGGCGTCGCCGTACAACTGCGCTCGTACGCGAACGGTGAGGCCGCCGCCGTCATGAAGGCCCTCGGCACCGCGGGGACCCGGTGCGCCGGCGGGTTCACCGAAGAGCGCGCCATCGCCAGGGCGAAGTACCTGAAGGTGGAGCCCGCCAAGGCGCCCGCCTTCGGGGACGAGGCGACGGCGTTCCGCTTCACCATCCTCGATGTGAAGGGGAAGCTGAAGCTCTACGAGTACCTGACCGTCGTCCGCTCGGGCTCCACCACGCTCTCCTTCCGCGCCGAGATCATCGGCACCAAGGACGTCGGAGGAGTGCCCGAAGAGGTCATGAAGGCCCAGTGGGAGAAGTTCCGGGCGGGCTCGAGCACCGGAACCTAGGGACGCACTGTCCGGCCGGACAGGGGTAGCGGCCACAATGGGGGGATGAGCGACAGCCCATCCCCCCTCGCCGACCCGCACCTCGTCTTCGACGCGACCGAAGGCCGCCGGGACATCGTCGTCCTCGGCTCCACCGGGTCCATCGGCACGCAGGCCATCGACCTGGTACTGCGCAACCCCGACCGCTTCCGTGTCACCGCTCTCTCCGCCGCCGGCGGCCGCGTCGCACTCCTCGCCGAGCAGGCACGGCAGTTGGGCGTCGACACGGTCGCGGTGGCCCGCGAGGACACGGTGCCGGCGCTTCGCGAGGCACTCGCGGAGCAGTACGGATCCGCGCCCCTGCCCGAGGTCCTGGCAGGACCCGGTGCCGCCACCGAGCTCGCCGCCTCCGCCTGCCACACCGTGCTCAACGGCATCACCGGATCCATCGGACTCGCGCCCACCCTCGCCGCCCTCGAGGCCGGCCGGACGCTCGCCCTCGCCAACAAGGAGTCGCTCATCGTCGGCGGGCCGCTGGTCAAGGCCCTCGCCAAGCCCGGCCAGATCATTCCGGTCGACTCCGAGCACGCCGCCCTCTTCCAGGCGCTGGCCGCGGGGACGAGGGCCGACGTACGCAAGCTGGTGGTGACGGCCTCCGGCGGGCCGTTCCGTGGCCGTACGCGTGCCGAGCTGGCACATGTCGCTCCCCAGGACGCTCTCGCCCACCCCACGTGGGCCATGGGCCCGGTGATCACGGTGAACAGCGCCACACTCGTCAACAAGGGGCTGGAGGTCATCGAGGCGCATCTCCTCTACGACATCCCCTTCGACCGCATCGAGGTCGTCGTACATCCTCAGTCCTACGTTCACTCCATGGTGGAGTTCACGGACGGCTCGACCATCGCCCAGGCGACCCCGCCCGATATGCGAGGCCCGATCGCCCTCGGCATCGGCTGGCCCGAGCGGGTGCCCGACGCCGCCCCCGCCTTTGACTGGTCCAGGGCCTCGAGCTGGGAGTTCTTCCCGCTCGACACCGAGGCCTTCCCCTCGGTGGGACTCGCCCGGCAGGTGGGGGAGCTGGGCGGAACGGCCCCGGCGGTGTTCAATGCCGCGAATGAGGAGTGCGTGGACGCATTCCTCGCCGGGCGGCTGCCGTTCAACGGAATCATGGATACGGTCACCGGAGTCGTCGCCGAACACGGCGTTCCCGCCTCGGGAACCTCACTTACGGTGGCAGACGTCCTGGAAGCGGAGACCTGGGCCCGGGCGAGGGCCCGGGAACTGGCGGTTAAGGCGACAGCGGAGGCTCGCGCATGACGATTCTGTTGACGGTCCTCGGCATAGCTCTCTTTGCTGTGGGACTGCTGGTCTCGATCGCCTGGCACGAGCTGGGCCATTTGTCGACGGCCAAGCTCTTCGGCATCCGCGTGCCCCAGTACATGGTCGGCTTCGGCCCCACCATCTGGTCCCGGCACAAGGGCGAGACGGAGTACGGAATCAAGGCCATCCCGATGGGTGGCTACATCCGCATGATCGGGATGTTCCCGCCGGGGGAGGACGGCCGGATCGCGGCCCGGTCCACCTCGCCCTGGCGCGGGATGATCGAGGACGCCCGCTCGGCTGCCTTCGAGGAGCTGAAGCCCGGCGACGAGAACCGGCTCTTCTACACGCGCAAGCCGTGGAAGCGCGTCATCGTGATGTTCGCGGGACCGTTCATGAACCTGGTCCTCGCCGTCGCGATCTTCCTCGGGGTGTCGATGTCCTTCGGCTTCGCCACCCAGACCACCCAGGTCGCCGGGGTCCAGAAGTGCGTCATCTCGCAGAGCGAAGAGCGCGACAAGTGCCAGAAGGGCGACCCGGTCTCGCCCGCCCAGGCCGCGGGTCTGAGGGAGGGCGACAAGATCGTCGCCTTCAACTCGGAGCCCGTCACCGACTGGTCCGAGCTGTCGAACCACATCCGCGAGACGATCGGCCCCGCCACCATCACCGTCGAGCGTGACGGCAAGGAGCAGGTACTCAAGGCCACCCTCGCCCGGAACCTGGTGGTCAAGAAGGACGCGGACGGAGCGGCCGTCCCCGGCAAATTCGTCCCCGCCGGATATCTGGGCTTCGCCGCGCAGACCGAGATCGTGCCGCTCTCCTTCACCGATTCCGTGAACCGCATGGGCGACATGATCGAGAACAGCGTCGATTCGATCGTCGCGCTGCCGTCCAAGATCCCCGACCTGTGGAACGCGGCCTTCAGTGACGGCGAGCGCAAGGCCGACTCCCCGGTGGGTGTCGTCGGCGCGGCGCGTATCAGCGGTGAGGTGCTGAACCTGGACGTCCCGACGCAGAGCATCATCGCGACCTTCCTGATGCTGCTCGCGACGTTCAACCTCTCGCTGTTCCTGTTCAACATGCTGCCGCTGCTGCCGCTGGACGGCGGGCATATCGCAGGGGCGGTATGGGAGTCCGTACGCCGCAATATCGCGAAGGTGTTCCGCCGTCCGGACCCGGGTCCGTTCGACGTGGCCAAGCTGATGCCGGTCGCCTATGTCGTGGCGGGAATCTTCATCTGCTTCACGCTGCTCGTGCTGGTGGCCGACATCGTGAATCCGGTCAAGATCAGCTGAGCGAGTCCCTTTCGTGGCGGCCGGACACCCTTTGTGTCCGGCCGCTCACCTTTGAGTGGACTCCGGGCGGCGATGTGCTGGGCCGAACCTCAGTGCCGTAATCTCGGAGTCTGGAGCCCGCCGATCTCGGGACCTCGATCCACACCTTGGGGTTGCACAGCAGATGACTGCAATTTCGCTCGGAATGCCGTCCGTTCCGACCAAGCTCGCCGACCGGAGGGTCAGCCGCAAGATCCAGGTCGGCACCGTGGCCGTCGGCGGGGACGCTCCCGTATCGGTGCAGTCGATGACGACCACGCGCACCTCCGACATCGGCGCGACGCTGCAGCAGATCGCCGAACTGACCGCGTCCGGCTGCCAGATCGTACGGGTCGCCTGTCCCACCCAGGACGACGCGGACGCGCTGGCCACCATCGCGCGCAAGTCGCAGATCCCGGTGATCGCGGACATCCACTTCCAGCCGAAATACGTCTTCGCCGCGATCGACGCCGGCTGCGCGGCGGTCCGGGTCAATCCGGGCAACATCAAGCAGTTCGACGACAAGGTCAAGGAGATCGCCCGCGCGGCCGGCGAGACCGGCACCCCGATCCGTATCGGTGTCAATGCCGGATCGCTCGATGCCCGGCTCCTCGCCAAGTACGGCAAGGCGACGCCTGAGGCGCTCGTCGAGTCCGCGCTGTGGGAGGCGTCCCTCTTCGAGGAGCACGGCTTCCGCGACATCAAGATCTCGGTCAAGCACAACGACCCGGTCGTGATGGTGGGCGCCTACCGGCAGCTCGCCGCCCAGTGCGACTACCCCCTGCACCTCGGCGTCACCGAAGCCGGCCCCGCCTTCCAGGGCACCATCAAGTCGGCCGTCGCCTTCGGCGCGCTGCTCAGCGAGGGCATCGGCGACACCATCCGGGTCTCGCTCTCCGCCCCGCCCGCCGAAGAGGTCAAGGTCGGCATCCAGATCCTGGAGTCGCTGAATCTGCGGCAGCGCCGTCTGGAGATCGTTTCCTGCCCCTCCTGCGGCCGCGCGCAGGTCGACGTCTACAAGCTCGCCGACCAGGTCACGGCGGGTCTCGAGGGCATGGAGGTGCCGCTGCGCGTCGCCGTCATGGGCTGCGTCGTCAACGGCCCCGGCGAGGCCCGCGAGGCCGACCTCGGCGTCGCCTCAGGAAACGGCAAGGGCCAGATCTTCGTGAAGGGCGAGGTCATCAAGACCGTCCCCGAGTCGAAGATCGTCGAGACCCTCATCGAAGAGGCGATGAAGATCGCCGAGCAGATGGAGAAGGACGGCATCGCGTCCGGCGAGCCCGAGATCTCCGTCAGCTGACATTTCCGTACCGGCCCCGTGCACGTCCCCTGGCGTGTCGCGGGGCCTTGTGCTGGGCTCGGCACCCCGCAGACCTGCCAGGTACAGTGCGGAGACCAGCAGACCGTATGGTGAGGCCCCCTCGTGTTGACGCAGACCACCACCCGGGTCCTCGAACCCAGCGACCTCGGCGCAGCGCTCGCGATCCTCGAGAGCGAGCCCGTGACGAATGCCTTCGTCACGTCCCGCGTCCAGGTCGCCGGGCTCGACCCCTGGCGCCTCGGCGGCGAGATGTGGGGCTGGTACGCGGACGGGCGGCTGCGCTCGCTGTGCTATTCCGGCGCCAATCTCGTGCCCATCTGTGCCACCCCCGAAGCCGTACGCGCCTTCGCCGAGCGGGCCCGCAGGACAGGCCGCCGCTGCTCCTCCATCGTCGGCCCGGCCGAGTCCACCGCCGAGCTGTGGCGGCTGCTCGAGCCGAGCTGGGGCCCGGCCAGGGACGTGCGCGCCCAGCAGCCCCTCATGGTCACCGAGCAGCCCCCCGGCGGCATCGAGCCGGATCCTTACGTCCGCCGCATCCGCAAGGACGAGATAGACGTGATCATGCCGGCCTGCGTGGCGATGTTCACCGAGGAGGTCGGCGTCTCGCCGATGGCCGGTGACGGTGGCCTGCTCTACCAGGCACGGGTGGCCGAACTCGTCGGCGCGGGAAGGTCGTTCGCCCGTATCGACGACGGCAAGGTCGTCTTCAAGGCCGAGATCGGCGCGGCCACCAGCGAGGCCTGCCAGATCCAAGGCGTCTGGGTCGCACCGGAGTTCCGCGGCCGCGGGCTGTCCGAGACGGGCATGGCGGCCGTGCTGCGCTATGCCCTGCAGGATGTCGCACCGGTCGTCAGCCTGTACGTGAACGACTACAACACCGCAGCCAGGGCGGCGTACCGGCGGGTCGGCTTCCGCGAGGTCGGCGCCTTCATGAGCGTGCTGTTCTGACCGCCCGCAGTGGGAAGTAGGGTTTCGCGCATGGCAGCACTTTCAGGAGGCGGACCCCGGACGCCCAGCGTTGCGGTCGGGCCGGTCGATCTCGCCGCACGGGTCGATGAGGCCCTCGCGGTGCAGGCCCTCGCCTTCGGACTCACCGACGACGAGATCGAGGTGCGCCGTCATATCGTCTACCGGCATCTCCTGCACCCGGGGGCCCGTGCACTCGGTGCGCTGACGGAGTCGGGCCGCCTTGTGGGATTCGTCTACGGCATGCCCAACGACCGCACGCACTGGTGGTCCACCGTCGTCGAGCCGTATCTGCGCGGCAACGGCTCCGACGGCTGGCTCGACAACTCCTTTGTGATCACCGAACTCCATGTCCACCCCGGCTTCCAGGGCCGGGGCATCGGCCGCTCGCTGATCACCACGATCACCGACTGCGTCGACCAGCCGCGCTCGATCCTCTCCGCGATCGACACCGAGAGCCCGGCCCGTGGCCTGTACCGAGCGCTTGGCTACCAGGACCTCGCGCGGCAGGTCGTCTTCCCCAGCGCACCCAGTCCGTACGCCGTCATGGGCGCCCCGCTGCCGCTGCTGCGCGGGAACTGATTTCCGCCTGCCGGTGCCCCCCGGCTAACCTCCTGCTCATCACACGTTCCGAGCAGGAGTTCACCATGGCCCAGGTCCAGCGCATGTCCCGTCTGATGGTCAAGACACTGCGCGACGACCCGGCGGACGCGGAGACGCTCAACCACAAGCTGCTCGTGCGCGCCGGCTATGTGCGCCGTACGTCCGCCGGCATCTGGAGCTGGCTGCCGCTCGGCAAGAAGGTCCTGGAGAACATCACCCGCGTGGTCCGCGAGGAGATGGACGCCATCGGCGGCCAGGAAGTGCTGCTGCCCGCGCTGCTGCCCAAGGAGTCGTACGACGCGAGCGGGCGGTACGAGGAGTACGGCGACCTGCTCTTCCGCCTCAAGGACCGCAAGGGCGCCGACTACCTCCTCGGCCCCACACACGAAGAGATCTTCACCCAGGTCGTCAAGGACCAGTGCTCGTCCTACAAGGACCTGCCGGTGATCCTCTACCAGATCCAGACGAAGTACCGCGACGAGGCCCGTCCGCGCGCGGGTGTGCTGCGCGGCCGCGAGTTCCAGATGAAGGACTCGTACTCCTTCGACACCACCGACGAGGGTCTCGTCGAGTCGTACCGGCTGCACCGCGACGCCTACATCCGGATCTTCGAGCGGCTCGGCCTCGACCACCGCATCGTCTCGGCGGTCTCGGGCGCGATGGGTGGCTCGGCGTCCGAGGAGTTCCTGGCCCCGGCCCCGGCCGGCGAGGACACCTTCGTGGACTGTCCGGCCTGCGACTACGCGGCCAACACGGAGGCCGTGACCTTCACCGCGACCGCGGCGGAGGCCACCTCCCACGGGCCCGTCGAGGAACTGGACACCCCCGACACCCCCACCATCGAGACCCTCGCCGCACACCTGGGCGTCCCGGCCTCGGCGACCCTGAAGAACCTGCTGGTCAAGGTGGACGGCGAGATCGTCGCGGTCGGTGTCCCCGGCGACCGCGAGGTGGACCTCGGCAAGCTCGGCGAGCACCTGGCCCCGGCGGAGGTCGAGCTGGTCACCGCGGAGGACTTCGTGGAGCGCCCCGATCTCGTACGCGGCTATGTCGGCCCGCAGGGCCTCGCCAAGGTCCGTTACATCGCCGACCCGCGCATCGCGCCCGGCACGGCCTGGGTGACCGGCGCGAACAAGCCGGACACGCACGCGAAGAACGTCGTCTGCGGCCGTGACTTCGAGGTGGACGACTACCTCGACGTGGTCGTGGTCGAGGACGGCGACCCCTGCCCGAAGTGCGGCGCGGGCCTGAGGCTCGACCGCGCGATCGAGATCGGCCACATCTTCCAGCTGGGCCGCAAGTTCGCGGACGCCTTCCAGCTCGACGTCCTGGGCCAGAACGGCAAGCCGGTCCGGGTGACGATGGGCTCGTACGGCATCGGCGTCTCCCGCGCGGTGGCGGCCCTGGCCGAGCAGACGGCCGACGACAAGGGCTTGTGCTGGCCGCGCGAGATCGCCCCGGCGGACGTCCACGTGGTGGCGGCGGGCAAGGCACTCCAGACGGAGCTGGCGCTCGAGGTCGCGGAGAAGCTGGCCGCGGTGGGTCTGCGCGTACTGGTCGACGAGCGCCCCGGAGTCTCGCCGGGCGTGAAGTTCACGGACGCGGAACTGATCGGCGTCCCGAAGATCCTGGTGGCGGGCCGTCGCTCGGCCGAGGGCGTGGTGGAACTGAAGGACCGCCGCACGGGCGAGCGCGAAGAACTGACGGTGGCCGAGGCGATCACGCGCCTCAGTGCCTGACCCTGTGTGCGCGTCTTGCGGCCCGAGGCCGGGCCTCGTGGGGTGGCCTGAGCGTCCTCGGCGCGAGGCCGGGGGTCCTGGGGCGGTCTGAAGCCTCTGCGCCGCGAGGCCGGGGGCCTGGGGCCTGGGGTGGTTTGAGCCTCTGTGGCGCGAGGCCGGGCGCGTGGAGGCGCGCCGGCCCCACACCGCGTGGCCGCGCGTTTCTTGGGCGAGGGTTTGGGCCCGACGCCGCGAGGCCGGTTTTCTTGGGTGGCCTGAGCTCCCACGCTGCGAGGACCGTCCTGAGTCTCTACGCCGCGGAGCCGGCGTCCCCCGGAGTGTGGGGGCGTCAGCCGGTGCCGCGAAGTCGACCTCCCTGGGGCCCTGCCCTCGTACGCCCCGAGGCCGGGTGTCCTGGGGTGGCCTGAGTCTCGGCGCCGCGGAGCTGGCGCCCCAGGGTGTGCGGGCGTCAGCACCCACCTGTCCCTCCCCCCCGGGGGCCTGGGGGCACCGCCCCCAGTTTCGGGAAGGGGCGGGTAGGGGAAAGCGCCCCGCAGGCGCCCCGCGCCCCGTCCTCCGGAACCGTCGGCTACAGCCAGCCCGCGAACTCCAGCGCCAGTTCGCCCTCCCGGCGCCGCCCCGCCGCAATCGCCCGTGTGCCCGACTCCACCGCCCGGAACAGCGTCCAGCCGCGCAGACGTTCCCGGTCCACCTCCAGCGAGTCCGCGAGCTTGTTCACCCGCCGGCGGGCCGCAGACGCACCGGCTGATGCCGCGATCAGGTCCTCGACCCGGTCGCGGACCAGGCGCGCCAGGTCGTAGGCGCGTTCACCCACCAGCGGCTCCGGCCCGACCGCGAGCCATGGCGTGCGGTCGGCCGCGAGGACCTTGCCCTGGCGGAAGTTGCCGTGCAGCAGCAGGAGTTCGGGCGACAGGGCGGTCAGCTCGTCGCGCGCGGCAAGCGCCGCGGCGACCAGTGAAGTTGCCGCCGGATCCGCGAACGCGCGCACCGCCTCCGCCTGCCGCGCCGTCCGCTCCGCCACAGTCTCGAAGCCGTGGTCCGCCGGCGGTTCGACCCACAGCCGCCGCACCGTCCCCGCCGCCTCCAGCAGTGCTTTCGCCTCCGGCAGCGACCGCAGGGACATCTCCGGATGCAGCCGCTCCAGCAGCAGCGCGTCCTCGGACGACGCGAGCAGCCGGACCGCGCCCCAGCCGTCCCAGCGCTCCAGCGCCGCCCGCTCCAGCGCCGGGGTGGTGAAGGACGGGGCGGCCTTCAGCGCGGCGGCCGTACCGTCGGGCTGTCGTACGAGGACGACCAGACTGCTCCTGCCGCCCGGCGCCATCACCCGCTCGACGTCCAGCTCCCACCGGTCCACCGACTCCTGGACCGTCTTGGGCAGCTGCCCGAGCCAGTCCTCCGCGGCCGTGTCCCCGTAAGTCTCACCAAGTGCCTTGACGAGCCGCTGCGGTGGTTCGAAAGCCATACGTCCGTTGTTCCCTTTCCGCTTCAGCGCGCTCGACGCCCACTCCGCTCGGCGAGCCCTGGAAAGGCTACGCCGCTGCCGCGCCAGCGCACCGCACGGACGGCCGCCTCGCTCAGTGCGCCCGCGGCCTCCCGGCGCAGCGGCCCTTCCGAGGCCCGTACGAGATCGGAATAGACGCCCGCGACCCGGTCCTCGAGCACCGCGGCGAGGCGCACCGCGGCAGCCGCGTCCGGCACAAGGAAGGGCAGCGCGTACGCCGGGGCTGCCGCGGCCGGCGCCCCGCCCAGGTCGCGCACGGTGCGCACCAGCGCGTCCCGCCGGGCCCGGTGCGCGGCGTACGCGGCCTTGGCCTCGGCCTCCCGGTCGTCGCCGATCCGGCCGCCGACGACCCCGTACCCGTACACCGCCGCATGCTCCGCGGCGAGCGCGGCCTGTACGGCCTTCAGCGTGTCCGGCGTGCTCATCACGCGCCACCCTTCGTCAGCAGGTACGCATGCGCGGCGCCGGCCGCCGCGACCGAGGCGAGCAGCCGGGCCAGCTCGGGCTCCGCGTCGACAAGGGCGGCGGTGTGCGCGTCGGAGGTACGGCGCTCAGCAGTGGCCAGCGCCTTGACCGCGGCCTTGGCATCGGCCGGGACCGGCAGCGGTGGTGCCACCCGCGTCGTTCCGCCGAGCGCCGCCGCATGCTCGGCGACCTCCGCCCGCAGAACGGTCAACTGGCCGGTCAGCGCCGGATGTTGCGTGATGACGGCGTCGTACTGGTCACGCAGCGCACCGCTCGTGGCGGCGAGCCTGCGCCTGAGTGCCGCCTCCGCGCGCGCCGGATCGCGAGCCGAACCCGCGGTACTTCGTCCCTTGGGTTCATCCGTCGAACAGCCCGTCAACAGTCCGGCCGCCGCCGCCCCCGTCACGATGAGCGCACGCCTCCGTGTTGTCCCCGTGCGCCCCACGCGTCTCTCCCTCGGGCCTTGCTGTGATCATCGCCGCAGGCGAGCGTACCTGCGGGTCAGGCGCAGGTGGACGGCAACACCCCCCGGGACCGGATACCCTTTGATCTGACACGCGACGATCCCACAACAGCACACGCGGCCGAGGAGTCACCCGGATGAGCACCACCCAGAGCGAGAGGCTGCGAGGGCTGCTGGAACCGCTCGTCAGCGCCGCGGAGCTGGATCTGGAAGAGATCGAGGTGTCCCGGGCGGGCAGGCGCCGCATGCTGAGGATCATCGTGGACTCCGACGAGGGCGTGGAGCTGGACGCCTGTGCCGAGCTGAGCCGCGCGGTCTCCGAGAAGCTGGACGAGACGGACGCGATGGGCGAGGGCGAGTACGTCCTCGAAGTGAGCTCGCCGGGCGCCGACCGCCCCCTGACCAAGCACCGCCACTACGTACGCGCCGTCGGCCGACTGGTGAAGTTCCAGTTGCACGACGCCGGAACGGCTGACGAGCTGGTGGCCCGCATCCTCACCGTGGACGACGAGGGACTCGACCTCGAAGTGCCGGGCGTGAAGGGGCGCAAGCCCACCGCCCGCCGTGTCACCTTCGCGGAAATCGCCAAGGCACGGGTGGAGATCGAGTTCAACCGCAAGGACAAGAAGGAAGAGGAGGCGTAGCCGTGGACATCGACGTAAAGCTCCTGAAGGGCTTGGCACAAGAGAAGGAGATCCCCTTCGACCTGCTGGTCGAGGCGATCGAGTCGGCCCTCCTCATCGCGTACCACCGCACCGAGGGCAGCCGCCGCCACGCGCGCGTCGTGCTCAGCCGGGACACCGGCCATGTGACGGTATGGGCGAAGGAAGACGCGGCAGACCTCGAAGAGGGGCAGGAGGCCAAGGAGTTCGACGACACTCCCTCCGACTTCGGCCGTATCGCCGCGACCACCGCCCGCCAGGTCATTCAGCAGCGGCTGCGGGACGCGGAGAACGATGTCACCTTCGGTGAGTACGCCCGCCGTGAGGGTGATGTCGTCGCCGGTATGGTGCAGCAGGGCAAGGACCCGAAGAACGTCCTGGTCAGGCTGGACGACAAGCTCGAGGCGATCCTGCCGGTGCAGGAGCAGGTACCGGGCGAGGAGTACACCCACGGTCTGCGGCTGCGTACGTACGTCGTCCGGGTCGCCAAGGGCGTGCGCGGCCCGTCCGTGACCCTGTCCCGCACCCACCCGAACCTCGTGAAGAAGCTCTTCGCGCTCGAGGTCCCGGAGATCGCGGACGGCTCGGTCGAGATCGCGGCGATCGCCCGCGAGGCCGGCCACCGCACCAAGATCGCCGTCCGCTCGACCCGCTCGGGCCTGAACGCCAAGGGGGCGTGCATCGGCCCGATGGGTGCCCGTGTGCGCAATGTCATGGCCGAGCTGCTCGGCGAGAAGATCGACATCGTGGACTGGTCGGACGACCCGGCCGAGATGGTGGCCAACGCCCTCTCACCGGCCCGCGTCAGCAAGGTCGAGGTTGTCGACCTGGGCGCGCGCTCCGCACGGGTGACCGTCCCCGACTACCAGCTGTCGCTGGCGATCGGCAAGGAAGGGCAGAACGCCCGTCTGGCCGCCCGTCTCACCGGCTGGCGCATCGACATCCGCCCCGACACGGAGCAGAGCGACGACCAGGGTTCCGAGCGGGACTCCGACCGGGACTCCGCCCACCGGGACTGAGGAATGCCGTGTCCTGACGCGCGACACCCCCGGATCCCCGGGGCGGGCGGGATCCCGTCGCGCTGACGGCGGGATGCCACCTGGATCAAGACAACAACCGTTCGATTCTTGCCCCAAAGGGGTGAGGTCGCCACGGGGAGGTAGACTTAAACGTGTCTGGCCGGACGCATGCCTGCGTATGCCCTGAGAGAACCTGTGTGGGATGCCGGGAGCGAGCGGCCAAGAGCGATCTGCTGCGCATCGTGATGACCGGAGACGCTTGCGTCCCCGATGATCGCGGTACGCTGCCCGGCCGGGGTGCGTATGTACACCCCGCCTTGGTCTGTCTCGACCTGGCGGTCCGCCGCCGGGCGTTCCCCCGGGCCTTCAGGGTCAAGGGACCGCTCGATACCGGGGATGTACGCCGGTACGTCGAGCAGGCAGCACCGTAAGAAGAAGTACGGCACGGAACCCCGTGCGGTCAGGTACCTCGCGAGTTGGAAGTAGGTCGAGATTGCGATGAGCACTCGATGAGTACGCGATGAGTACGCCCATGAAGTAGCGACGGTCCGGCGGTAACCCGGACCTAAAAGGAGCGAAGTGGCTAAGGTCCGGGTATACGAACTCGCCAAGGAGTTCGGCGTCGAGAGCAAGGTCGTCATGGCCAAGCTCCAAGAACTCGGTGAATTCGTCCGTTCGGCGTCCTCGACGATCGAGGCGCCGGTTGTACGCAAGTTGACTGACGCACTGCAGGGGCCCGGCGGCAACGCCGGCAAGTCCGCTGCCAAGCCCGGCGCGCCCCGCAAGGCCGCGCCTGCCAAGCCCGGCGCGCCCTCCCCGGCGTCGTCGGCCCGTCCCGCTGCTCCCAAGCCCGGCGTCCCGGCTCCCAAGCCGGCCGTGGCCGAGGCTCCTGTGAGCAGCACCCCCTCCGCGGCCCCGGCTTCTCCGGGCCCGCGTCCGGGTCCCAAGCCCGCACCGGCCAAGCCCGCTCCGGCGGCTCCGGTGCCCGCGGCCGAGTTCTCGGCCCCGGCTCCGGCCCAGCCCGCAGCGCCGCAGGCCCCCTCGCGTCCCGCGGGTGCCACTCCCGGCCCGCGTCCCGCCCGTCCGGCTCCGGCCGGCGGTCAGCGTGACGGCGGCCGTGACGGTGGCCGTGGTGGCGAGCGTCCGGCGCGTCCCGCCGGTCAGGGCGCCCCGCGCCCCGGCGGCAATCGTCCGGCGGGCCCCCGTCCGGGCAACAACCCCTTCACGTCCGGTGGCTCCACCGGTATGGCGCGTCCGCAGACGCCCCGTCCGGGTGGCGCTCCGCGTCCCGGTGGCCACGGCGGTGCCGCTCCCGGCGCCCCGCGTCCGCAGGGCGGTCCCGGCGGCGCTCCCCGTCCGCAGGGCCAGGGCGGCGCCCGTCCGAGCCCGGGCGGTATGCCCCGCCCGCAGGGCGGCGCTCCGCGTCCCGGCGGTGCCCCTGCCGGTAACCGTCCGAACCCCGGCATGATGCCGCAGCGTCCTGCTGCCGGTCCCCGTCCTGGTGGCGGTCCCGGTGGCGGCGGTCGCGGTCCCGGTGGCGGCGGTGGCGGTCGTCCCGCCGGTGCCGGTGCCGGTCGTCCCGGTGGCGGCGGCGGTTTCGCCGGTCGTCCCGGTGGCGGTGGCGGTGGCGGTCGTCCCGGTGGCGGCGGCGGTTTCGCCGGTCGTCCCGGTGGCGGTGGCCCCGGTGGCGGCGGCGGCTTCGGTGGCGGCGGTGGCCGTCCCGGCTTCGGCGGACGTCCGGGTGGTCCCGGCGGCCGTGGTGGCACGCAGGGCGCCTTCGGTCGTCCCGGCGGCCCGGCGCGTCGTGGCCGTAAGTCGAAGCGGCAGAGGCGCCAGGAGTACGAGGCCATGCAGGCCCCGTCGGTCGGCGGTGTGATGCTGCCTCGTGGCAACGGACAGTCCGTCCGTCTGTCGCGCGGTGCCTCGCTCACCGACTTCGCGGAGAAGATCAACGCCAACCCGGCGTCGCTCGTCGGCGTGATGATGAACCTCGGCGAGATGGTCACTGCCACGCAGTCCGTCTCCGACGAGACGCTGAAGATGCTCGCGGACGAGATGAACTTCGTCCTCGAGATCGTCAGCCCCGAGGAGGAGGACCGCGAGCTGCTCGAGTCCTTCGACATCGAGTTCGGCGAGGACGAGGGCGGCGAGGAGTTCCTCGTGTCCCGTCCGCCGGTCGTGACCGTCATGGGTCACGTCGACCACGGTAAGACCCGGCTTCTGGACGCGATCCGCAAGACGAATGTGGTTGCGGGCGAGGCCGGCGGTATTACGCAGCACATCGGTGCGTACCAGGTCGGTACCGAGGTCAACGGTGAAGAGCGCAAGATCACCTTCATCGACACCCCCGGTCACGAGGCGTTCACCGCCATGCGTGCCCGTGGTGCGAAGTCCACCGACATCGCGATCCTCGTGGTCGCGGCGAACGACGGTGTGATGCCGCAGACGATCGAGGCGCTGAACCACGCCAAGGCGGCCGGTGTGCCGATCGTGGTCGCGGTCAACAAGATCGACGTCGAAGGTGCCGACCCGGTCAAGGTGCGCGGTCAGCTCACCGAGTTCGGTCTGGTCGCCGAGGAGTACGGCGGCGACACGATGTTCGTCGACATCTCCGCCAAGCAGGGTCTGCACATCGACTCCCTGCTCGAGGCCGTGATTCTCACCGCGGACGCCTCGCTCGACCTGCGGGCCAACCCGGAGCAGGACGCGCAGGGTATTGCGATCGAGGCTCACCTCGACCGCGGCCGCGGTGCCGTCGCGACCGTCCTGGTCCAGCGAGGCACGCTGCGCGTCGGCGACACGATGGTCGCCGGTGACGCGTACGGCCGTGTCCGCGCGATGCTCGACGACAAGGGCGAGAACGTGGAAGAGGCGGGTCCGTCGACTCCGGTCCTCGTCCTCGGTCTCACCAATGTCCCGGGTGCCGGCGACAACTTCCTGGTTGTCGACGAGGACCGTACGGCCCGTCAGATCGCCGAGAAGCGTGCCGCTCGTGAGCGGAACGCCAACTTCGCCCGCAAGGGTGTCCGGTTCTCCCTGGAGAACCTGGACGAGGCGCTCAAGGCCGGTCTGGTGCAGGAACTCAACCTCATCATCAAGGGCGACGCGTCCGGTTCGGTGGAGGCTCTCGAGTCCTCGCTGCTCCAGCTCGACGTCGGCGAAGAGGTCGACATCCGCGTGCTGCACCGCGGCGTGGGTGCGGTCACCGAGTCGGACGTCGACCTGGCGATGGGCTCCGACGCCATCGTCATCGGCTTCAACGTCCGCGCTGCCGGGCGTGCCCAGCAGATGGCGGAGCGCGAAGGCGTCGACGTCCGGTACTACTCGGTGATCTACCAGGCCATCGAGGAGATCGAGGCGGCCCTCAAGGGCATGCTCAAGCCGGAGTACGAAGAGGTCGAGCTCGGTACGGCGGAGATCCGCGAGATCTTCCGCTCGTCCAAGCTGGGCAACATCGCGGGTGTTCTCATCCGCTCCGGCGAGGTCAAGCGCAACACCAAGGCGCGCCTCATCCGCGACGGCAAGGTCATCGCGGAGGACCTCAACATCCAGGGTCTGCGCCGCTTCAAGGACGACGTCACCGAGATTCGCGAAGGCTTCGAGGGCGGTATCAACCTCGGAAACTTCAACGACATCAAGATCGACGACGTCATCGCGACGTACGAGATGCGCGAGAAGCCGCGCGGCTGAGGCAAGAGCTGACGCACGGCATCCGGTCCGGGGCCGGTCGGCGGAGAGTATTTCCGTCGATCGGCCCCGGCCGTTCCGTGTACGGTTCTTGTGTCCCTGCCAAGAGCGGGCAGGGCCCTCTAACCCGTACCGGCGGGACATCCGGACATACATGTATGTGGGGACGCTGTCCTTCGATCTGCTCCTCGGCGACGTACGTTCGTTGAAGGAGAAACGCTCCGTGATCCGCCCGATCGTGGCCGAGCTCCAGCGCAAATACGCGGTGAGCGCGGCGGAAGTGGGCGATCAGGATCTTCACCGCCGGGCCGAGATCGGCCTGGCCGCGGTGTCCGGGGACACGGGGCACCTCACAGATGTACTCGACCGGTGCGAGCGCCTTGTCGCTGCCCGGCCGGAGCTGGAGCTGCTGTCGGTTCGACGCAGGCTCCACAGCGACGAAGACTGATTGAGTAAGGCAAAGAAGGAGAAGGACCAGTGGCCGACAACGCGCGGGCGAAGAAGCTGGCAGACCTCATCCGGGAGGTGGTCGCCGAGAAGCTGCAGCGCGGCATCAAGGACCCGCGCCTGGGTACGCACGTGACCATCACGGACACCCGTGTCACCGGCGACCTGCGGGAGGCCACGGTCTTCTACACGGTGTACGGCGACGACGAGGACCGGGCGAGTGCGGCAGCCGGGCTGGCGAGCGCCAAGGGCGTTCTGCGCTCGGCGGTCGGAGCGGCGGCGGGGACGAAGTTCACGCCGACCCTGACGTTCGTGGCGGACGCCCTGCCGGAGAACGCCAAGACGATCGAGGACCTGCTCAACAAGGCGCGTGCCTCCGACGCCAAGGTGCGTGAGGTGTCCTCGGGCGCCAAGTACGCCGGCGAGGCGGACCCGTACCGCAAGCCGGAGGACGAGGACGAAGCCTCCGAATGACACAGCACAGCAGGACGCCGGACGGCCTTGTCATCGTCGACAAGCCGTCCGGCTTCACTTCGCACGACGTCGTCGCCAAGATGCGCGGGATCGCCAGGACCCGCCGCGTCGGACACGCGGGGACGCTCGACCCCATGGCCACCGGTGTACTGGTGCTGGGCGTGGAAAAGGCCACCAAGCTTCTCGGGCACCTCGCACTGACCGAGAAGGAGTACCTCGGCACGATCAGGCTGGGGCAGAACACCGTCACCGACGACGCCGAAGGTGAGATCACCTCCTCGGCCGACGCGTCCGCGGTGACCCGGGAGGGCATCGACGCGGGTGTCGCCAAGCTGACCGGCGCCATCATGCAGGTGCCGTCGAAGGTCAGCGCCATCAAGATCGACGGCAAGCGGTCGTACGCGCGGGTGCGCGGCGGCGAGGAGTTCGAGATCCCGGCCCGGCCGGTGACCGTTTCGTCGTTTCAGGTGTACGACGTCCGGGAGGCCGTGGCCGAGGACGGTACACCGGTCGTGGACCTGGTTGTCTCGGTGGTCTGCTCGTCCGGTACGTACATCCGCGCCCTCGCCCGTGACCTCGGCGCCGACCTGGGCGTCGGCGGGCATCTCACGGCGCTGCGACGCACTCGGGTCGGTCCGTACGGACTCGATACGGCGAAGACGCTCGACCAGCTCCAGGAGGAGCTGGCGGTGATGCCGATCGCCGACGCGGCCGCGGCCGCGTTCCCGCGCTGGGACGTGGACGAGAAGCAGGCGAAGCTCCTTACCAACGGTGTACGGCTGGACATGCCGGCGTACGACACCTCGCCGGTGGCGGTCTTCGGACCCGACGGGCGCTTCCTGGTGCTGGTGGAGGAGCAGAAGGGCAAGGCCAAGAGCCTCGCCGTCTTCGGCTGAGCTCGCGCGGCCGGTCGCCCCACCGTGGAACGGGCAGGGTCGCTGCCCGTTCCACGATCCCCCTCGGAAGGTGTCTGTCCGCCGCGGGCCTCCGATTCACCCCATCGGGCAGGCGCTCGGAGTGAACCGCGGGTGTATTCGGGGGCGCGTTCGGTACGCGTCCTTCTCCCGTTGATCACTGCCGACCTGACGTCCACAGCATGGGGCGCGGGGACCTGGCGACGCCGGGTACGTATCTGCGATCCGGTGGGGCGGCCGCGCAGGACGGTTTCGCGAGGTCCCCGCTTCGCCGCGCTCGCCCCGGGACGGCTGGCCAGGGCCCCGCAGGAGTGGGCCGTGGTGGTCGGTCCGCGCACGCGACGGACGGTCCGGAGGCTGGGCAGTCCGGTGCCGATGCGAACCGTCAGCCACGGGCATGGCAGTCTTAGACCTGCGTAATCGGCAATCACGTACACAGGTTCGGGCGAGGAGCGGTCACAGTGCAGCGCTGGCGTGGCTTGGAGGACATCCCCCAGGACTGGGGACGCAGCGTCGTCACCATCGGCTCCTACGACGGAGTGCACCGCGGACACCAGCTGATCATCGGGCGGACGGTGGAGCGGGCGCGTGAGCTCGGCGTGCAGTCGGTCGTCGTCACCTTCGACCCGCACCCGAGCGAGGTCGTACGGCCCGGCAGCCACCCGCCGCTGCTCGCACCGCACCACCGGCGGGCCGAGCTGATGGCGGAGCTCGGCGTCGACGCGGTGCTCATCCTCCCCTTCACCACCGAGTTCTCGAAGCTGTCGCCGGCCGACTTCATCGTGAAGGTGCTGGTCGACAAGCTCCACGCGCGCGCGGTCATCGAGGGACCGAACTTCCGCTTCGGCCACAAGGCGGCCGGGAATGTCGCGTACCTGGCCGAGCTCGGCGCGACGTACGACTACGAGGTCGAGCTCGTCGACCTGTTCGTGAGCGGCGCGGCCGGTGGCGGCGAGCCGTTCTCCTCGACCCTCACGCGCCGCCTCGTCGCGGAGGGCGACGTCGAGGGCGCCGCCGAGATCCTCGGCCGCCCTCACCAGGTCGAGGGCGTGGTGGTGCGCGGCGCGCAGCGCGGCCGCGAGCTGGGCTACCCGACGGCGAACGTGGAGACGCTGCCGCATACAGCGATCCCGGCGGACGGGGTGTACGCGGGGTGGCTGACGGCGGACGGCGAGCGGATGCCGGCGGCGATCTCGGTGGGCACGAATCCGCAGTTCGACGGCACGGAGCGGACGGTGGAGGCGTACGCCATCGACCGCGTGGGCCTTGATCTGTACGGGCTGCATGTGGCGGTGGACTTCCTGGCGTATGTGCGGGGCCAGGAGAAGTTCGACTCGATCGAGGCGCTGCTCGAGGCGATCGGCGCGGACGTGAAGCGCTGCCGCGAGCTCATCGGCGCCGCCTGAGACTCCTGTCCGGTGGCCCGGGCCCGGACCACCGGACGACCACCGGCTAGTCCCGTCCGGCCCAGTGGCAGGCCACCTGGGCGCTCGCGGCGCCGGCCAGGACGGGTAGGTCCTTCGAACGGCAGCTGTCCGCCACTCCCGCCCGCTCCGCCTCGCCCGACGCCAGCACCTGGCAGCGCACATGGAAACGGCAGCCGGCCGGGATCCGGGACGGGTCCGGCGGCTCGCCCGTCAGCACCACAGGCGCACCGTCCGATTCCGGCAGGACCGACAGCAGGGCCTGCGTGTACGGGTGCTGAGGGTTCGTCAGCACGTCCTCGACCGAGCCCGACTCCACGATCCGGCCCAGGTACATCACCGCGACGCGGTCCGCGATGTTCCACGCGAGGCCCAGGTCATGGGTCACCACCAGTGCGGACAGACCCAGTTCGTCCCGCAGGCGCAGCAGCAGCGCCAGGATCTCGCCGCGTACGGACGCGTCCAGCGATGCCACCGGCTCGTCGGCGACGATCAGTTCGGGCCGCAGAACCAGCGCGCCGGCGATGACCACGCGCTGGCGCTGGCCACCGGAGAGCTCGTGCGGGTAGCGCAGGAAGAAGCGCTCGGGAGGCCGCAGCCCGGCCCGGGAGAGCGCCTCGGCGACGGCCTCGCGCTCGTCCCCGGCGTACTCGTGGATCCGCAGGCCCTCCGCCACCGCGTCGTACACGGTGTGCCGTGGGTTGAGGGAGCCGCTCGGATCCTGGAGCACCAGCTGGACGCGCTTGCGGTAGGTCTTGAGCGCTCGTGAGCCGTAGCCGAGAGGCTTGCCGCCGAAGGTGACCCGCCCCGACGTGGGCTGCACCAGGCCGAGCAGCGAGCGGGCCAGCGTCGTCTTGCCGCAGCCGGACTCGCCGACCAGGGCGACGATCTCGCCCGCGCCGATGTCCAGGTCGACGCCGTCGACGGCACGGGCGGAAGGGCCGCCGCGCCGGCCGGGGAACGTGACATTCAGACCGGCTGCCGAGAGCAGGGGAGTGGTGGTCATGGCTGGCTCCTGACGGCGCTGTGGGTCGGGCGGTTTCGGCAGGTCGGACGAGGTCACAGCCGCTGCTCCGCCCCCGCCGCCGCGCCCACCCGCACGCACGCCGCCCGATGCCCGACGCCCGCAGTGGCCAGCACCTGGTCCACCTCGGCGCACGCGTCCAGTGCCACCGGGCAGCGCGGGTGAAACGCACAGCCGCCCGGCAGCGCCGACGGGTCCGGCGGATCGCCGGGCAGCCCGCGTGGGGCCCGCCGCGACGCGGCGTCGCCGATCCGCGGGAAGGCCGCGGACAGAGCCTGTCCGTACGGATGTTCCGCCGCGCCGTAGACCGTCCGCGCCGGGCCCTCCTCCACGATCCGGCCCGCGTACATCACCGCCAGTCGGTCGCAGGTGTCGGCGAGCACCGCCAGATCGTGGCTGATCATCAGCAGGCTGATGTCCTGCTCGGCGACCAACTGCTCGATCAGCCGAAGGATCTGCGCCTGGATCATCACATCCAGCGCCGTGGTCGGCTCGTCCGCGACGATGAGCTGCGGGTCGCAGGCGAGAGACATGGCGATCATCACGCGCTGGCGCTGGCCGCCGGACAGCTCGTGCGGATAGGCGTCCGCGCGGGCGGCGGGCAGGCCCACCTGATGGAGGAGTTCGGCGACACGCTTCTTCGCCGCTGCCAAGGTCGTCTTCTGGTGCAGCAGGATCGGCTCGGCGATCTGGTCGCCGATCCGGTGCACCGCGTTGAGCGAGTGCATCGCTCCCTGGAAGACGATCGACGCGCCCGCCCATCGCACGGCCCTCAGCCGCCCCCACTTCATGGTGAGGACGTCCTCCCCGTCGAGCAGGATCTCGCCGGTCATCGTGGCGGACGGAGGCAGCAGCCGGAGCAGGGCCAGGGCGATCGTCGACTTGCCGCAGCCCGACTCGCCCGCCAGGCCCAGCTTCCGGCCGGCCTCCAGGCTGAGGTCGACGCCGCGCACGGCGGGCACCGCCCGCGCCCCGGAGCCGTATGTCACATGCAGGTTCTTGACCTCGAGCAGGCTCAACGAGCCACCCCCAGTTTCGGGTTGAGCACAGACTCGATCGCCCGCCCGCACAGCGTGAAGGCGAGCGCCACCAGCGCAATGGCGATACCGGGTGGCGCCAGATACCACCAGTGGCCCGACGAGACCGCGCCCGCCTCCCGCGCGTCCTGGAGCATGCCGCCCCAGGAGACGATCGTCGGATCGCCGAGGCCGAGGAACGCCAGGGTCGCCTCGGTCAGGATGGCGCTCGAGATACCGAGCGTCGTCTGGGCGAGGACCAGCGGCATCACATTGGGCAGCACATGGCGGCTCATGATGTGGCTGTGTCCGCCGCCGAGCGCCCTCGCGCGTTCGATGTACGGGCGGGACTCGACCGCGATGGTCTGTGCGCGCACCAGCCGTGCCGTCGTCGGCCAGCTGGTGACGCCGATCGCGACGACGACAGTCCACACACTCCGGGACATCACGGTGGCCAGCACGATCGCCAGCACCAGCGTCGGCATCACCAGGAACCAGTCCGTGATCCGCATCAGCACAGTCGAGAACCAGCCGCCGTAATGACCGGCGATGATGCCGACGAGGGTGCCGATGGCCACCGACAGGGAGGCCGCAAGCAGCCCCACGGTGAGAGAGATCCTCGCTCCCCACACCAGTAGCCCGAGCAGCGAACGCCCGAACTGGTCCGTCCCGAGCGGGAACTCACCGCTGGGCGGCTCCAGCGCCGTCCCCGGTGCGTTCGTCACGCTCTGCACATCGGCGCCGACGAGCAGCGGCGCGGCCAGCGCCACCAGCGCGATGAGCGCCAGCGCGCCGAGGCCGAAAAGCCCCGCCCGGTGTGTGCGGTACGAGCGCCAGAAGCGTGCCGCCGAGTCGCGGCGGCGCGCCCAGGAGAGCGAGGAGGCGGTCTGTGGGGTCTTGGTGACCGGGGTCGTCGTCATCGGCCCACCCGGGGATCGAGCAGTGGATAGAGCAGGTCGGCGAGCAGGTTCATCAGGATCATCGCGCCCGCGAAGACCACGAAGAGGCCCTGGACGAGCGGCAGATCGGGCACGCTCAGCGCCTGGTAGAAGAGCCCGCCGAGGCCCGGCCAGGAGAAGACCGTCTCGACGAGGATCGAACCGGCCGCCACATGGCCCAGGTTGATGAAGACCATGGTGACGGTGGGCAGCAGCGCGTTCGGCACGGCATGGCGGCGGCGTACGGCATCGTCCCGCAGCCCCTTCGCCCGGGCTGTGGTCAGATAGTCGCTGCCCATCTCGTCCAGCAGCGAGGACCGCATCACCAGCAGCGTCTGGGCGTATCCGACGGCGACCAGGGTGATGACCGGCAGCACCATGTGGTGCGCGACATCGGCGACGTAGGCGAAGCGGGTCTCGTCGCCGGATTCCATGCCGCCGGTGGGGAACATGCCTGGGACAGGACCGACGCCCACCGAGAAGGTGATGATCAGCAGCAGGCCGAGCCAGAACGCCGGCACGGACCACAGGGTCAGCGCGACACCGGTGTTGAACTTGTCACCGAGACTGCCGTGGCGCCACGCGGAGCGGGTGCCGAGCCAGAGCCCGATCGAGGAGTAGATCACCACGGCGGCACCGGTGAGCAGGAGAGTCGCCGGCACCTTCTGTGTGATCAGCTCGCCGACGGGCGCGTGGAACTGGTACGACGTACCGAGATCGCCCGTCAGCGCCTTGGCGCAGTAGTCGGTGAACTGCTGCCACAGCGGCTGGTCGAGACCGAACTGGCGGCGCAGTGTTGCCAGTTGCTCGGCCGACGTCGGCATGCCATGGGTCATGGCCTTCACCGGGTCGCCCGGGATGATCCGGAAGAGGAAGAAGCTGGTGACCAGCACGGCGAGCAGTGAGATCGCCGCGCCGCCCAGCTTGCCCGCCACATAGAGGAGATAGGCGCGTACATTGCCGCTCGCGGCGCGGGCCTCGGGGACCCGCGCCACAGCGGTGGTGCTGGTTGTGCTCGTGGTGCTCATCGACTATTCACGGTCTTCCGCGGTCGAACGGCGGCGCATCACGACGAAGAGCCCGAGTCCGGCGGCGAGGACAACAGCGGCGCCGATGCCGATCACGAGGCCCATGGAAGCACCGCTGTCGGAGCTGCCGTCACCGGCGGCCGGCTCGGCCGACCACCAACTCCAGTAGCCGTCCTGACCCCAGAGGTTACCCGCGGCCTCCGGCATCGTCTTGATGGACTTGATCTGGTCGGTACGGTACGCCTCGACGGCGTTCGGATACGCGAGGACATTCATGTAGCCCGTGTCGTACAGCCGGGATTCCATCTGCTTGACCAGGTCGGTCCGCTTGGCGGCGTCGTACTCCGCGGTCTGCTGCGCGTACAGCCCGTCGAACTGCTTGTCGCAGATGAAGTTGTCTGTCGCGCCGGTGTCCTTGGGCGTGGCGGGCAGCGCGGAGCAGGTGTGGATGGAGAGGACGAAGTCCGGGTCCGGGTTGACGGACCAGCCGTCGAACGCCAGGTCGTAGTCGCCCTTGACCCACGGGTCGGAGACATTGTCGAGACAGTCGACCTTGAGCCCGACACCGAGCTTGCCCCACCACTCCTGCAGATATTTGCCGATCGCCTTGTCGTTGGGGTCGGTGGCGTGGCAGAGGATTCGGAAGTCGAGCACCTTCCCGTCCTTGCCGACGCGCTTTCCGCTGCCGTTCTTCTTGTAGCCGGCCTGGTCGAGGAGTGTGGCCGCCTTCGCCGGGTCGTACGCGATCCGCTGGCTCGCGTCCGGTTTCCAGAAGTACGAGTCGAAGCGCGGCGGGATATAGCCCTCGCCCTCCACGGCGTGCCCCTGGAAGACCTTGTCGACGATGGTCCTTCGGTCGGTGGCGTGGAAGAGAGCCTTGCGTACGGCCGGGTCGAGCAGCGCCGTATGGCCGCTGCCGAAGTTCTTGCCGTCCTTCGACCTGGCGCCCGGGTTGGTGGCGAGGGCGAAGAAGCGGCGGCCGGGCGCGTCGTTGACCTTGATGTTGTCGGCGCTCTTGAGGGCGGTGGCCTGGGCGGGCGTGAGGCCCTGGACGAAGGACACCTCGCCCTTCTGCAGTGCGGCGACCGCCGCGTCACCGTCCTTGTAGTACTTGAACACCAGCTCGTCGAACTTGGGCGCCCCGCGCCAGAAGTCCTTGTTGGGCTTGAGCTTGACGAACTGGTCGACCTTGAAATCGGTCACGATGAAGGGGCCGTTGCCGACGATCGGGAACTTCTTGTCGTTGTTGAACTTGGAGAAGTCGCCGACCTTCTCCCAGACATGCTTGGGCACGATCGGGACGTCGAGCGCAGCCATGGTGGCCTGCGGCTTCTTCAGCTCGATGACCAGCGTTGCGGGGTCCGGAGCTGTGACCTTCCTGAAGTTGGCCGTGAAGCTGCCGTTGGCGGTGGCGGCGTTCTCGTCCGTCATCATCTTGTTGAAGGTCCAGGCGGCGTCCTCGGCGGTGGCCTGCTTGCCGTCGGACCACTTGGAGTTCTTCCGGATGGTGTATGTCCACGTCAGCTTGTCCGGGGACGGCTTCCACGCGGTGGCGAGGCCGGGGATCGGATGGGCGTCCTTGACGTCGTAATTCGTCAGGTACTCGTACGCCAGTCGGTGGATGGTGGTGCTGACCAACTTCTGCGCCAGGAACGGACTCAGGGAGTCCACGCTCTGCGAGACGGCGACGGTGAGGACTTTCTTGCCGTTGTCGTCGGCGGCCCCGGCCGAGGGGGTTGCCGAGCCGGCCACCAACAGGGCGGCGGCGCCGGATGCCAGAAGCAGTCGGATGCGGGGTGGAACCTTTGTGGCCATGGGACGGAAACCTCGCGTCATCACTCGCTCGGAGAAGGTGAAGCGAAGGTTTATCAGCGGTGGCGAGTCGCGTCAACGATGCGTCAAACCCCGTGTGGGCTGCGGGAATGTAAAGAGGGCCCGCACCGAGGAGACGGTGCGGGCCCTCATTGGTTCAGACCTCTGTCGCGCTACTGCTGAGGGGCTGGCGGTGCCTGCGGAGGCTGTTGCTGCGGCCATCCGGCGGGCGGTACGGGCCCCTGCAGATCCGGTTGTCCCGGACCACCCGGCTGGCCCTGCGGACCGGGGTGACCCGGCTGGCCGTGGACAGGTGCGGGCGGACTCCCGGGAGCCTGGGCCTGAGAGGGCAGCGACTGCTGCCAGCCCTGTGGCGGATAGGGCTGCTGACCCTGCGGCGGCTGCTGGCCACCGTACGGCGGCTGCGGCTGGCCCTGCGGGTGCGGCTGTTGCGGCGCGTACGGCTGTCCGGGCATGGGCTGTCCGGGGACGGGCTGCCCCGGCGCCTGCTGGTGGCCCGGCATCGGCGGGGCCAGGTGCGGCGGCGGGTTGCCGTCCGCGGTCCACAACCCCTGCTGCTGCTGAGCGCGAACGAAATCCTCAGCGATCAGGGCGGACAGGTTGAAGTACGCCTCACGGGTCTTGGGGCGCATCATGTCGAGGTCGACCTCGGCGCCGGCCGACAGATGCTCGTCGAAGGGCACCACGATCACACCGCGGCAGCGCGTCTGGAAGTGCTGAACGATGTCCTCGACCTTGATCATCTTTCCGGTCTCGCGGACCCCGGAGATGACCGTGAGGGAACGCTGCACCAGCTCGGCATACCCATGGGCGGAAAGCCAGTCCAGAGTCGTCGACGCACTGCTCGCACCGTCCACGGACGGCGTCGAGACTATGATCAACTGATCCGCCAGATCCAGCACTCCGCGCATCGCGCTGTAGAGCAGACCGGTACCGGAGTCGGTCAGGATGACCGGGTACTGCCTGCCCAGTACGTCGATCGCACGCCGGTAGTCCTCGTCGTTGAACGCCGTGGAGACCGCCGGGTCCACGTCGTTGGCGATGATTTCCAGACCGGAGGGCGCCTGCGAGGTGAACCGGCGGATGTCCATGTACGAGTTGAGGTACGGGATCGCCTGGACCAGGTCACGGATGGTGGCCCCGGTCTCGCGCCGCACCCGGCGGCCGAGCGTGCCTGCGTCCGGGTTGGCGTCGATCGCCAGGATCTTGTCCTGCCGCTCGGTGGCCAGGGTCGCGCCCAGAGCGGTCGTCGTCGTGGTCTTGCCCACGCCGCCCTTGAGGCTGATGACCGCGATCCGGTAGCAGGACAGCACCGGCGTACGGATGAGGTCGAGTTTGCGCTGCCGCTCCGCCTCCTCCTTCTTGCCGCCGAGCTTGAAGCGGGCGGCGTTGGAGGGATTGCGGCTGCTCTTGGCCTTCTGCTTGCCCCGGACCAGGCGGTCGGAGGAGAGCTCGACGGCGGCGGTGTACCCGAGCGGGGCGCCGGGCACGGAACGCTCGCGCTGGTCATGGGTGACCGGGGTGGGCCAGGCGGCACCGGTCCGCGGGTCGACGGGCGCGGCGTGCGGCTGCTGAGGAGCCTGCGGCTGGCCCTGCTGCGCGGGCAGATACGGCGTGGCGGGCGCGGGCAGGTTCGGCGTCTGCGACGGTACGGGCGCGTTCGCGGTGGGCCGGCCGGGGTGTCCTGGCTGGGGGAATCCGTAACCGCCGTGCGGGTTCTGTGCGTCGGGGCCCGGGACGGCCGGGGGCAGCGGGGCGGCGGGCGCCGGCTGACCGGGCTGGCCCTGCTGCGGGAACCCGTGGCCGACCTGCACCCTCTGCTGCGGGAACCCGTAACCGCTCTGCTCGCTCTGCTGCGCGGCATGAGGGGGCGTGGCGGGCGCGGGCAGGTTCGGCGTCTGCGGCGGTACGGGCGCGCTCGCGGTGGGCCCGCCGGGGTGTCCTGGCTGCGGGAATCCATAGCCGCCGTGCGGGGCGGGCTGTCCCGGCACCGGCTGACCTGGCTGGGGGAATCCGTAACCGCCGTGCGGGTTCTGTGCGTCGGGGCCCGGGACGGCCGGAGGCAGCGGCGCGGCGGGCGCCGGCTGACCGGGCTGGCCCTGCTGCGGGAATCCGTAACCTCCCTGCTGCTGCTCAGGAGCAGAGGGAACGGACGGAGCTGCCTGGGCGGGCGTCTGCCACGCGGGCGCCGGCTGAGGACCGTGCTGCGTCGACGGCTGAGCCTGCGGCGGGGCGGACTGGTCGTTGGTCTGCGCGGATACGGGCCACTGCGGCGCGGACATCGGTGCGGCCGGCTGGAAGGCGGGCGGCAGCGGCGGCAGTCCGGTGTTCTGTACCGGGGGCGTCGGAGACCAGGGCTGAACGGGCGCGGGCGGAGTGTCCTGGGGTACGGAGTCGGCCGGGGCGGCGTCCTGGGGTACGGAGTCGGCCGGCTCCTCGGCCGGAACCTCCGGGTCCGTCGGGGCGGCCTCGTCACGGGGGGCGGAGTCGTCGCCGTCGGTGTCCTGTGTCCCGGTGCTCACCGAGTCCTCGGTCTCATCCGCGGAGGCGGCCGGGGAAGCGTCGTCAGTGGTCGCAGCGGCCGGAGCCTCGGTCTGGGGTTCGGCTTGGGTGCCGGCTTCGCCCTCGGTGGAATCGTCCGCTGCGCCCTCCGGACCAGACTCAGAACCCGAGCCGGAACCAGAGTCGGACTCGGACTCGGACTCGGACTCGGACTCCTCAGCCTCCTTGGCCGCGGCCCGCTCCTCCATCTCGCGCTTCAGCGCGGCCGGGGAGAACCGCATGGTCGCCCCGCTCTCGATGTCGCCGCCCCCGAAAGGCTGCGGCGCGGGCTCGGCGGCCGCCTCGGCAGCCGGAGCCGGAGCCGACGGCACAGCATCGGGCGTGGGAGCAGGAGCAGGAGCAGGAGCAGGCACCGGGGCAGGAGCCGGAGCAGGCACGGGTGCCTGGACCTGTGCCGGAGGCGGCGGCGTCGGCGCCCAGTTCGGCTCGAAGCCACTGCCTGCGGGCAGCCCGGGCACGGCCACCGGCGCACCGTTGGGCGGCGGGGGAGGAGGGGTGAGCCCCTGTCGGCCCGCACCCCCGCCCGACGTGTCGCCCGACGCGTTCTGCGTGTACCAGGCCGGCGGGGTGTAGTCGATGGTGAACTCACCCGTCAGCTCGGCGGGCTCCGCGTCGGACTGATCATCGACGGGAATGTTCCAGCCCCCGTGGATCTCGTCCCGATCGCCGTTCACTTTGCCTCCTGGTGTGGTCGAGCACCCTTGTGCCGTGGTGGGTGGGGGCGACCTGTTCGTCCGGTCGGCCCGGCTCTCCCCCTGCAGGACGCGGCCGGCATGCCCGCAGGTTCTTCCGTCGCGCCCTGTCCCACCCTAATCGCCAACAACCTCGGTACGGCAGGCCCGACCACCCGTCGGCGGCTGTCCCGTACGTCACGCCCTGCCCCCAAGTGAACTGAGGGCGGCAGAGCGTCAAGAGATCGTTGGGTCAAAATGGTACAACTGCGTACGGACTGATGGCCGCTCAGTCCATTCGGCGAGCGCTGCCCAACAATCCGGTCTCGGCGTCCGTGGCCTGTGTCATGACGAACTGCCGGTCCCGCGCAGTGCACCAGAGCGTGACGCCGTCCGCAAGAGTGGACAGCGCCTCCGTCTCGGGCCGAGGGAGATGCATGATGCGCCCGATCTGCGCGGCCTCGTCCGGCGAGACGCGCTGTATCCCGACCAGACCCGACTTCTCCATCAGGCGCGGTGCCACCGGGCTCAGATACGGCAGCAGCGTCACCACCGACTGCCAGGGCCCCGAGACCACCCGTCCGCGCGGTGGTCGCATCCCGCAGTCCCGCACCACCACGACCGGGCTGCCGGCCGAAGCGCCCTGCGGCGGCACCCGCCCCACATCGTGCAGCGATATGCACTGCTGCCCGCCGCCCGCAGCTTGGGCCAGCGTCGTCCACGCGGGCGCCCGGCCCGTCTCCACGGTGACCCGCGCACCCGTCGCGGCCGCGCGCAGCGCGAGCACCTGCGCCGTCCACAGGCCGCCGATCAGGGTGACGTCGTACGCCGTGGGGCGGTTGATGCCGAGCACCGCGGGCTTGCTCTCGGCGTCGACGCCGATGACCACTCCGTCGTCGCCGACCGGCAGCGCGAGCGAGGACAGCTGGTCCACCGACAGCGCATGCCGGTCCCGGCGAGGTCCGATCAGTCCGAAGCCGATACGAGGCTTGGCGGCAGGCACAGACATCAGCGGGCTCCCCCGAGCGGCAGTGTGGCGAGCATGCCGGGCAGTTGCTCACGGTCGAGCCGCACCAGCCCGGTCTTGACCCCGCGGGCGGCGCGCTCCAGTTCATGGCGCGCGGCCACCAGTTCCTCGTCGCTGCGCCCGGTGATGCGGACATGCCCGCTGACCGTCACGCCCTGCCGGTCGCCGTGCCCCAGCGTGAGGCTGAAGGTGGTGGCCAGCGCGGGAATGGAGGTGAGCAGGGCGACGAGCTGCGGCATGGGGGCCCCGCCGCCGCCGAGTTGGGGCCAGCGGCTCACCCAGTAGGTGGTGTGGCGGCGGTCGTCGACGCGCCAGGTGCGCGAGGTTTCCTGGGTGCGCGGCGCGGGCGTCTCCGCCCGGCTCGCCTGTGCGATGGCCATCGGGCTGGCGCAGGAAGAGGTGGCGATGGCCGCCGTCAGCTCTTCCTCGGTCAGCACGGTGGCCCGGAATCCGGCGCCGGTCAGCCGGCTCGCCAGCTGGTCGGCAGTCCGCACCAGGCACTTCTGCGCGCCCTCGAGACCGCCGCCGCGCGCCGCCACCGCTTCCGGGCAGAGTTCAGGGTCGAGCTTGAGCGCGATCCAGGTGATCCGTATCGCGGGCGACCCGGTCTGGGCCTGCAGCGGTGCGTAGTTGCGTGCGGCGACCGACTGCTGCGGCAGATGCGGTGCGGGCGCGGGCTGGGTGTGCTGGACGATCTGTGCCGACTCCAGCCGGATGCCGTCGACGTCGAGTACATCGCGCAGCAGAGTCATCGGCAGCGGCCTGGCGGTACGGTCGCAGCGCAGGGCCGTGGCGTCCGACTCGACCTGCAGCAGGGCCGTCAGGAAGGTCCCGTCGCCGATCATGCCCACCGGCCGTCGGTCGCGGTCGCTGTAGGTGTACGTCCGCAGGGCGGGGTCGCACTCGACGACGGGCGCGAGCCCCGGTTCCGTATCGGACGGGAGTACCAGCGATGCGGCCCTGCGCCTGCGCGCCCGGAGCGCGAAGACGGTGGCTAGCCACTCGGGCATCGAGCGCCGGTGTCTGCGCAGCAGGGCCAGCAGCACCAGCAGCGCGGCCGCCACAAAGGCGGGAACCAGCATCAGCGGATCGATCGCCCAGGCCAAAAGGAGCAGCGCAGCGGCGATCTCGATCAGTACGAGTTGTTGCAGTCGGAACGAACCGAAGTGCCCGGGTCGTGCCTTGAGTCGGGGTGCCGCCGGTCCCTGGGACGGCGCGGTGGGCCGTACCGAGGCCTGCCCGTGGGGTGCCGGCCGCACCCGCGTCGCGGAAGCCATTAATCCGCCACCCCCCAGTTCATTAGGCCCCAATTCATCCCGATCACCCCTGTCCGGCCCTGCGTAGCAAGGCTCCTGGCGGCTGGATCACCCTACCCGCCCCACAAGCACCGTCGATCAACAGGCATAGTAGGGGGCCGGTCCGACAACCAGGGCCCGGGGACCGTGCTCACCACAAGGCCCCCGCGGGGAGATCAGTGCCTTCTTTACCAATGGGGACTCATGGCATCACGGCGGGATGAGCTCAACGCGTACACCTTTGCGAAGAAGCGCACGGTGGCGGCATTCCTCCAACCCTCCACCACAGGTACGGAGGAGGGGGCGCCGCGCCCCATGCGTGCCGTCATACCCAGCGTCATCGTCGGTGCGCTGATTCTGGCGGGGTTCGGGGCCTTCGGTATGTTCAAGCCCAAGGCTCCCAAGGACTGGGCGAAGCCCTTCACCAATGTGATCGTCGGCAAGGACTCCACCACGCGCTACGTGGTGCTCACCACCGGCACGGGCAAGAACAAGAAGGTCCTCCTCCACCCCGTACTGAACCTCGCGTCCGCCCGACTGCTGCTCACCCCCCAGCAGTTCAAGGTGATCCAGGTCAGCGACGACATCCTGGACTCGGGCAAACCCCCGCGCGGGCCGATCCTCGGTATCCCCTACGCGCCCGACCGGCTGCCCAGCGCCAAGGAGGCCGCCGAGTCCAAGCGCTGGGCGGTCTGCGAGCAGCCCGGTGGCGGCAAGGGCAACACCGTGCAGAAGGCGACCTTCGTCCTGGGCGAGCGCGATCTGAAGCGGACCGAGGGCGAGCAGCGCCTCAGCGGCGGCCAAGTCCTGTACGTCAAGGGCCAGAACGGGCTGCGCTACCTCGTGGACGCCGGCGGCACCAAGTACTTGGTCCGCGGCAGCCAGTCCGATGCCGGGATCCTCACCCGCGCCCTCGTCGGCAGCAAGCAGCCGCAGTCCGTCACCGACGACTGGCTGGCGACGCTGCACGACGGCACCCCGGTCGACTTTCCCGTCATCCCCGGCCAGGTCGGCGTGAGCGCCGGTATCGGCGGCGGGCTGACGGGCGAGCAGGACAAGGTCGGCATGGTCCTGGAGGCGCAGACCGGCTCCGGGCCACAGCAGTACGTCGTGCTGCCCGGCAAGGTCCAGCCGGTCTCCGGCTTCACCGCCTGGCTGCTCATCAACTCCCCGCAGACCGACACGCTCAATATGCGCGGCGAGGCGGTCGGCGTCGACGCGGCGTCGATCGCCCCGGAAAGCGACTTCTTCGCCGCCCAGAACCGCTGGCCCTCGCTCAGGTCGAAGCAGGTCAACTCCGCGGGCGGCGACCGCGACACCGTCTGCAGCGTGTTGCGCAAGGTCGATGAGAAGGGCCGTACGACCTTGTCCACCTGGGCCGGCTCCGAGTACCCGGCGGAGATCACCGCAGGCGGCACCAGCACCTATGTCACCCCCGGAACCGGCCTTCTCTACACGCAGGTCCAGGGCAAGCAGACCAAGCCCGACGGCTCGCTGTTCCTGGTGACCGACACCGGACTGCGGTACGCCGTCCAGGCGAACGGCGACAGCGACGCGGACCGCTCCGACATCGGCACGGGCGACCAGGAGAAGCAGCAGGACGGCCGCCCCGAGCCCAGCCAGGCGCAGATCCGGCTCGGCTACGAGAAGGTCACTCCGACCCTTGTGCCGATCAACTGGTCGGAGTTCCTGTCCAAGGGGCCCCGGCTCGACACCAACAGCGCGCGTCAGCCGCAGGGTTCGTAGAGGAGTGCGACCGATGCTGCACCTGCGCAGGAAGACCGTTCTGCTGACCGCCGCGGCGGCGCTGACGGGTCTGTCGGCGGTGTCCCCGGCCGCATATGCCGATGAAGCCCCGCACCCGCTGGGCATCAACGGCAGCGGTGAGTGCACCTTCCCGATGAAGAGGCAGATCGAGGGGATCCCCTGGCCGCTCCAGCGGGTGCTGCTCGACGAGCTGTGGCAGGACACCAGGGGCAAGGGCGTCCGGGTCGCGGTCATCGACACCGGCGTGGACAACGACAACGTCCAGCTCAAGTCTGCCGTCGACGCCTCCGCGGGCAAGGACTTCCTCAAGCCCGACAAGGACAGCTCGAGCGACGACAAGCGCGGCAAGACCGATGGCACGGTCGACGACGTCGGCCACGGCACCAAGGTCGCCGGGATCATCGCCGCGCGCCCCCGCAAGGGCACAGGCTTCGTGGGACTCGCGCCCGAGGCCACCATCATCCCGATCCGCCAGAACGACGAGAAGAACAGCGGCAACGACAAGACGATGGCCACGGCGATCGAGCACGCCATCACCAAGGGCGCCGACGTCATCAACATCTCTCAGGACACGACGAAGCCGCTCTCGCTCGACTCGGCCCTCAACAAGGCGATACAGCGGGCGATCCAGAAGAAGATCGTCGTGGTCGCCTCCGCCGGCAACGACGGTATGAACGGCAAGCTGAAGGACACCTACCCCGCCGCGTTCCCGGGCGTTCTCGCCGTGGCCTCCTCCGACCGCAACAACGAACGGGCGGTCTTCTCGCAGGCGGGCGGCTTCGTCGGCATCGCCGCCCCGGGAGTCGACGTCGTCTCCACCGTCCCCGGAAACGGGCAGTGCGTCGACAACGGCACCAGTTTCTCCGCGCCGTACGTCGCCGGGGTCGCGGCGCTGCTGAAGGCCAAGTACCCCGAGTGGACCGTGCCGCAGATCATCGCGCAGATCGAGCAGACCGCCGAGCGCAGCATCAACGGCAAGGACAGCTTCGTCGGTTGGGGCGTGATCGACCCGGTGCGCGCCCTCAGCGGCGACGGCGGCCCGATCGACGCACCGCACGCCGACCCCGGCCCGCCGAAGCCGCCCGCGCCGGAGGCGGCGCATCTGGCGATGACCGAGACGGCTCAGGAACGCAAGGAGCGGTACGCAACCTACGCGTTGGGCATTGGCGTCGTACTGGTGGCAGTGGTCGCCGGGGCGGCAACGGTCATCCGGGACACCCGGCGCAGAAGGGCCCAGTGAGCCAAGTCTCCTTACGGGACTTTGCAGTTGGAACCGTCGTACCAAGTGGATAGAGTGACGGTAGGACTCAGTGAGGACTGTGTCCGGCACGGGGGCGGCATCCAATCGGCTTCCGTCTACAGCGCCGTCGTAGGAAGAAGGGGCACAGATGTCGGGTAAAGACCTGAAGGTAACCAGTAGCGATATTGGGGATCTCTCCGGCAAGATCCAGCACTTCGAGACCACGCTGGGTGAGCGCATCCGCGACCTCAACCGCGTGGTCGACCTCATTCAGGGTGGCTGGAAGGGTGCGGCGAGCGCGCAGTACGACATCACGCAGGCCGAGCTGAACAAGAAGCTTTCGAGCGTGAAGCGTGACCTGGAGAACCTCCAGAACCTGGTGAAGATGAGCGCCGACGGCTTCGACGAGCAGGAGCGGGAGCGCATGTCGTCGTTCGCCAAGATGGAAAACGCTCACACCAAGGCCAACGAGAGCGCCATTCTCGGCATGTGAGTGCCGTCCGCACCGTTCGCTGAACTTCGCCACCAGGAGTAAAGAATGACCATGCAAGTCAACTACGACACAGTGACGCAGGCGGCAAGCGACACCACGAAGACCGCCTCGGACCTGACGGAACAGCTCACCACCCTCATGACCCACGTGAGGAACGTCGCGGGCGGCTGGGACGGTGAGGCCAAGGAGGCCTACGTCGCGATCCAGTCGCAGCTCACCGCCGACATGGACGGACTGACCACGGACCTGCACACGATCGCGCGCCTGCTCCGCGAGTCCGTCGTCGGCTACCAGGACACGGACAAGGGCAACGCCGCTCGCTTCCGCATGATGATGTGACGAGCTCTGCTCCACAGACAGAGGGGTTGCCCGCCTGAGCGGGCAACCCCTCCGTCGTATCCGTCGTACGGCCGTCTACTTGAGGTCGAACTCGCCGTCGCGCGCGCCGAGCACGAACGCGCGCCACTCGGCCTCCGTGTACCGCAGCACCGTCTCGGGCTCCAGCGAGGAGCGCATCGCGACCGCTCCGCCGGGCAGATGCGCGATCTCGACGCGCTCCTCGTCCTTCGCCGTGCCGGGCGCGCTGAGCCACTCCACGCCGGAGATGTCGAGGGCGTACAGCTCTTCCTTCTGGCGTTCCTTCTCGCTTGCGTCAGCCATCGGCGCGGTCCCTCCCAGGTGCGATGAACGAGGTGCGTGACCACACTACTTGGTGCGTTCCGACAGCCTTGACGGCTGCCGGAACGTGTGCTGCGAGGGACTAGTGATCCGCCAGCCAGCCCACCTGGACCAGTGGTGCGCCCCGCTTGCGGGACACGAAGGTGCCACGTCCCGGCGGCATCGGACGCGCCCGGACATTGCCGAGGATGTCTCCCTCGCCCGGGTCGCCGGAGAGGATGACGCCCTGCGCGCCCAGCTCCTTGATCCGTTGCATGAACGACTCGTACATCGACCGTGAAGCTCCCGCCGCGCTGCGCGCGATGATGAAGCGGATGCCGACATCACGCGCGAAGGGCAGATTCTCCACCAGCACCGACAGCGGATTGACGGAGTTGGTGGCGACCAGCTCGTAGTCGTCGACGATGACGAAGAGCTGCGGCCCCGTCCACCAGCTGCGGTCGCGCAGCTGCTGCGGAGTGATGTCCGGCTTCGGCGCACGCTTGCCCATCACCGTGTTGATCGCGTCCATGTGCATTTCCATCGCGGACGTCATCGGCGCGTACTCCAGCAGATGCGAGGCCGGTACGGCCTCCAGCATCGTGCGCCGGTAGTCGCCGACCACGATCCGCGCCTGCTCCGGGGTGTAACGCTCGGAGATCTGCTTGGCAATCAGCCGCAGCAGTGCCGTCTTCCCGGACTCGCTCTCGCCGAAGATCAGGAAGAACGGGTCGCTCTCGAAGTCGACGAACACCGGCTCCAGGTTCGTCTCGTCGATGCCGATCGCGATGCCGTGCTGCGGATACTCGAAGCCCTTGGGCAGCTGCTCGGCGGGCAGCCGGCGCGGCAGCAGCCGGACGGTCGGCGCCGCAGGCCCCGCCCAGTTCCCTTTGACCGCCTGCACGAAGGCGGCCGAGCCCTCCGACAGATCACCGGAGCTGCTGATCGAGTCGATACGCGGCAGAGCCGTCATGAAGTGCAGCTTCTCCGGGACCTGGCCACGGCCCGGCACGCCGGCCGGAACGTTTGCCGCGACCTTGCGGTCGAACTCCGAGTCCATGACGTCACCGAGCCGCAGCTCCAGCCGTCCCAGCATCTGGTCCTTGAGCGCCGCACGCACCTCCATATAGCGGGCGGCGGTGATGATGACATGGATGCCGTAGCCCAGACCGCGGGCCGTGAGATCCGCGACGACCGGCTCCAGCATCTCGTAGTCGTTCTTGAAGCCGCCCCAGCCGTCGATGACCAGGAAGACATCTCCCCAGGCCTCGCCGGGCAGTTCCCCGGCGGCGCGCTTGCGCCGGTAGGTGGCGATGGAATCGATGCTGTTGGCGCGGAAGAACTCCTCACGCCGGTTGAGTACGCCCATCACCTCCGCGACCGCACGGCGCACCCGCTCCGGGTCGAGGCGCGAGGCGACACCGCCGACGTGCGGCAGGTCGGAGAGCGAGGACAGACCGCCACCGCCGAAGTCCAGGGCGTAGAACTGCACTTCGGCCGGGGTGTGGGTGAGCGCGAACGACGAGATCAGCGTCCGCATCAGCGTCGACTTGCCGGACTGCGGGCCGCCGACGACCATCATGTGGCCCGCCGCTCCCGAGAAGTCCCGGTACAGCACCTCGCGGCGCTGCTCGAAGGGCTTGTCGATCAGGCCGAGCGGGACGGTGAGACCGCCAGGACGCGTGTACTCGGTCGCGGTGAGACCGCGGTCCGCGGTCGGCGCGAGACCGGGCAGCAGCTGGTCCAGCGTGGGCGCCTGGTCCAGCGGCGGCAGCCACACCTGGTGGGCGGGCACACCCTGACCCTCCAGCTTGCGCACGATCACATCGAGCACCGTGTCGGCGAGCGCCTCGTCCTCGGCGGCGTTGGCGGCGGCCATCGCGGCCGGGTCGGGTGCCGCGTACACGACCGGTACCTCGGTCGCGGTGAACACCGCGGGCCGCCGATCGATGGGCAGGTGGCCCACCGACAGATCCGGGCCACCGGTGCGGTACGTACCGGAGACGTACGCCGCCTTGAAGCGGGTCATCTCGTCCGTACCGAACTTCAGATAACCGGAACCGGGCACCGACGGCAGGTGGTACGCGTCGGGCACACCCAGTGCCGTGCGCGACTCGGCCGCCGAGAAGGTCCGCAGACCGATCCGGTACGAGAGATAGGTGTCGAGGCCGCGCAGCTTGCCCTCCTCCAGGCGCTGCGAGGCGAGCAGCAGATGCACACCCAGCGAACGGCCGATACGGCCGATCTGAATGAACATGTCGATGAAGTCGGGCTTGGCGGTGAGAAGTTCGGAGAACTCGTCGATGACCAGGACGAGCGAGGCGAGCGGCTCCAGCGGGGCACCCGCGGCGCGTGCCTTCTCGTAGTCGTGGATGTTGGCGTAGTTGCCCGCCGAGCGCAGCAGCTCCTGCCTGCGCTGCAACTCACCGCGGATCGCGTCACCCATGCGGTCGACCAGCGTGAGGTCGTCAGCCAGGTTGGTGATCACGGCCGCGACGTGCGGCATCTGCGACATTCCGGTGAAGGTCGCGCCACCCTTGAAGTCCGCGAGGACGAAGTTCAGCGTCTCCGACGTATGCGTGACCGCGAGACCGAGCACCAGGGTGCGCAGCAGCTCCGACTTACCGGAACCGGTGGCGCCGATGCACAGACCGTGCGGGCCCATGCCCTCCTGCGCGGCCTCCTTGAGGTCCAGCATCACCGGCTGGCCGTCCTCGCCGACACCGATCGGCACCCGAAGCCGCTCGGCCACCGACCGCGGCCGCCAGGTGCGGGCCACATCGATGGACCCGGCGTCGCCCAGATTCAGCAGATCGGTGAAGTCCAGGTTGGCGAGCAGCGGTTCGTCGTCGTCGCCACCGCCCATCCGCAGCGGCGCGAGCTGACGTGAGAGGGCCTCGGCGGCCGGCAGCGAAATCCCGTCCGGCACACCCTCGTACGCGACCCGTGAGCCGGACTCGAGACGCAGCCGCCCGGGCCGTACGACCACCGAAAGACCGCCGCGGGGCTCGTCCAGATCACCGGAGACGACTTCGACGATGGTCACGCCCTGCAGGCCCTCGGCCGCCGCGAACAGCGAGTCCGGCGGCACCATCCCGCCGTCCAGTACGACGATGATGTGCGGCTGGTCCAGGACCGGCTGGTTCTCCCGGCTGAACCGCGACCGCCCGTCGAGGCGGCTGTGGAGCAGCTGCTCCAGCTCACCGAGGTCGTCGCCGAACAGCCGCTTCGTACCGGCGCCGTCCACCTGGCCGGGCACCTGCGTATGCGGCAGCCACTTCGTCCAGTCCCAGCGCGCGACCGCCCCCGGCGCCGCCACCACCGCGACCATCAGGTCCTCCGGGGAGTGCAGCGTCACCAGCTGGGAGACCAGCGCCCGCGCCGCGGACTGCGCCGACTCCGGCTCGCCGGAGACCGTCACGTGGTAGAAAGCGCGGATCGAGACCGCCATCGGCAGCCCGTCCAACGAGCCGTGCACCGCCAGGAATTGCTGCATCGCACCGGCCGACAGCGGCTCCAGCTCGTCCACCGGCGCGGTGTCGGGCGCTATGAGCGGTGTGGCCAGCTGCTGCGCGCCGAGACCGACGCGCACCTGCCCGAAGTCGTTGTCGCCCACGCGCCGTTCCCAGACCCGTGAGCCCTCGGCCACCACGGACCAGAGCTGTTCGGGGGCGGGGTGGAGATAGAGCTGCGCGTCACGCTGCTTGCGTGCGGTCTTGCGCACCGTGCGCCGCGTCTGCGCGAGGTATTTGAGGTAGTCGCGGCGGACATCTGCCATTTGCCCCTGCGTACCTTTGCGGAACCTGACGATCTGGGCGACGACCATCCCCACGGTCGAGACCAGCATCATCACACCCATGATGCGCATGAACGGGGGCGCCTGCGGCGAGAAGAAGAAGACCACCGATGAGCCCATGCCGAGGACCGGCAGGATCTGCATCAGCATGCCCTCCTGCTGACCCCGCGGCAGCTCCGGCGGAGCCTCCAGAGCCAGCTCCTCCGCGGGCACTTCAGGCGGCAGCGACCTCGGCGGGCGTTTCACGACGATCTGGCTCACCGGAGCATCAATCCCTCGATACGGACGGAAGACGGACGGGCTGATTCCGCGCCGGCGCCCCCGTGACTGCCTCTGCTGCGGACTTCCCTCCGCGCGACGGTGATCCTACTTGCAGACCCTTGTCATGTGTCCCGGTAGGGTGGCGCGCGCACCGTGCGCAACCGCGAATCAGCGCGAACCAGGGGGTCCAGACAGTGAGTACGACCGCAGCGACCGGCTTCTGCCGCGTCACCGTCGTGGCGCCGGACAGCCGAATCGATGTTGCCCTCCCCGAGGACATCGCAGTCGCCGACGTCTACCCGGAAATCCTGCGCCTGACCGGCCAGACGCAGGCCCCGGGGGCCCCGACCGGCTACCACTTGGTACGCCGCGACGGCACCGTACTCGACGGCGCCCGCACGCTCGCGGCCCAACAGGTGCTGGACGGCGAGGTCTTGAGCCTGCGTCCCTTCGCCGAGTCACTGCCGCCCGCCGTCTTCGACGATGTCTCCGACGCCGTCGCCTCCGCGGTCACCCGCGACCGCCATCTGTGGAGCGACGACCTGCTGCGCGGTGCCGGCCTCGTCGGCGGTGTCCTGCTGCTGGTCCTGATGGGCTTCGTGCTCTGGTTCGCCGACCCGGTCCGCCACGACATGCACAGCCTGCCGGGCATCATCGCGGGCGCGGGCGGACTGCTGCTCACCGCCTTCGCGGGCGTACGGGCCAGGGTGTACTCGGACCGTGCCACCGCCGTCGCCCTCGGGCTCGGCGCGCTGCCGCTGCTGCTCATCGCGGGCTCCGGAATCATCGGTCCCGACGCCGGTGACGGCCCCGGCCGCCTGCAGTTCCTGCTCGGCTGCGTGACCGTGCTGGTCGCCGCCGTCGCCCTGGTCGCGCTCACCCCCAGCGGCGACGCCCCCTTCGTCGCGGCCACCTTCCTGGGCGCCACCGGCACCCTCGCGACCTTCCTGATGATCCTCGCCGAGTCCTCCGCCACCGAGACGGCCGCCGCCGTCGCCCCGGTCGCCATCGGCCTTGTCGCCTTCCTGCCCGGCCTCTCCGCCCGCTTCGCCCGGCTGCCCATCGGCTACGCGTCACCGCGCAGCGCGGCCGAGGGATACGACGACGCCTTCGCCGACCCCAATGAGATGCCCGAGGCCCAGCCCGTCGACGCCGAGCGGATAGCGGCCCAGGCCCGCCGCGGCCACGAGATGCTGCTCGGCCTGGTCGGCGGCTGCGCCGCTGTCGTCGTCGGCTGCGCCGCCGTACTCGGCTTCTCCAGCAGCATCTGGGGCCAGGTCCTCGCGCTGGCCGCCGGTCTCGCGATGCTGCTGCGCGCCCGGCTCTTCCGCTACACCTCGCAGGTCGCCTGCACCCTGGTGGCCGGCATCGCCGCCGTGGCGCTGCTGATCCTCGGACTCTCCCTGAACCCGCCCGTCGACCTGGTCAAGGATCTCCTGATGTACGGGGACCGAGGGGGCCTGGACATCCGTACGATCTGGCTCACCGCCGCCGTCGCCGCCGGCGCGGCCGTGATCACCGCGATCGGCCTGGTCATCCCGAGGAAGGGCCTCTCGCCCTTCTGGGGCCGGCTGCTCGACCTCACCGAGGGTCTGGTGCTGCTCTCGCTGGTCCCGCTCTGCCTCGCCGTACTCGACGTCTACAGCGCGGCCCGCTCGCTGACCGGCTGACAGCACCCGCCGGAAGCGCCGCCGCGGGCTGGTACGCTGTGTGACGGCCGTTTGTGTACGCGACCTCCGGAGATTCCTCGAGAAACTCTGCGGTCTGCGCTCATCGGACCTTCGCCTCCGAGTCACGGAAGCTCCCCTGAGATCAAGACCAGGGGCACTCGTGGGCGCATCGAACACCAAAAGAGGAGTACCGAGTGTCTCTCGACGCCGCTACGAAGAAGCAGATCATGACCGAGTTCGGCACCAAGGAGGGCGACACCGGCTCCCCCGAGGTCCAGGTTGCGATGCTCTCCCGCCGTATCTCGGACCTGACCGAGCACCTCAAGACGCACAAGCACGACCACCACTCCCGCCGTGGTCTGCTGATCCTGGTCGGCCAGCGCCGCCGTCTGCTGCAGTACCTGGCCAAGAAGGACATCCAGCGCTTCCGTGCGCTCGTCGACCGCCTCGGCATCCGCCGTGGTGCGGCCGGCGGCGCCAAGTAAGACGTTGGTGGAGGGAGCGGTTCCCACTCTTAGGGGGCCGCTCCCTTTGCTGTACGTGCGCGACCTGCCGGACGCCAATTAGTCTGGATCGCGTAGAGCAGAACTGAACGAGCGAGAAGCCGTCTCCCCGCCGCCGGTCCTCGGTAGTGGCCCCCGGAGAACAACACCCCGGGAGCTTCGATCGAAGACCGGCCCGCAGAACGAGAGCTTCTCCGCCACGTCCTCCGCCACACGGGCGAGGGGACGAAGACGAGGAGAAAACGCTAGTGGAGAACGAGACCCACTACGCCGAGGCCGTTATTGACAACGGAACCTTCGGCACCCGCACCATCCGCTTCGAGACGGGCCGCCTGGCCAAGCAGGCCGCCGGTTCCGCCGTGGCGTACCTGGACGACGACACCATGGTGCTGTCGGCCACCACCGCTTCCAAGAAGCCCAAGGACCAGCTCGACTTCTTCCCCCTGACGGTGGACGTCGAGGAGCGGATGTACGCAGCCGGCAAGATTCCCGGCTCCTTCTTCCGTCGTGAGGGCCGGCCCTCCGAGGACGCGATCCTCACCTGCCGCCTGATCGACCGCCCGCTGCGCCCCTCTTTCAAGAAGGGCCTGCGCAACGAGATCCAGATCGTCGAGACGATCATGGCGCTCAACCCCGACCACCTGTACGACGTGGTCGCGATCAACGCCGCCTCCTGCTCCACGCAGCTGGCCGGCCTGCCCTTCTCCGGCCCGATCGGCGGCACCCGTGTCGCCCTGATCAAGGGCCAGTGGGTCGCCTTCCCGACGCACACCGAGCTCGAGGACGCCGTCTTCGACATGGTGGTCGCCGGTCGCGTCCTCGAGGACGGCGACGTCGCGATCATGATGGTCGAGGCCGAGGCCACCCCGAAGACCATCGAGCTCGTCAAGGGCGGCGCCGAGGCGCCGACCGAGGAGATCGTCGCCGCCGGCCTCGAGGCCGCGAAGCCCTTCATCAAGGCGCTCTGCAAGGCCCAGTCGGAACTCGCCGCCAAGGCCGCCAAGCCCACCGGCGAGTTCCCGGTCTTCCTCGACTACCAGGACGACGTCCTGGAGGCGCTGACCGCCGCCGTCAAGAGCGAGCTCACGCAGGCGCTCACCATCGCCGGCAAGCAGGAGCGCGAGGCCGAGCTCGACCGCATCAAGGAGATCGCCGCCGAGAAGCTGCTCCCGCAGTTCGAGGGCCGCGAGAAGGAGATCTCCGGTGCCTACCGGGCGCTGACCAAGAAGCTGGTCCGCGAGCGCGTCATCAAGGACAAGGTCCGTATCGACGGCCGTGGCGTCACGGACATCCGTACGCTCGCCGCCGAGGTCGAGGCCATCCCGCGCGTGCACGGTTCGGCGCTGTTCGAGCGTGGCGAGACCCAGATCCTGGGCGTCACCACCCTCAACATGCTCCGTATGGAGCAGCAGCTGGACACCCTTTCGCCGGTGACCCGCAAGCGCTACATGCACAACTACAACTTCCCGCCGTACTCCGTCGGTGAGACCGGCCGCGTCGGTTCGCCGAAGCGCCGCGAGATCGGCCACGGTGCGCTCGCCGAGCGCGCCATCGTGCCGGTGCTGCCGACGCGCGAGGAGTTCCCGTACGCCATCCGCCAGGTCTCCGAGGCGCTGGGCTCCAACGGCTCGACGTCCATGGGCTCTGTCTGCGCCTCCACCATGTCGCTGATGAACGCCGGTGTGCCCCTCAAGGCCCCGGTCGCCGGTATCGCCATGGGCCTGATCTCCGAGGAGATCGACGGCAAGACGCACTACGTCGCCCTCACCGACATCCTCGGTGCGGAGGACGCCTTCGGTGACATGGACTTCAAGGTCGCCGGTACGAAGACCTTCGTCACCGCGCTCCAGCTCGACACCAAGCTCGACGGCATCCCCGCCTCGGTCCTGGCCGCCGCGCTGAAGCAGGCCCGCGACGCCCGCCTCCACATCCTCGATGTGATGAACGAGGCCATCGACGTCCCGGACGAGATGTCCCCGAACGCCCCGCGGATCATCACCGTCAAGATCCCGGTGGACAAGATCGGTGAGGTCATCGGCCCCAAGGGCAAGATGATCAACCAGATCCAGGAGGACACCGGCGCCGACATCACGATCGAGGACGACGGCACCATCTACATCGGTGCCCAGCAGGGCTCGCAGGCCGAGGCCGCCCGCGCCACGATCAACGCGATCGCCAACCCGACCATGCCGGAGGTCGGCGAGCGCTACCTGGGTACGGTCGTCAAGACCACCACCTTCGGTGCGTTCGTCTCCCTCATGCCGGGCAAGGACGGCCTGCTGCACATCTCGCAGATCCGCAAGCTCGCCGGTGGCAAGCGTGTGGAGAACGTCGAGGACGTCGTCGCGGTCGGCTCCAAGGTCCAGGTCGAGATCGCCGAGATCGACTCCCGCGGCAAGCTCTCCCTGATCCCCGTGATCGAGGTCGAGGACGCCGAAGACAAGAAGGACGACACCGACAAGTGACGTCGCGTAGTTCCCGTGTGACGGCCCGCACCTCCTCGGAGGCGCGGGCCGTCGCCCGTACCCAAACGCTTCTCAAGGGCGAGAACGGCATCGGCACGGTCCGCCGCACCGTCCTCCCCGGCGGCCTGCGCGTCGTCACCGAGACCCTGCCGTCCGTGCGCTCCGCCACCTTCGGGATCTGGGCGAACGTCGGCTCCCGAGACGAGACGCCGTCGCTGGGCGGCGCCACGCACTACCTCGAGCACCTCCTGTTCAAGGGCACGCACAAGCGCTCCGCCCTCGACATCTCCTCGGCGATCGACGCGGTCGGCGGCGAGATGAACGCCTTCACGGCGAAGGAGTACACCTGCTACTACGCACGGGTGCTCGACACCGACCTGCCGCTCGCCATCGACGTGGTCTGCGACATGCTCACCGGCTCGCTGATCCAGCAGGAGGACGTCGACGCCGAGCGCGGCGTCATCCTCGAGGAGATCGCGATGACCGAGGACGACCCGGGCGACTGTGTGCACGACCTGTTCGCGCACACCATGTTCGGGGACACCCCTCTCGGCCGCCCGGTCCTCGGCACCGTCGACACCGTCAACGCGCTCACCGCGGACCGCGTCCGCCGCTTCTACAAGAAGCACTACGACCCGACCCACCTGGTCGTGGCCGCCGCGGGCAACATCGACCACGCCACGGTCGTACGCCAGGTGCGCAACGCCTTCGAGAAGGCCGGCGCCCTGTCCCGTACGGACGCGGCCCCCACCCCGCCCCGCGACGGGCACCGCTCCCTGCGCACCGCCGGACGCGTCGAACTGCTCGGTCGCAAGACCGAGCAGGCCCATGTGGTCCTCGGCATGCCGGGCCTGGCCCGCACCGACGACCGCCGCTGGGCGCTGGGAGTACTGAACACGGCCCTCGGCGGCGGCATGTCGTCCCGCCTCTTCCAGGAGGTACGGGAGAAGCGCGGCCTCGCCTACAGCGTGTACTCGTACACCTCGGGCTTCGCCGACACCGGACTCTTCGGCGTCTACGCAGGCTGCCGGCCCAGCCAGGTCCACGACGTGCTCAAGATCTGCCGCGACGAGCTCGACCGGGTCGCTTCGGACAGTCTGTCGGACGAGGAGATCGGCCGCGCCGTCGGCCAGCTCTCAGGCTCGACAGTGCTCGGCCTCGAGGACACGGGCGCCCTGATGAACCGTATCGGCAAGAGCGAGCTGTGCTGGGGTTCGCAGATGTCGGTCGACGACATGCTCGCGCAGATAGCCGCCGTCACCCCGGACGAGGTGCGGGCGGTGGCGCGCGAGATCCTGGGACAGCGCCCATCGTTGTCGGTGATCGGTCCGCTCAAGGACAAGCAGGCGGACCGACTCGACGAAGCGGTCTCCTAACGTTAGGGAAAGAGAGCAATGAGCAAGCTGCGCGTGGCCGTTCTCGGCGCCAAGGGCCGTATCGGCTCGGAAGCGGTACGAGCCGTCGAGGCCGCCGACGACATGGAACTGGTCGCGGAACTCGGCCGGGGCGACAAGCTGGAAGCCCTGGTGGAGTCCGGCGCCCAGGTCGTGGTCGAACTGACCACCCCGGCCTCCGTGATGGGCAATCTCGACTTCTGCGTACGCCACGGCATTCACGCGGTCGTCGGCACCACCGGCTGGACCGACGAACGCCTCGCGCAGCTGAACACCTCGCTCGCCGCATCGCCGGAGACCGGCGTGCTCATCGCGCCGAACTTCTCCATCGGAGCGGTCCTCACCATGAAGTTCGCGCAGCAGGCAGCGCGTTACTTCGAGTCTGTCGAGGTCGTCGAGCTGCACCACCCGAACAAGGCCGACGCCCCGAGTGGCACCGCCACCCGCACCGCCCAGCTCATCGCGGCGGCCCGTGCCGAGGCGGGCTGTGCACCGCAGCCCGACGCGACCGTCACCGCGCTGGACGGCGCCCGCGGCGCGGACGTCGACGGCGTCCCCGTGCACGCCATCCGGCTTCGCGGACTCCTCGCCCACCAGGAAGTACTGCTCGGCGGCGAGGGCGAGACGCTGACCATCCGACACGATTCCCTGCATCACAGCAGCTTCATGCCGGGCATCCTGCTCGGCGTCCGCCGCGTGGTGTCCACCCCAGGCCTCACCTTCGGCCTGGAAAACTTCCTCGACCTCGGCTGACGGCCATGGGTGGAAAGATCACGTACTTCTTCCTCGCCACGGTGCTGGTCATCGTCTTCGGCGTGGTGGCGCTGGAAGGTGTACTGCTCATGCTGACCGGTGAGCCGGCTGCCATGGGGATGGGCGCGGTGGCTTTCCTGCTGCCGTGCGTCGGTGTCTGGTTCCTCCGGCACAACACCCGCTTCGCGCGCAGTGCCCATCGGCTGGCCCGTGAGCTGGAGGCCGAAGGCGGCCTGCCGGCCGATGAGCCGAGGCATACGCCCGGCGGCCGTATCGACCGGGACTCCGCGGACGCCGTGTTCGCCGAGCGCCGCGCAGAGACCGAGGATTCACCGGACGACTGGCGCTGCTGGTTCCGCCTCGCTGTCGCCTACCACGACGCCCGGGACACCCCGCGCGCCCGGAAGGCGATGCAGCGCGCGATCACACTGCACGACGGCGTCCCGCAGAAGTAGGCCCTCCCTGCGCAAAGTCGGCCCCGCCCGGGGTTGCGGCGCGGGGGGCCGGGAGCGGAGCCCGCCAGTCAGGACGGGCGGTACTCGGACCCCCAGGCCTCGACGGTGTCAGCCGCCCGGTCGAACGCCTCGGCGCGCGACAGGAAGTCAGCGTTGTGGTCGGTGAACAGCGGCAGCGGCTCGCCGCCCTGTCCCACGACGACGAGCGCCTGGCCCTGCACCGTGCGCGGCAGCCCGAGCCAGCGCACCGGCTGCTGCACCGTACGTACCGCGGAAGCACGGTTCCAGGGCACCGTGGTGGTCGAGAAGAAGCCCACGCGCCGCACCCCGTGCCTGCTGACCCAGACGCCCGCGCGCAGCAGCCGCAGCGCGGCGGCGATCAGCGCCAGCCCCACTCCCAGGCACAGTCCCGCTCCCGGCAGCGCACCGGCGAACGCGATGATCATCGCCGCGATGAGCACGAACGAGGCGAGCAGCAGCAGCAACGCCGCCGAGGCGACCCGCCAGGGGCCCGGACGGTACGGACGCCGCCAGTGGTCGTGATCGTCGAAGGGCAGCGCGACGTCGTCGGTGTTCGCGGCGTCTGTGCCAAATGCACGGTCGGCTGTCAGAAAGGGCAGGGGCACGACTGATCCTCACTCACCAGCACACTCGATTGGGCTGTGCCGGTGAGGCTACCGAGGAGCCCCCCGACCGACCACTCCAGGGGGTCCGTACGAGTCAGCGCCCGTCGGCCGCCTGGGAGTGCTGCGAATGCACCGGCGCCCGGCCGGATTCCAGCGCGGGAAGGCCGAAGAGCAGCGAGCCGGCCAGCCCGCAGGCGATCGTCAGCCCGACCAGGGTACGGCCCGCGAGCTGCGAGACGCTGGCGCGTTCGCGGGGCGGGGGAGCGACGTTACTGCGGAAGCGATCGGCCTCGGCGACGAATGCGAAAGGGACGGCCTCTCGCCGGCGGAACATCAGGGCACTCTCCTTGGATACGTAAGACGGAACGCTGCTATTGGTACAGACGAGCCGCAGACCGGATCGGTGCCGGATTTCGCCGAAACAGCTGAAGATTGCCCCTGCGCAAGGTGGTCTAGAGTGGGCGCCGCCCGAGCGAAGACGTTGGAAGGACCCTGTCGGTGACCGACACCCCCGCCGAGACCGTCACACCCAGTTTCCGCAGCGATGTCACCGTCGAACTGGTGAAGCACACCGCCGGCGACTCCGACGTGCTCTGGGCCGCCCGAGTCTCCACGGCGGGTGAGCAGTCTCTGGAGGAGTTGCAGAAGGACCCGGAGCGCTCCAAAGGACTGATCAACTACCTGATGCGGGACCGTCACGGCAGCCCCTTCGAGCACAACTCGATGACCTTCTTCATCAGCGCCCCGATCTTCGTCTTCCGTGAGTTCATGCGGCACCGCGTGGGCTGGTCGTACAACGAGGAGTCCGGCCGCTACCGCGAGCTGCAGCCGGTCTTCTACGTCCCGGGCGCGGACCGCAAGCTGGTCCAGGAGGGCCGCCCCGGCAAGTACGTCTTCGTCGAAGGCACAGCGGACCAGCAGAAGATCGTGACCGAGTCCATGGAGGACTCGTACCGCCGGTCGTACGAGACGTATCAGGAGATGCTGGCCGCAGGCGTCGCCCGCGAGGTCGCCCGTGCGGTCCTCCCGGTCGGCCTGTTCTCCTCGATGTACGCGACCTGCAATGCCCGTTCGCTGATGCACTTCCTCGGCCTGCGCACCCAGCACGAGCTGGCGACGGTCCCGTCCTTCCCGCAGCGGGAGATCGAGATGGTCGGCGAGAAGATGGAAGCCCACTGGGCGAAGCTCATGCCGCTCACCTATGCGGCCTTCAACGCCAACGGTCGCATCGCTCCATAGGGCACAGACGTACGGTCGGCTGGCGAAGTGTCCGTATTGCGGCGTTTCGAGAATGTCATCTAGGCTGATCAAACGGACCCGGCACTGCTTGAACCCCCGAGCAGGCAGTGCCGGGCTCCGCTTGTCACGTTCTACGTCACGTCCCCCGAGGGGACACTGCGTACTGAGCAGCGAGTAGCGTGTTACCCATGGCTCCGATCTCCACTCCGCAGACCCCGTTCGGGCGGGTCCTCACCGCTATGGTCACGCCCTTCACGGCGGACGGCGCACTTGACCTCGCCGGTGCCCAGCGACTTGCCACCCATCTGGTGGACGCAGGCAACGACGGCCTGATCATCAACGGCACCACTGGTGAGTCGCCGACCACCAGCGATGCGGAGAAAGACCAGCTCGTACGGGCTGTACTGGAAGCGGTCGGAGACCGTGCCCATGTCGTGGCCGGTGTCGGCACCAACGACACCCGTCACAGCATCGAACTCGCCCGTACCGCCGAGCGCTCCGGCGCGCACGGCCTGTTGGCTGTGACGCCGTACTACAACAAGCCACCGCAGGAGGGCCTGCTCCGGCACTTCTCGGCCATTGCGGATGCCACGGAACTGCCCGTGATGCTCTACGACATCCCCGGCCGAAGCGGCGTCCCGATCGACACCGAAACGCTCGTGCGCCTCGCCGAGCATCCACGTATTGTCGCCAACAAGGACGCCAAGGGTGACCTGGGCCGCGCCAGCTGGGCCATCGCCCGCAGCGGTCTCGCCTGGTACTCCGGCGACGACATGCTCAACCTCCCGCTGCTCTCGGTCGGCGCGATCGGCTTTGTCTCCGTCGTCGGTCACGTCGTCACCCCGGAGCTTCGTGCCCTCCTCGACGCCTACCTCAACGGTGACGTCCAGAAGGCCACCGAGATCCACCAGCAGCTGCTCCCGGTGTTCACGGGCATGTTCCGTACGCAGGGGGTCATCACGACCAAGGCGGCACTGACCCTCCAGGGCCTGCCGGCCGGACCGCTCCGGCTCCCCCTGGTGGAGCTCTCCCCGGAGGAGACCGCGCAGCTCAAGATCGACCTCGCGGCCGGTGGGGTACAGCTCTAGACACAGACTTCACAACTGAATAAGCGAAACCCGACCGAAACGGTCAGACCTAGACAACAGCAAGTGCACGAATGTCATGTACGCCACGTGCCTCAGCGGTACGTGGCGTGCGTGGTGAGGAGAGTCTTTTGAGTCATCCGCATCCTGAACTCGGCGCCCCGCCGAAGCTGCCCAAGGGCGGCCTGCGCGTCACCCCGCTCGGCGGCCTCGGCGAGATCGGCCGCAATATGACGGTCTTCGAGTACGACGGCCGGCTGCTGATCGTCGACTGCGGTGTCCTCTTCCCCGAGGAGGAGCAGCCCGGTATCGACCTGATCCTGCCGGACTTCTCCACCATCGCGGACCGTCTCGACGACGTCGAGGGCATCGTGCTCACGCACGGGCACGAGGACCACATCGGCGGCGTCCCGTTCCTGCTCCGGCTGAAGCCCGACATCCCGCTGATCGGCTCCAAGCTGACACTCGCCCTGATCGAGGCGAAGCTCCAGGAGCACCGCATCCGCCCGTACACCCTCGAGGTGACGGAGGGACACCGCGAGCGCATCGGCCCCTTCGACTGCGAGTTCGTCGCGGTCAACCACTCCATCCCGGACGCGCTGGCGGTCGCCATCCGTACTCCCGCGGGCATGGTGGTCCACACCGGCGACTTCAAGATGGACCAGCTCCCGCTGGACCGCCGCCTCACGGACCTCCCGACCTTCGCCAGGCTGGGCGAAGAGGGCATCGACCTGCTGCTCTCGGACTCCACCAACGCCGAGGTCCCGGGCTTCGTCCCGCCCGAGCGGGACATCTCCAACGTCCTGCGGACGGTGTTCGCGAACGCCCAGAAGCGGATCATCGTGGCGAGCTTCGCCAGCCACGTCCACCGCATCCAGCAGATCCTCGATGCGGCCCATGAGTACGGACGCCGTGTTGCCTTCGTCGGGCGCTCCATGGTCCGCAACATGGGGATCGCCCGTGACCTGGGATATCTGAAGGTCCCGGCCGGCCTTGTCGTGGACGTCAAGACGCTCGACGACCTTCCCGACGACGAGGTCGTACTCGTCTGCACGGGCTCTCAGGGCGAGCCGATGGCGGCGCTCTCCCGGATGGCCAACCGCGACCACCAGATCCGCATCGTCCCCGGCGACACGGTGATCCTGGCGTCTTCCCTCATCCCGGGTAACGAGAACGCGGTCTACCGCGTGATCAACGGCTTGAGCAGGTGGGGCGCGGACGTCATCCACAAGGGCAACGCCAAGGTCCATGTCTCGGGCCACGCCTCGGCGGGCGAGCTCCTGTACTTCTACAACATCTGCAAGCCGAAGAACTTGATGCCGGTCCACGGCGAGTGGCGCCACCTGCGGGCCAATGCCGAACTCGGCGCACTGACGGGCGTCCCGAAGGACCGCATCGTCATCGCGGAGGACGGTGTCGTCGTCGACCTCGTCGACGGCAAGGCCAAGATCGTCGGCAAGGTCCAGGCGGGCTATGTGTATGTCGACGGACTCTCGGTCGGCGATGTCACCGAGACCTCTCTCAAGGACCGCCGCATTCTGGGAGACGAGGGCATCATCTCGGTCTTCATCGTGGTGGACAGCACCACCGGCAAGATCGTCGGCGGCCCGCACATCCAGGCCCGGGGCTCCGGTATCGACGACTCGGTGTTCGTCGGCGTCGTGCCCAAGATCGAAGAGGCGCTCAACAAGTCCGCACAGGACGGCGTCGTAGAACCCCATCAGCTGCAGCAACTCGTCCGCCGCTCGGTGGGCAAGTGGGTCTCCGACACCTACCGCCGGCGCCCGATGATCCTCCCGGTCGTCGTCGAGGTCTGACGCGTCAACTACGGAGCGGGGCCCCCGATTTGCATCGGGGCGCCCCGCTCCAGTACGTTTACGTCTCCACCTGAACGGGACACCGACGCACTCGTGCGCTCGGATGCAGTACCCGAACGGGGCGGGAATTCCGACTCAGATTCTCTGATAAAGTCGGATCAGCCGAAAGGCAAAAGGCTCCCAACGGCCACTGGAATCGAATTCCGAACCGGAAACGGAACGGGAAAAGGATCTGGTAAGGTTGGAAACACGAAGGGAAGCGCCCGGAGGAAAGCCTCAGACAGTGTTCTGTGGGTGAGTACAAAGGAAGCGTCCGTTCCTTGAGAACTCAACAGCGTGCCAAAAGTCAACGCCAGATATGTTGATACCCCGGCCTGTTTCGGCAGGTTCGAGGTTCCTTTGAAAGTCCTGTCCCTGCTCATTGCAGCGGGGCGGGCAATGACACAGCGAGGACGCTGTGAACAGTCGGTCTTATTCCGATCGGCTGTTCCGCTCTTGTGGTGTTGATCCCGATTACGGGAGAACATTCATGGAGAGTTTGATCCTGGCTCAGGACGAACGCTGGCGGCGTGCTTAACACATGCAAGTCGAACGATGAAGCCCTTCGGGGTGGATTAGTGGCGAACGGGTGAGTAACACGTGGGCAATCTGCCCTTCACTCTGGGACAAGCCCTGGAAACGGGGTCTAATACCGGATAACACTCCTTCCTGCATGGGGAGGGGTTGAAAGCTCCGGCGGTGAAGGATGAGCCCGCGGCCTATCAGCTTGTTGGTGGGGTGATGGCCTACCAAGGCGACGACGGGTAGCCGGCCTGAGAGGGCGACCGGCCACACTGGGACTGAGACACGGCCCAGACTCCTACGGGAGGCAGCAGTGGGGAATATTGCACAATGGGCGAAAGCCTGATGCAGCGACGCCGCGTGAGGGATGACGGCCTTCGGGTTGTAAACCTCTTTCAGCAGGGAAGAAGCGAAAGTGACGGTACCTGCAGAAGAAGCGCCGGCTAACTACGTGCCAGCAGCCGCGGTAATACGTAGGGCGCAAGCGTTGTCCGGAATTATTGGGCGTAAAGAGCTCGTAGGCGGCTTGTCACGTCGGATGTGAAAGCCCGGGGCTTAACCCCGGGTCTGCATTCGATACGGGCTAGCTAGAGTGTGGTAGGGGAGATCGGAATTCCTGGTGTAGCGGTGAAATGCGCAGATATCAGGAGGAACACCGGTGGCGAAGGCGGATCTCTGGGCCATTACTGACGCTGAGGAGCGAAAGCGTGGGGAGCGAACAGGATTAGATACCCTGGTAGTCCACGCCGTAAACGTTGGGAACTAGGTGTTGGCGACATTCCACGTCGTCGGTGCCGCAGCTAACGCATTAAGTTCCCCGCCTGGGGAGTACGGCCGCAAGGCTAAAACTCAAAGGAATTGACGGGGGCCCGCACAAGCAGCGGAGCATGTGGCTTAATTCGACGCAACGCGAAGAACCTTACCAAGGCTTGACATATACCGGAAAGCATCAGAGATGGTGCCCCCCTTGTGGTCGGTATACAGGTGGTGCATGGCTGTCGTCAGCTCGTGTCGTGAGATGTTGGGTTAAGTCCCGCAACGAGCGCAACCCTTGTTCTGTGTTGCCAGCATGCCCTTCGGGGTGATGGGGACTCACAGGAGACTGCCGGGGTCAACTCGGAGGAAGGTGGGGACGACGTCAAGTCATCATGCCCCTTATGTCTTGGGCTGCACACGTGCTACAATGGCCGGTACAATGAGCTGCGATGCCGCGAGGCGGAGCGAATCTCAAAAAGCCGGTCTCAGTTCGGATTGGGGTCTGCAACTCGACCCCATGAAGTCGGAGTTGCTAGTAATCGCAGATCAGCATTGCTGCGGTGAATACGTTCCCGGGCCTTGTACACACCGCCCGTCACGTCACGAAAGTCGGTAACACCCGAAGCCGGTGGCCCAACCCCTTGTGGGAGGGAGCTGTCGAAGGTGGGACTGGCGATTGGGACGAAGTCGTAACAAGGTAGCCGTACCGGAAGGTGCGGCTGGATCACCTCCTTTCTAAGGAGCACTTCTTACCGGGCTTGCCCGGTCAGAGGCCAGAACACCGGCGAATGTCCGGTGCTGGTTGCTCATGGGTGGAACGTTGACTATTCGGCACGGTTTCCTGGCTTCACTAGTACTGCTTCGGCGTGGAACGTGAGGGTTGGGGGGTCGTGCCGGGCGCGCTGTTGGGTATCTGAGGGTGCGAGCGTGAGCTCGCCCTTCGCGATGCCGGCCCCGGTGAACTCGCTCGTGAGAGCGGGGTGGTGGGTGGCTGGTCGTTGTTTGAGAACTGCACAGTGGACGCGAGCATCTGTGGCCAAGTTTTTAAGGGCGCACGGTGGATGCCTTGGCACCAGGAACCGATGAAGGACGTGGGAGGCCACGATAGTCCCCGGGGAGCCGTCAACCAGGCTTTGATCCGGGGGTTTCCGAATGGGGAAACCCGGCAGTCGTCATGGGCTGTCACCCGCTGCTGAACACATAGGCAGTGTGGAGGGAACGAGGGGAAGTGAAACATCTCAGTACCCTCAGGAAGAGAAAACAACCGTGATTCCGGGAGTAGTGGCGAGCGAAACCGGATGAGGCCAAACCGTATGCGTGTGATACCCGGCAGGGGTTGCGCATACGGGGTTGTGGGATTTCTCTGGATCAGTCTGCCGACTGGTCGGCGAGTCAGAAACCGTATGGATAGGCGAAGGACATGCGAAAGGTCCGGCGTAGAGGGTAAGACCCCCGTAGCTGAAATTCATACGGCTCGCTTGAGAAACACCCAAGTAGCACGGGGCCCGAGAAATCCCGTGTGAATCTGGCGGGACCACCCGCTAAGCCTAAATATTCCCTGGTGACCGATAGCGGATAGTACCGTGAGGGAATGGTGAAAAGTACCGCGGGAGCGGAGTGAAATAGTACCTGAAACCGTGTGCCTACAAGCCGTGGGAGCGTCGCTGGCAGCACTTGTGCTGTCAGTCGTGACTGCGTGCCTTTTGAAGAATGAGCCTGCGAGTTTGCGGTGTGTTGCGAGGTTAACCCGTGTGGGGAAGCCGTAGCGAAAGCGAGTCCGAACAGGGCGATTCAGTAGCGCGCTCAAGACCCGAAGCGGAGTGATCTAGCCATGGGCAGGTTGAAGCGGAGGTAAGACTTCGTGGAGGACCGAACCCACCAGGGTTGAAAACCTGGGGGATGACCTGTGGTTAGGGGTGAAAGGCCAATCAAACTCCGTGATAGCTGGTTCTCCCCGAAATGCATTTAGGTGCAGCGTCGTGTGTTTCTTGCCGGAGGTAGAGCACTGGATAGGCGATGGGCCCTACCGGGTTACTGACCTTAGCCAAACTCCGAATGCCGGTAAGTGAGAGCGCGGCAGTGAGACTGTGGGGGATAAGCTCCATGGTCGAGAGGGAAACAGCCCAGAGCATCGACTAAGGCCCCTAAGCGTACGCTAAGTGGGAAAGGATGTGGAGTCGCAGAGACAACCAGGAGGTTGGCTTAGAAGCAGCCACCCTTGAAAGAGTGCGTAATAGCTCACTGGTCAAGTGATTCCGCGCCGACAATGTAGCGGGGCTCAAGCGTACCGCCGAAGTCGTGTCATTCGTACACATATCCCCAACGGGAGTACGGATGGGTAGGGGAGCGTCGTGTGCCGGGTGAAGCCGCCGCGGAAGCGAGTGGTGGACGGTTCACGAGTGAGAATGCAGGCATGAGTAGCGATACACACGTGAGAAACGTGTGCGCCGATTGACTAAGGGTTCCTGGGTCAAGCTGATCTGCCCAGGGTAAGTCGGGACCTAAGGCGAGGCCGACAGGCGTAGTCGATGGACAACCGGTTGATATTCCGGTACCCGCTTTGAAACGCCCAGTATCGAGCCCATTAATGCTAAGGCCGTGAAGCCGCCCTGATCTCTTCGGAGTTGAGGGGAGTGGTGGAGCCGCCGGCCCAAGATGGTAGTAGGTAAGCGATGGGGTGACGCAGGAAGGTAGTCCAGCCCGGGCGGTGGTTGTCCCGGGGTAAGGGTGTAGGCCGTGTGATAGGCAAATCCGTCACACATCAAGGCTGAGACCTGATGCCGAGCCGATTGTGGTGAAGTGGATGATCCTATGCTGTCGAGAAAAGCCTCTAGCGAGTTTCATGGCGGCCCGTACCCTAAACCGACTCAGGTGGTCAGGTAGAGAATACCGAGGCGTTCGGGTGAACTATGGTTAAGGAACTCGGCAAAATGCCCCCGTAACTTCGGGAGAAGGGGGGCCATCACCGGTGACGGCATTTACTGCCAGAGCTGGGGGTGGCCGCAGAGACCAGCGAGAAGCGACTGTTTACTAAAAACACAGGTCCGTGCGAAGCCGTAAGGCGATGTATACGGACTGACGCCTGCCCGGTGCTGGAACGTTAAGGGGACCGGTTAGTCACATTTCGGTGTGGCGAAGCTGAGAACTTAAGCGCCAGTAAACGGCGGTGGTAACTATAACCATCCTAAGGTAGCGAAATTCCTTGTCGGGTAAGTTCCGACCTGCACGAATGGCGTAACGACTTCTCGACTGTCTCAACCATAGGCCCGGTGAAATTGCACTACGAGTAAAGATGCTCGTTTCGCGCAGCAGGACGGAAAGACCCCGGGACCTTTACTACAGTTTGATATTGGTGTTCGGTTCGGCTTGTGTAGGATAGGTGGGAGACTTTGAAGCGGCCACGCCAGTGGTTGTGGAGTCGCCGTTGAAATACCACTCTGGTCGTGCTGGATGTCTAACCTGGGTCCGTGATCCGGATCAGGGACAGTGTCTGATGGGTAGTTTAACTGGGGCGGTTGCCTCCTAAAGAGTAACGGAGGCGCCCAAAGGTTCCCTCAGCCTGGTTGGCAATCAGGTGTTGAGTGTAAGTGCACAAGGGAGCTTGACTGTGAGACCGACGGGTCGAGCAGGGACGAAAGTCGGGACTAGTGATCCGGCGGTGGCTTGTGGAAGCGCCGTCGCTCAACGGATAAAAGGTACCCCGGGGATAACAGGCTGATCTTCCCCAAGAGTCCATATCGACGGGATGGTTTGGCACCTCGATGTCGGCTCGTCGCATCCTGGGGCTGGAGTCGGTCCCAAGGGTTGGGCTGTTCGCCCATTAAAGCGGTACGCGAGCTGGGTTTAGAACGTCGTGAGACAGTTCGGTCCCTATCCGCTGCGCGCGCAGGAGTCTTGAGAAGGGCTGTCCCTAGTACGAGAGGACCGGGACGGACGAACCTCTGGTGTGCCAGTTGTCCTGCCAAGGGCATGGCTGGTTGGCTACGTTCGGAAAGGATAACCGCTGAAAGCATCTAAGCGGGAAGCCTGCTTCGAGATGAGGACTCCCACCCCCTTGAGGGGTTAAGGCTCCCAGTAGACGACTGGGTTGATAGGCCAGATGTGGAAGCCGGGCAACCGGTGAAGCTGACTGGTACTAATAGGCCGAGGGCTTGTCCTCAGTTGCTCGCGTCCACTGTGTTAGTTCTGAAGCAACGAACTGTCGAGTCCCCCTGTGGGATTCCGGGTCGTACATCTTCATAGAGTTTCGGTGGTCATAGCGTTAGGGAAACGCCCGGTTACATTCCGAACCCGGAAGCTAAGCCTTTCAGCGCCGATGGTACTGCAGGGGGGACCCTGTGGGAGAGTAGGACACCGCCGAACAATCATTGTGGGAAAGCCCCGCACCGTTATGGTGCGGGGCTTTTCTGCGTTCGGGCCCCATTACGCCAACCCGCTCGATTCGTATGCCCCGCCCGACTAGGAGAGGCCGTTGCGGTGGCGACAACGAATCCTGGGTGTGCTCGAACCTGTCCGCATCGGCGCATGGTGGCAGGACGGGCACGGCCGGTCCGGAGGAGAGGAACGGATGGTTCTGAGCAGTCGGGTGTTCAGGGTATGATCTATCGTGTTGCCGCAGGACAGCAGGCCCCAATAGCTCAGTCGGTAGAGCGTCTCCATGGTAAGGAGAAGGTCTACGGTTCGATTCCGTATTGGGGCTCGGCAAAGGAGAAGGCCCCCGCCAAGTGGCGGGGGCCTTCTTAGTGTTCAGGCCCTGTGGGGCTCCGGGATGCGCATCGCGAGGATGGCCATGTCGTCGGAGGCGGGTTCGGCCGCGAAGCGCTCCACGGCACGCAGGACGCGGCTGGCGACCGCCCCCGCCGTCAGGCCGGTGCAGGTCCTCAGGACGTCGATCAGGCCGTCGTCGCCCATCATGCGGGTGCCCTCGCGGCGTTCGGTGACGCCGTCCGTGACACAGAGCAGGACGTCGCCGGGGTCGAGGGTCACCATCTGCTCGTACAGCTCCAGGTCTTCCATGACGCCGAGGAGGGGCTGCGGCTCCGCTGCCGGTTCCACGCTGCCGTCCTGACGCAGACGCAGCGGCAGAGGATGGCCGGCGCAGACGACCTTGAGAACTGCGCTGCCGTCCTCCTGGGGCCACAACTCCCCGTACAGGAGTGTGAGGAAGCGGCTGCGGGCGCCTTCGTCGAGGATTGCCGCGTTCAGTCGCTCGAGTACCGCAGGGCCGCCGAAGCCCTCGCGGGCGAGCAGGCGCAGAGCATGGCGGGCGAGGCCGGTCACGGCCGCGGCTTCCGGGCCCGTACCGCAGACGTCGCCGATGGCGAAGCCGTACGCGCCGTCGCGGATGGGGAAGAGGTCGTAGAAGTCGCCGCCGACTTCGTTGCCTTCGCCGGCCGCGCGGTAGATGACCTCGACCTCGACGCCGGGGATCTGGGGCAGGCCCGGCGGCAGCAGGCTGCGCTGCAGGGCCTGGCTGATGGCTGTGCGCTCGGAGTACAGCCGGGCGTTGTCGAGGGCGAGGGCCGCTCGACGGGAGAGGTCCTCGGCGAGTTCCAGGATCTCCTGGCGGAAGTGGTCGTCGGAAGGCTTGCCGAGGACCAGCATGCCGATGACACGGTTGCGGGCGACGAGCGGCAGGACGACCGTCTCGCCGCCGACCGCTGCGGCCGTGGCGCGTGTGGTGCCGATGCCGGAGGAGACAGGTGAAGTGGAGCCCAGGCCGAGTTCGCGCTTGGAGGTGCGCAGAGCCGCTCGTTGGGCGGCGTCGGCCGGAGCGGCCCAGACGCGGGCTCCCGGGGCGGGGACCGGGTCGGGCGGGGCGATTTTGGAGAGGAGCGCCTTGAGTCCGTCGATGCGATCCTCGTCCTCGTGGAGTACGTAACTGAGGTACGGGTCCGAGGCCTGGTCGGCGATCGTGTAGACGGCGCACCAGGTGGCGAGGGTGGGCACCGTCATCTGGGCCATCAGCGCCAGGGTTTGGTCGCGGTCGAGCGTTCCGGCGAGCAGGTCGGAGGCCTCGACGAGGAAGGAGAGCGAGCCGCGGCGCAGGCGTTCCAGCTCGCCCAGGCGGGCCGATTCCACGGCCAGGGCGATGCGGTCGGCGGCGAACTGGAGGCGCAGGGCCTCCTCGTTGGAGTAGCGGCCCGAGGATTCGGCGGCGACGCCGAGGGAGCCGGTGAGGCGGCCCTCCACCTTCAGCGGGACGGTGACGACCGAGCGCATCCCGGTGGAGTTGAGCAGCGGGACGGCGCCAGGGACGGCGGTGAGGTCCTCGTGGACGGCGGGCATTCTGGCTGAGCCGTAGCGGCCGGTGCCGGCTTCCACCGGGACGCGGGCGAAGCGCTGGCGGGCCGAGGGGAGGCCTGTGGTGGCGCGTACTTCGAGTTCGGTCTCGTCGTCGGTGGCCAGCAGCAGGAAAGCGGCGTCGCCGTCGAGCATGTCGCGGGCGCGCTCGACGGTGCGCTGGAGGAGGCCGTCGAGGTCGTCGGGGGCGGGGGAGCCGATGAAGACCTCGAAGGGGTCGGTGGCGTGGCTCTCGCCGCTCTCGGTGACCGGGACGCGCTGGGGGCTCTGGATGACGGCGCGTTCGTCGTCGCGTACGAGAAGGCAGACCGTGGAGGGCTCGCCGTTGGTGTCCCGTACCCGAAGGTGGGAGGCGTAGACGGGGACGACGCGGCCGTCGGTGCCCCGGATGCCGTAGCTGCCTTCCCAGCGGGAGAGTTGGAGGGCCTCGACGATGCCGGTGCCGATGCCGGGGGTGTGCGGCCAGGCGGCGAAGTCGGTCAGCGGCTTGCCGATGACGTGCTCGGCGGCGTATCCGAAGAGGTGCTGGGCGTCCTCGTTCCAGACGGAGATCGAACCGCTGCGGTCGATCTGGGTGACGGCGACGCGTACGCGTTCGTCGGCCACCGGGAGCAGGGCGACGGGCATGACCGGGCCGGCGGATCGGGTGCCCACCGGGCGCTGGGGGAGGTCGAGTTGGAACCACACCTGTTTGTAGGTGGGGGTGTACTCGACGCCCCAGCGGGAGGCGAGTGCGGCGCACAGCAGGAGTCCCCGGCCGTTCTCGCGGTCCGGGCTGCCGAGCGACAGGCCGGTGCCCTGGATCGGGATTTCGCGCTCGGGGTAGCGGTCGGCGACTTCGACCCGTACGCCGTCCTCTGTGCGCAGACAGAGAACGTCGGCCGAGGTGCCGGCGTGTACGACGGCATTGGTGACGAGCTCGCTGGTGAGGACGACCGCATCATCGACGACGTCGGCATACCCCCACCCCTGGAGGGTGTCGCGGACAAAGGCGCGGGCGGTCGCGACGGACCGTCCCACAGGGTCGAAGCTGGCAGCCGCCCGCGCGGTGATCACAGAACTCCTCGTACGCGTCTCGACGCCCGGCTCTGCCATGATTCGGCCTGCCCCTCCCGGTGCCCGCTGGTAGTACTTGCGCCACCCCGCCCCCGCCGGGCGGACCGGAGCGGGTGGACAGCCGGATGCCAGGTTACTTACCTTCGCTGTCCGAGCGGATGCGGGTTACCGCTGTTTCCGCCCACCGAGGGCGGGGACGCTATGCGAAGCTGCCGAACTGTTATGGCCTTGTTCGGCCATGGTGAAACACTGGGCAGGCTTCCTGAGACAGCCCGGGCAGTACGGTCAACCCCTGCGGGAGGGACACGGTGGAGTCTGGCGTGGCGGCGCGTGGCAAGAACACGCGCGCGAAAGGCGGACGGGCCCGGAACAATGGGACGACCGAAGTGGACGCGGCAGCCCTGAACAGGCTGCTGGCGGCTCTGGTGTCGATGCGGGACGGAAACTTCCGCAGGCGTCTGACCGTGTCCGGCGACGGCGTTATGTCCGAAATTGCCGCTGTATTCAACGAAGTCGCCGACCGTAATCTCCACCTCACGGGTGAGCTCGCACGGGTACGCAGGATGGTCGGGCGCGAGGGGAAGCTGACCGAGCGGCTGGAGACGGGGGCCTGTGAGGGCTCCTGGGCGGCCGCGATCGACGCCTCGAACGCCCTGGTGGACGATCTGGCGCGGCCGGTGTCCGAGGTGGGACGGGTGCTCTCGGCGGTCGCCGAGGGTGACCTGGAGCAGCGTATGGAGCTGCGCTCGCACGCTGTGGACAGGGCGGACGGGTCCGACGGGAACGTACGGCCGCTGCGCGGCGAGTTCCTGAAGGTCGCGCGGACCGTGAACAACCTGGTCGACCAGTTGTCGGCGTTCACCGACGAGGTGACGCGGGTGGCGCTGGAGGTCGGTACCGAGGGCAAACTCGGTGGCCAGGCCCAGGTGCGCGGAATGTCCGGTTCGTGGAAGGATCTCACGGATTCGGTCAACACCATGGCGTACCGATTGACCGCACAGGTGCGTGACATTGCTCTCGTCACCACGGCGGTAGCCAAGGGCGATCTGTCGCGCAAGGTCACCGTCCATGTGGCCGGCGAGATGCTTCAGCTGAAGAACACCGTCAACACGATGGTCGACCAGCTGTCCTCTTTCTCTTCCGAGGTGACCCGCGTCGCCCGGGAGGTCGGCACGGAGGGCGAGCTCGGCGGGCAGGCGGCGGTGCCCGGTGTGGCAGGTGTGTGGAAAGACCTCACCGATTCGGTGAACACCATGGCCGGAAACCTCACCTCCCAAGTGCGCGGTATCGCCGAGGTGACAACGGCGGTCGCCAATGGCGATCTGTCGCAGAAGGTCACGGTGAGCGCGCGCGGTGAGGTGGCTCAACTCGCCGAGACGATCAACCAGATGACCGAGACGCTGCGTACATTCGCGGACGAGGTCACCCGGGTGGCGAGCGAGGTCGGGGCCGAGGGTCTGCTCGGCGGGCAGGCGCAGGTGCCGGGCGCGGCCGGGACCTGGAAGGACCTCACCGATTCGGTGAACACCGTCTTCCGCAATCTGACCACTCAGGTGCGGGACATCGCGCAGGTGACGACGGCGGTCGCGAACGGTGATCTGTCGCAGAAGGTCACGGTCGATGTCGCGGGCGAGATGCTGGAGCTGAAGAACACCGTCAACACGATGGTGGACCAGCTGCAGTCCTTCGGTTCCCAGGTGACGCGGGTTGCCCGGGAGGTCGGCGTCGAGGGCCGGCTCGGCGGTCAGGCCGAGGTGCCGGGGGCGGCGGGTACGTGGAAGGACCTCACCGATTCGGTGAACACGGCGTTCCGTAACCTCACCGGCCAGGTGCGGGACATCGCGCAGGTGACGACGGCGGTCGCCAATGGTGATCTGTCGCAGAAGGTCACGGTCGATGTCGCGGGCGAGATGCTGGAGCTGAAGAACACCGTCAACACGATGGTGGCGCAGCTGTCCTCGTTCGCCGACCAGGTCACGCGGATGGCGCGGGATGTGGGTACGGAGGGCCGCCTCGGCGGCCAGGCGCGAGTCGACGGCGTCAGCGGTACCTGGAAAGAACTCACCGACTCCGTCAACTTCATGGCGGGGAACCTGACTTCGCAGGTGCGGCAGATCGCCCAGGTGACGACAGCGGTGGCCCGTGGTGATCTGTCGCAGAAGATCGACGTGGACGCGCGCGGCGAGATCCTGGAGCTGAAGAACACCATCAACACGATGGTCGACCAGCTCTCCGCGTTCGCCGAGCAGGTGACCCGGGTGGCCCGCGAGGTGGGCACTGACGGCCGGCTCGGCGGTCAGGCGCAGGTGCCGGGCGTTGCCGGTGTGTGGCGCGATCTGACGGACTCCGTGAACGGTATGGCCGAGAATCTCACCGGTCAGGTCCGTAACATCGCGCAGGTCGCCACCGCCGTGGCCCGTGGTGATCTGTCGCAGAAGATCGACGTGGACGCGCGCGGCGAGATCCTGGAGCTGAAGAACACCCTCAACACGATGGTGGACCAGCTCTCGAACTTTGCCGAGCAGGTGACCCGGGTGGCCCGTGAGGTGGGCACCGAGGGCATCCTCGGCGGCCAGGCCGAGGTGCAGGGAGTTTCCGGTACCTGGAAGGACCTCACGCAGTCCGTCAACTTCATGGCCAACAACCTGACCTCGCAGGTGCGCAATATCGCCGAAGTGACGACCGCGGTGGCCAAGGGCGACCTGTCGAAGAAGATCACTGTCGATGCCAAGGGCGAGATCCTCGAACTGGTGACGACGGTCAACACGATGGTCGACCAGCTGCTGGACTTCGCCGACGAGGTGACCAGGGTCGCCCGTGAGGTGGGTACGGAAGGTGTGCTGGGTGGTCAGGCGCGGGTGCGCGGCGTCACCGGCATCTGGAAGGACCTCAGCGACAACGTCAACCTGATGGCCAACAACCTCACCAATCAGGTGCGGAACATCTCGCGGGTCTCCGCAGCGGTTGCCAACGGTGATCTGACGAAGAAGGTGACGGTCGAGGCGAGCGGCGAGGTCGCCGAACTCGCCGACACCGTCAACACCATGGTGACGACGCTGTCGTCGTTCGCCGACGAGGTGACCCGGGTGGCCCGTGAGGTGGGCACCGAGGGCGAGCTGGGCGGTCAGGCCCATGTGCCGGGCGTCTCCGGAACCTGGAAGGACCTCACCGAGTCCGTGAACTCGATGGCGTCCAATCTGACCGGCCAGGTGCGGCAGATCGCCACGGTCACCACCGCCATCGCCAAGGGCGACCTCACCAGGAAGATCGACATCGATGCGCGGGGCGAGATCCTCGAGCTGAAGACCACCATCAACACCATGGTCGACCAGCTGTCCTCGTTCGCCGAGGAGGTCACCCGGGTGGCCCGTGAGGTGGGTACGGACGGGCAGCTGGGCGGTCAGGCGCGGGTGCGGGACGTCGACGGCACCTGGAGGGACCTCACCGAATCGGTGAACGAGATGGCCGGGAACCTCACCCGCCAGGTGCGGGCGATCGCGGCCGTCGCGACCGCGGTGACCCGTGGCGATCTCAACCTCAAGATCGATGTGGACGCGGCGGGCGAGATCCAGGTTCTGCAGGACAACATCAATACGATGATCGCGAACCTCCGCGACACCACCCTCGCCAATGAGGAACAGGACTGGCTCAAGGGCAACCTGGCCCGTATCTCGGGTCTGATGCAGGGCAGGCGCGACCTGGAAGACGTGGCTTCACTGATCATGAGTGAGCTCACGCCGGTCGTCTCCGCGCAGCACGGCGCGTTCTTCCTGGCGATGGCGACGAGCGGCGGTCCGGATGTGTCCGACGCCGGGGAGATGTCGTACGAGCTGTGCATGCGCGGCAGTTACGGCTATTCCGCGGGTCTGATGCCGACCTCGTTCCGGCCGGGCGAGACCCTCATCGGCACCGCCGCCGAGGAGAAGCGGACCATCCAGGTCAATGTGCCGCCGGGCTACCTGAGGATCTCCTCGGGGCTCGGTGAGGCCTCGCCGGCGTATGTGATCGTGCTGCCCGTGCTGTTCGAGGGGAAGGTCCTCGGTGTGATCGAGCTGGCGTCGTTCCAGCCCTTCACGCAGATCCAGCGCGACTTCCTGAACCAGATCGCCGAGATGATCGCGACGAGCGTCAACACCATCAGCGTCAATACGAAGACCGAGGTGCTGCTCAAGCAGTCGCAGGAGCTGACCGAGCAGCTGCGTGAACGCTCCGCGGAGCTGGAGAACCGGCAGAAGGCGCTCCAGGCCTCCAACGCCGAGCTGGAGGAGAAGGCCGAACTGCTGGCGCAGCAGAACCGCGACATCGAGGTGAAGAACACCGAGATCGAAGAGGCCAGGCAGGTGCTGGAGGAACGCGCCGAGCAGCTCGCGGTCTCGATGCGCTACAAGTCGGAGTTCCTGGCGAACATGTCGCACGAGCTGCGTACGCCGCTCAACTCCCTCCTGATCCTCGCCAAGTTGCTCGCGGACAACGCCGAGGGCAATCTCTCGCCGAAGCAGGTGGAATTCGCAGAGACGATCCATGGCGCGGGCTCCGATCTGCTGCAGCTGATCAACGACATCCTCGATCTGTCGAAGGTCGAGGCGGGCAAGATGGACGTCAGTCCGACGCGTATCGCGCTGGTGCAGCTCGTCGACTATGTGGAGGCGACCTTCCGGCCGCTGACCGCTGAGAAGGGTCTCGACTTCTCCGTACGGGTTTCGCCGGAGCTGCCCGCGACGCTGCACACAGACGAACAGCGGCTGCTGCAGGTGCTGCGCAACCTCCTGTCCAACGCGGTGAAGTTCACCGACAGCGGGGCGGTGGAGCTGGTGATCCGGCCGGCAAGCGCCGATGTGCCGCAGTCGATCCGCGAACAGCTGCTGGAGGCCGGTTCGCTGCGGGACGCGGACGGCGATCTGATCGCCTTCTCGGTCACCGACACAGGTATCGGGATCGCGGCCGGCAAGATGCGCGTGATCTTCGAGGCGTTCAAGCAGGCCGACGGTACGACGAGCCGTAAGTACGGCGGTACGGGCCTGGGCCTGTCGATCAGCCGGGAGATCGCCCGGCTGCTCGGCGGCGAGATCCATGCGGCGAGCGAACCGGGCCGCGGCTCGACGTTCACCCTCTATCTGCCTCTTCACCCGAGCGAACTGCCGCCGCAGGGCTACCCTCAGCTCGCTCCCGGCGCGGTCGACCCGCAGGGCGCCGCCGACGGCGATGTGGAGGACCTGGGCCGGCAGGCGCAGACGGCCGCGTCCGCCGATGTCCACGCCGGCCCGGCGGCACTGTTCCGGCGTCGCCGCAAGGCGCTGGGCGCCGTGGACCAGCGCCCGGCGCTGCCCGGCCAACTGGGCGGCCCCGCGGCGTGCCAGGAGCAGTGGGCGGCGAACGGCAGCCAGGAGACTCCGGATCCGCGGCGCACCTTCGCCTTCGACGGCGAGAAGGTGCTGATCGTCGATGACGACATCCGCAATGTCTTCGCGCTCACCAGCGTTCTGGAGCAGCACGGGCTGTCGGTGCTGTACGCGGAGAACGGCCGCGAGGGCATCGAAGTGCTGGAGCAGCACGACGATGTGACGGTCGTACTGATGGACATCATGATGCCGGAGATGGACGGGTACGCGACGACGACGGCGATCCGCAGGATGCCGCAGTTCGCCGGTCTGCCGATCATCGCGCTCACCGCGAAGGCGATGAAGGGCGACCGGGAGAAGGCCATCGAGTCGGGCGCTTCCGACTATGTCACCAAGCCGGTCGATCCCGACCATTTGCTCTCGGTGATGGAGCAGTGGATGCGCCGGGAGTGATCGATGGCCGCACGGTTCAACGCGAGTTGCTGACTGACTGTGGCCGATGGCGTGTGAGACGGCGGTATTCGGGGAACCTTCTGGTCTCCCACCACGTTTCTGCTACGTGCACAGTGACATCGCGGTGACAGGGTGTGGCGACAGGCGGGGTGCGGCTACCATGACCGGCACAAGGACGGGCGGCGCAAGGGAGTCGTCCCCTGGGGCGGCGCCCGGTGCACATCCGGGACGAGGAGGACGGGCCATGGTGCAGAAGGCCAAGATCCTCCTGGTCGATGACCGGCCGGAGAATCTGCTGGCGCTGGAGGCCATCCTCTCTGCGCTCGATCAGACACTGGTGCGGGCATCGTCAGGGGAGGAAGCGCTCAAAGCGCTACTGACGGACGACTTCGCGGTCATTCTGCTGGATGTCCAGATGCCGGGCATGGACGGATTCGAGACGGCCGCGCACATCAAGCGGCGCGAGCGGACCCGGGACATCCCGATCATCTTTCTCACCGCGATCAACCACGGCCCGCACCACACCTTCCGGGGTTATGCCGCGGGCGCGGTCGACTACATTTCCAAACCGTTCGACCCGTGGGTGCTGCGCGCGAAGGTCTCGGTCTTCGTCGAGCTCTATATGAAGAACTGCCAACTGCGTGAGCAGGCCGCGCTGCTGCGGCTCCAGCTGGAGGGCGGCGGCCAGGCGAGTCCGGGCGACACCAAGGAGCCGGCAGGCCTCCTCGCCGAGCTCTCCGCGCGGCTCGCGGCAGTTGAGGAACAGGCGGAAGCGCTGTCCAAGCAGCTCGACGAAGACTCGGCGGACGCCGCGGCCGTAGCCACCGCTGCCCATCTCGAACGCAAACTGACCGGCCTGCGCCGGGCACTGGACGCGCTGGAGCCCGGGGCCGGCGGCGGTGCGCCAACACTCCCCTCGCAGAACTGAACGGCTGCCGCACGCTTGAGGGAGCGTCAGCTTCCCGCCTCCATCCGGGCGACACGAACGGGTGAAGCAGTAGGCACACGTGTCCCCTGCCGTCGACACCGGTAACCTCACCACCATGGCCTCACGTACGTCCGGCAAGGGTTCCCAGGGCGCGGCGGGCACCGCGAAGCCGCGCGCCGGCCGTACGACCGGCGCCGCGAAGAAGGCGGCGCCCGCCAAGAAGACCGCCGCGAAGAAGAGCGCGCCCGCGAAGAAGGCACCCGCCAGGAAGGCGGGGGCCAAGAAAGCTGCTGCGCCGAGACCGGCACCGTCCCCCACGGGCGGCGTGTACCGGCTCGCGCGCGCTCTCTGGCTCGGCCTCGCACACGCCGTGGGGGCGATGTTCCGCGGCATAGGGCGCGGCGCGAAGGGACTCGACCCGGCGCACCGCAAGGACGGTCTGGCGCTCCTGCTCCTCGGTCTGGCCCTGATTGTCGCCGCCGGTACCTGGTCCAATCTGAGCGGTCCGGTCGGCGATCTCGTCGAGATGCTGGTGACCGGCGCCTTCGGCCGGCTCGATCTGCTCGTGCCGATACTGCTGGCTGCCATCGCCGTGCGCCTGATCCTCTATCCCGAGAAGCCCGAGGCCAACGGCCGGATCGTGATCGGACTGTCCGCGCTCGTCGTCGGTGTGCTCGGCCAGGTCCACATCGCCTGCGGCACGCCGGGCCGCGAGGAGGGCACCGAGGCGATGCAGGACGCGGGCGGCCTGATCGGCTGGGCCGCATCCAAGCCGCTGATCTTCACCATGGGTGAGGTGCTCGCCGTACCGCTGCTCGTGCTGCTCACTCTCTTCGGTCTGCTCGTGGTCACCGCGACGCCCGTCAACGCCATTCCGCAGCGGCTGCGGCTGCTCGGCTCCAAGCTGGGTATCGCCGAACCGCCGTACGACGCCGGGGCCGAGGCCAGGGACGACGAGCGGTACGAGGACCAGTGGCGCGAGGCGGTGCCCGGCCGCAGGCGCCGCCCGTCCGCGCGCCGGAGCGAGGAGTCGGCGGAGTTCGACGCGGACCATGCGGAGGAGGAGGCGCTCACCAGGCGCCGACGGCCGCGCAGGGCTTCCGTGCAGCCTGCTCTGCACCGCCCGATGGACGCCGTGGACGTGGCCGCGGCGGCCGCCGCGGCACTCGACGGGGCCGTACTGAACGGAATGCCGCCCTCGCCGCTCGTCGCCGATCTCACCCGGGACGTCACCGCCGAACGACAGCGGGCCGCCACTCCCGTGCCGAGCGCGCGCGAGCCCGAACAGCCGGATCAGGAGGAGCGGAAACAGAAGGAGCGCGAGCCGAACTCGTCCGTTCCGGACCTGACCAAGTCCGCGCCCGCCGAGTCCCACCCCCTGCCGTCGCGCGCCGAGCAGCTGCAGCTCTCCGGCGACATCACCTACGCGCTGCCCTCCCTCGACCTGCTGGAGCGGGGCGGCCCCGGAAAGACGCGCAGCGCCGCCAATGACGCGGTCGTCGCCTCGCTCAGCAATGTCTTCATGGAGTTCAAGGTCGACGCGGCCGTCACCGGCTTCACCCGCGGCCCGACGGTCACCCGGTACGAGGTGGAGCTGGGCCCGGCCGTGAAGGTCGAGCGGATCACCGCGCTCACCAAGAACATCGCTTACGCCGTCGCCAGCCCGGACGTCCGGATCATCTCCCCGATCCCCGGCAAGTCCGCGGTCGGCATCGAGATCCCGAACTCCGACCGCGAGATGGTCAACCTCGGCGACGTACTGCGCCTCGCGGACGCCGCGGGGGACGAGCATCCGATGCTGGTCGCGCTCGGCAAGGACGTCGAGGGCGGCTATGTGATGGCCAATCTCGCGAAGATGCCGCACGTCCTGGTCGCCGGCGCGACCGGATCAGGAAAGTCGTCCTGCATCAACTGTCTGATCACCTCGGTGATGGTGCGGGCGACGCCGGAGGACGTACGGATGGTGCTCGTCGACCCCAAGCGGGTCGAGCTCACCGCGTACGAGGGCATTCCGCACCTGATCACGCCGATCATCACCAACCCCAAGCGGGCCGCGGAGGCGCTGCAGTGGGTGGTGCGGGAGATGGATCTGCGCTACGACGACCTGGCGGCGTACGGCTACCGGCACATCGACGACTTCAACCAGGCCATCAGGAACGGCAAGGTGAAACCGCCGGAGGGCAGCGAGCGCGAGCTCACCCCGTACCCGTACCTGCTGGTGATCGTCGACGAGCTCGCCGATCTGATGATGGTCGCGCCGCGCGACGTCGAGGACGCCATCGTCCGTATCACCCAGCTGGCGCGCGCCGCCGGCATCCATCTGGTATTGGCGACGCAGCGGCCGTCGGTCGATGTCGTCACCGGTCTGATCAAGGCCAATGTGCCCTCGCGGCTCGCCTTCGCGACCTCCTCGCTCGCCGACAGCCGGGTCATCCTGGACCAGCCGGGCGCGGAGAAGCTGATCGGCAAGGGCGACGGGCTCTTCCTCCCGATGGGTGCCAACAAGCCCACCCGTATGCAGGGCGCCTTCGTGACCGAGGACGAAGTCGCGGTGGTGGTCCAGCACTGCAAGGATCAGATGGCGCCGGTCTTCCGCGAGGACGTGGTGGTCGGGACGAAGCAGAAGAAGGAGATCGACGAGGACATCGGCGACGACCTCGATCTGCTCTGCCAGGCCGCCGAGCTGGTCGTATCCACCCAGTTCGGGTCCACCTCAATGCTTCAGCGGAAGCTGCGTGTCGGCTTCGCGAAGGCGGGCAGACTGATGGATCTAATGGAGTCACGGAACATCGTCGGGCCGAGCGAGGGCTCGAAGGCACGCGATGTTCTGGTGAAACCGGACGAACTGGACGGAGTGCTCGCCGTGATACGCGGGGAGTCTCATTCTTAAGGGTCCGGAGAGCAACCGTTTCCCCCAGTCGTACGTCAAGTTGGAGGGAGGGACAGACAGGTGTCCCACCATCACGGATGTCCGGCCATTCTGATGGCGTACAAAGTCCCTCCGCCCGGTTGCCCCACCCTTTCGTACCACCCATAGACTGAACCTCCAGCAGGTGGTTACACGCTCGAAAGGCGCCCCCGTGTCCATCGGCAACTCCCCCGAAGACGACCGGCCTTCAATCGAAGACGACCGGCCTTTGACCGAAGACGATCAGCCTTCGATCGAAGACGACCGGCCTTCGATCGGTCGTGCGCTCCAGCAGGCTCGCATCGACGCAGGTCTGACCGTCGACGAAGTCACGACCTCCACCCGGGTGCGCATTCCCATCGTGCACGGGATCGAAGACGACGACTTCTCCCGCTGCGGCGGCGATGTGTACGCCCGCGGGCATATCCGCGCGCTGGCGCGTGCCGTCGGGCTCGACCCCGATCCGCTTGTCGCGCAGTTCGACGCGGAGCACGGCGGACGGCCTTCGCCGACGCCTGCCGCGCCGCTCTTCGAGGCCGAGCGCATCCGCCCGGAACGGCGCCGCCCCAACTGGACGGCCGCCATGGTCGCCGCGATCGTCGCCGTGATCGGCTTCGTCGGTTTCACGCTCTTCAACGGCGCGGACGACGGCGGCAAGGGCAGCCATGTCGCGGAGGGGCCTGCGCCCGAGGAGAAGCCCAGCCCGGCCAAGTCCACGAGCAAGCCCGCCGACCCCAAGCCCGATCCCTCGGACAGCGCCATCGCGGCGGTGCCGAAGGACAAGGTGACGGTGAAGCTCTCCGTCCTGGACGACAAGAGCTGGATCTCCGCCAAGTCGCACAACGGCAAGTTGCTCTTCGACGGGACGCTGCTCAAGGGCGAGTCCAGGACCTTCCAGGACGACGAGCGGGTCGATCTCATCCTCGGCAACGCCGGGGCGATCGAGCTGTTCGTGAACGGCAAGAAGGTCGAGGACCAGTTCGAGACCGGTCAGGTCGAGCGGCTGTCGTACACAAAGGGCGACCCCGAGGTCGGCTGACAGGCCGCTGCTGACGGGCGCCCCAGAGCGTGCGGAGGCCCGGCAGCCCTCGGGGCCAGGGCGTGGGTCAGGACGAAGTAGTCTTGAGCCCATGCCCGAACGCCGTACCGTCGCCCTTGTCACTCTTGGCTGCGCCCGTAACGAGGTGGACTCGGAGGAGCTGGCAGGCCGCTTGGCAGCGGACGGCTGGGAGCTCGTCGAGGAAGCCTCCGACGCGGATGTCGCAGTCGTCAACACCTGCGGATTCGTCGAGGCCGCCAAGAAGGACTCCGTCGACGCCCTGCTGGAAGCCAACGATCTGAAGGACCACGGCAGAACCCAGGCCGTGGTCGCCGTCGGCTGCATGGCCGAGCGGTACGGCAAGGAGCTCGCCGAGGCCCTGCCCGAGGCGGACGGGGTGCTCGGCTTCGACGACTACGCCGATATCTCCGACCGACTGCAGACCATCCTCAATGGCGGTATCCATGCCTCCCACACCCCGCGCGACCGGCGGAAGCTGCTGCCGCTGAGCCCCGCCGAACGGCAGGACGCCACCGATGTGGCGCTGCCCGGGCACGGGGAGGTCACGCCGGCGCCCGAGGACCTTCCCGAAGGTGTCGCTCCGGTGTCCGGGCCGCGTGCGCCGCTCCGGCGCCGCCTGGGTACCAGCCCTGTCGCGTCGGTGAAGCTCGCGTCCGGCTGCGACCGGCGCTGCTCCTTCTGCGCCATTCCGTCCTTCCGCGGCTCCTTCATCTCGCGCCGGCCCAGCGATGTGCTGGGCGAGACGCGCTGGCTGGCCGAGCAGGGCGTGAAGGAGATCATGCTGGTCTCCGAGAACAACACCTCGTACGGCAAGGACCTCGGCGACATCCGTCTGCTGGAGACCCTGCTTCCGGAGCTTTCCGAGGTGGACGGGATCGAGCGGGTGCGGGTCAGCTATCTGCAGCCCGCCGAGATGCGGCCCGGGCTGATCGACGTCCTGACCTCGACGCCCAAGATCGCGCCCTACTTCGACCTCTCGTTCCAGCACTCGGCGCCCGGCGTGCTGCGCGCGATGCGGCGCTTCGGTGACACCGAGCGGTTCCTCCAGCTGCTCGAGACGATCCGCGGCAAGGCACCGCAGGCCGGCGTGCGGTCCAACTTCATCGTCGGCTTCCCCGGCGAGACCGAGGCGGACTTCGCCGAGCTGGAACGCTTCCTCACCGGGGCGCGCCTGGATGCCATCGGCGTCTTCGGCTACTCCGACGAGGACGGCACCGAGGCCGTCTCGTACGACAACAAGCTCGACGCCGACGTGATCGCGGAGCGGCTCGACCATCTGTCGCGGATCGCGGACGAGCTGACCGCGCAGCGCGCCGAGGAGCGGCTCGGCGAGAGCCTCGAAGTGCTGGTCGAGTCGGTGGACGGCGAGGACGGTGCGGTGGGCCGCGCCGCGCACCAGGCGCCGGAGACGGACGGGCAGGTGGTCTTCACCACGAGCCGGGGACTTGTCCCCGGCCGTATGGTCGAGGCGAAGGTTGTGGGTACGGAAGGCGTCGACCTCGTGGCCGAGTGTCTTGATGAGGAGGCGGGCAGATGACCGGAGTGCCGGCATCCGCGGGCGGCACCGGTAGGCCGGCGCCCGGCGGGAAGCTGGGCGCTGCGGCCGTCAATCAGGCCAGCCTGTGGAATATCGCCAACATCCTCACCATGGTGCGGCTGGTTCTCGTACCGGGCTTCGTCATGCTGATGCTGCAGGACGGCGGCTACGACCCGGCCTGGCGTGCCTGGGCGTGGGCGGCCTTCGCCGTCGCCATGATCACCGACATCTTCGACGGCCATCTGGCACGTACGTACAACCTGGTCACCGACTTCGGGAAGATCGCCGATCCGATCGCCGACAAGGCGATCATGGCCGCCGGGCTGATCTGCCTGTCGGCGCTCGGTGATCTGCCGTGGTGGGTGACCGGAGTCATTCTCTTCCGTGAGCTCGGGATCACGCTTATGCGGTTCTGGGTGATCCGGCACGGGATCATTCCGGCCAGCCGCGGCGGCAAGGTGAAGACGCTGGCGCAGGGCACGGCGGTGGGGATGTACGTCCTCGCGCTGACCGGGCCGCTGGCCACGCTGCGCTTCTGGGTGATGGCGCTCGCCGTCGTGCTGACGGTGGTCACCGGTCTCGACTATGTGCGACAGGCGATTGTGCTGAGGCACCGGGGGCTCGCCGCGGAGCGCGCGGCCGCAGGGGACGCGGCGGCGGAGGAAGCGCGGGACGCACGGTGAAGACGGCGGCTCGGGTGCTGGCGCTGCTCGCCGAGCGCGGCGAGACGCTTGCCGTCGCCGAGTCGCTGACCGGCGGCCTGGTGGCCGCCGAGCTCACCTCCGTACCCGGCGCGTCGAAGTCCTTCCGTGGCTCGGTCACGGCGTATGCGACGACTCTCAAGAGGGAAGTTCTACGGGTCGACGGGACCCTCCTGGCGGAGCGCGGTGCGGTGGATCCCGAGGTCGCACGGCAGATGGCGGCCGGAGTGCGGGACGTGCTGGGTGCCGGCTGGGGTATCGCGACCACGGGTGTGGCGGGGCCGGAGCCACAGGACGGACAGCCCGTCGGGACGGTCTATGTGGCCGTCGCGGGGCCGAACGGCGTGGAGAAAGTGGCCGCACTGCGGTTGAACGGTGGCCGGGCGGAAATCCGTAGAGAGTGTGTACGGAGCGTGCTCGAGCTGCTCTCCGGCGAACTGCACGAGAAGGCGCGGACACAGGATTCGGAACAGAACGGGGGGACTTGATGTTTGCAGCCCTGAGTGAACACGACATCGCTCCCCGCACGGCCGCGGCACGAGGCGGTACGGTGGGGCGTGAAGGATGCGGCTACGCGGTCCGAGGAGGGAGCCACCGATGATTCTGCTCCGTCGCCTGCTGGGTGACGTGCTGCGTCGGCAGCGCCAGCGCCAGGGCCGTACTCTGCGCGAAGTCTCCTCGTCCGCCCGAGTATCGCTCGGCTATCTCTCCGAGGTGGAACGGGGGCAGAAGGAGGCTTCCTCCGAGCTGCTCTCCGCGATCTGCGACGCGCTTGACGTACGGATGTCCGAGCTCATGCGCGAAGTGAGCGACGAGCTGTCACTGGCCGAACTGGCCGAGTCGGCAGCGGCGAGCGAACCGGTGCCTGCGCCAGTACGCCCGATGCTCAATTCCGTCTCCGTGACGTCGGTGGCGGGTGTGCCGACGGAGCGGGTGACCATCAAGGCACCTGCGGAGGCGGTCGACGTCGTCGCCGCCTGATCCGTACGGCCCTGTACGGCTTGGTTTGAGCTGAGCCCCGACTGGTACTCGAGTACCAGTCGGGGCTTTCGCATTCCCTGGATGCCCGTTTTTGGGTGTTCGTGTCATCGTGGATGGTGTCTGCGGAGCCAGTAGCTGTGAACCGAGTGGAGGACGCGGATGTCTGTCGTGAAGAGCCCTCTGTCCGATGTGGACCTCAAGACGGTCGGCGACGCGCTGCGTGGCGCTCTCGTGGACCTGGTGGATCTCTCGCTGGTGGCGAAGCAGGTCCACTGGAATGTGGTCGGCCCGCGCTTCAGGTCGGTCCATCTGCAGCTCGACGAGGTCGTGGATACCGCACGGATGCACTCCGACACGGTCGCCGAGCGGGCGTCGGCGGTCGGGGTGACACCGGACGCGCGGGCCGCGACGGTGGCGGCGCAGAGCGCGATCCACTCGGTGCCGGAGGGATGGATCAAGGACACGGACGCCGTGCAGATCCTGGTGGACGCGCTGGGCGCGGTGATCGCGCGGATGCGCGACCGGATCGCGGCGACGGGTGATCCGGATCCGGTGAGCCAGGACATCCTGATCGGGCTCACGGCGGACCTGGAGAAGCACGCGTGGATGTTCCAGGCGGAGAGCGCGTAGGCGGATGCGCTGTGGCCGGGCCGGCCCGGCTGCTTTGACGGCCGTGGCGAGGGCGGCGGCAAAGGAGGCTCTCCAGGACTGCGGACTTCGGCTTCTCGTCGCACTCTGGAGTGATGGGAAGTGAGGGGACCGGCGCGCTGTGCGCCGGGTTGTCCACCTGTGCGCCCTCCCAGCAGGTGATCGCGCCGGTCTAGCGTGGGCCGGAGGAGGCAGCCATGGCAGTACGTGGGATGGCTCTCGTGCCGGTGGTCGCTCTCGGGCTCGTGGCGGGCGGGCTGTGGTGGTGGGCCGTGCTGCGGCTGGTGCTCGTGCCGCAGCAGGCGGGGCTCGTCGAGGGCGCGCTGGTGGCGGGCGGGTGGGGGCTGAGTCTGCTTCCGGTGCATGTGACGGCCGGCCGCGAGATCACCATGGCATCGCGACGCCGCCGTTCGGGCGGAGAATCTGGCCCGTCGTGAAGGACGACGCGTCGGATGCCAGATGAAGGACCGTATGGGCGATGTCCTCCGGCTCGCCGACGCGGCGGAGCGGGGACATCCGGACCATCGTCGCCTCGGCCCTCTGCTGGAGTACCTCGTCGTGGCGGTCGGTCATAGGGGTGCGGATCCAGCCGGGGGCGACGGCGTTGACGCGGATGGAGTGCGGACCGAGCTCGGTCGCGAGGGTCTTGGTGAGCTGCACCACCGCCGCTTTGGCCACGCTGTAGCAGAGCAGACCGGCATTCGCGGCGTCGACGGCACCCGAGGCCATGGTGACGATGGAGCCGCGGGTGCCCGCGGCGATCATGGCGTGGGCCGACTCCTGGCAGGCGTACAGAATCCCTTTGAAGTTGACCGTGAGGACGCGGTCGAGATCCTCGTCCCTCGTCTCCAGGACCGTGCTGCTGTGCATGATGCCGGCCACCGCCGCCATGACGTCGAGCCGGTCCACGCTCGCGATTGCGGCCTTGAGCCGGGCACGGTCGGTGACGTCGAGGGTGTGGGTGCGTGCGGCGCCGCCCGCGTCGGTGATCAGGGCCCGGGTCTCGTGGAGGCCGTTCTCGTCGAGGTCGGCGCAGTGGACGGTGGCGCCCGCCTCGGCGAGGAGGACGGCGGAGGCGCGGCCGATGCCGCTGGCGGCGCCGGTGACGAACGCGGTGCGGCCGGAGAGGTCGTACGCCTTGATGGCCATGCGGGGACCGTACGACCGTATCTGACGGATCGTCAACTACTGGGCCCTGTCTGGCAGCGAGGGCACCAGTAGGTGGGGCGTTCACGGCTGCCGTCGCCCTGGTCGGCCTTGCGGATGGCAGTGCCGCAGCGGGGGCAGGGGTGACCCTCACGGCCGTAGACATACAGCAGCTGGTCCGGTCGGGAGGTGCCGCTGGTGGCCGTAGTGCGGCGGGCCGGGCGGTCCTTGTTGGCCTCGAGGAGCCGGTGGGCGGTACGGACGAGCCGCTCGGGAATGCCGGCGGGCAGCTCGCCGATGGGGAGCCAGGGAGTCGCGCGGGCCAGGAAGGCCAGCTCCGACTTGTAGACATTGCCGATGCCCGCGAGGTTGCGCTGGTCCATGAGGGCCTCACCGAGAGGGCGGGCGGGGTCGGCGAGCAGATTGGCCAGAGCGGCGTGCGGATCCCAGTCGGGGCCGAGAATGTCCGGGCCGAGATGGCCCACGGCCTGCTCCTCGTCGGCCGTGCGCAGCAGCTCCAGGACGGGGAGCCGGTATCCGACGGCGGTGTACGCGGCGTTGCCGAGGATGGCACGGATCTGGTGCGTGGGGCCGCCCCGCCAGCGCTGCCCGGAGCCGTACACCTGCCAGGAGCCGTCCATCCGCAGGTGCGAGTGCAGTGTGAGGCCGCCCTCGATGCGGGTCAGGAGATGCTTGCCGCGCGGGGTGACATCCAGGACGGCAAGGCCGGTGAGATCGGCGGTGGCGAAACGCGGGACGCGCAGGTCGGACCGGGTCAGGACCTGCCCGGCAAGGGCGGTGTGCAGGCGCTGGGCGGTCTGCCAGACGGTGTCTCCTTCGGGCATGGCATCCATGATGCGGGACATGGCGGGCCGGGGTCAGCGGCTCGTGCTCAGCGGCCCGGGGGCAGCGACTTATGGGCGCTCAGGGGCCTGGGCGTCAGGGGCGCAGGCGCAGCCCCCTCGGGGTGGCATGGAAGCCCGCGGTCTCCAGCGCGCGGGCCAGCGGAGAGGTCAGCGCCGGTGATCCGTTGGCCCGCTCCACCGTGACTGTGCCGAGCGCACCCGCTCGGGCGGCGTTGGCCAGGGCTTCGCACGCCGCGTGGAGGGCGGGGGCGTCGGGGTCGGTCGCCCAGGCCAGCAGGGTCTTGCCGCCGCGCTCCAGGTAGAGCGTGAGCTCGCCGTCGACGAGGACGACCAGCGAGCCCGCCTTGCGCCCGGGCTTGTGTCCCGCACCGGTCGGCGGCTCGGGCCAGGGCAGAGCGGCCCCGTACGCATTGGCGGGATCAGCGGCGGCCAGCACCACGGCGTGGGGTGCCGTCTGCTCGTCGGTGCGGTCCCTGGCCGTGGCCGCCGCCCGGAGGCGGTCGACCGCGCCGTCCATCGCGAACTGGGCCGCGCCGAGCCCCTCCACGACATAGCCGCGGCGCGCCTGCCCGCTGTCCTCGAACGCCGAGAGGATCCGGTACGTCGCGGAGAAGCCCCCTTCCACGCCCTCGGCCGCCACAGCGCCCCGGGTCACCACACCGTGGCGGTCGAGGAGCGTGCGGGCCAGGGCATGTGCCCGGTGGGTCGGGTCCGGCTCGGTGGCCGGGAGCAGGGACCAGCGGCCGCTCACGGTCGGCGGCCCCGTACGGGAGGCAGGGCGGGCGGCCGCCGTCAGGCTGCCGTAGCGCCCGCGGGGGATCGTCCGCCTGGCACGGTGGGCCGTGGAACCGGCGGTGCGGCCCGATCCGAGCAGCGAACGCAGTGGAGCCAGCGTGTCGTTGGTGAGCCGGCCGGACCAGGCCAGGTCCCAGACGGCGTCCGCCAGTTGGGCATCGGCGGCGTCGGGATGTGTGGTGGCCCGGACCTGGTCGGTGATCTGGCGGAAGAACAGCCCATAACCGGGGGAGAGGGCGCTCAGGACGGACTCGTGCAGCGCGGTGAGCTCCAGGGGGTGAGGCGGAGGGAGGAGCAGCGGGGCGGCGTCGGCGAGGAAGAGGGAGATCCAGCCGTCCTTGCCGGGCAGCGAGCCCGCTCCGGCCCACACGACCTCGCCCGTCGTGGTGAGTTCGTCGAGGAGGGCGGGGGTGTAGCCGGAGACGCGGGACGGGATGATCAGTTTCTCGAGAGCGGAGGCGGGGACAGCGGCACCTTGGAGCTGCTCGATGGCACGGGCCAGTCCGTCGATGCCGCGCAGGCTGTTGCTGCCCATGTGCTGCCACTTGGGGAGGAAGGTGGCGAGCGCGGCGGGCGGGACCGGCTCCAACTCATGGCGCAGAGCTGCCAGCGAGCGGCGGCGCAGCCGGCGCAGCACGGTCGCGTCGCACCACTCCTGGCCGATACCGGAAGGGTGGAACTCACCCTGTACGACCCGCCCGTTCGCCGCGAGTCGCTGCAGTGCGCCGTCCGTGACGGCCGTGCCCAGACCGAAGCGGGCCGCCGCCTGGGCCGAGGTGAACGGGCCGTGCGTACGCGCGAACCGGGCGAGCAGATCGCCCAGCGGGTCCTTGACCGGCTCGGTGAACGCTTCCGGAACGCCCACCGGGAGCGCCGTGCCCAGTGCGTCGCGCAGCCGGCCCGCGTCCTCGACCGCCGCCCAGTGTTCCACGCCCGCGAGCCGGACCCGGATGGCCCGGCGCGACGCCGCCAGTTCCAGTGGCCACTGAGGGTCGCCGCCGCGCTCGGCCAGCTCGGCATCGGTGAGCGGGCCGAGGATCCGCAGCAGATCGGCGACTCCCTCCTCGTCCTTGATCCGACGGTCCTCGGTGAGCCACTGCAGCTCCTGTTCCAGCTCGGCGAGCACATCGGCGTCGAGCAGTTCCCGAAGCTCCGCCTGGCCGAGGAGCTCGGCGAGCAACCGGGAGTCCAGCGAGAGGGCCGCGGCGCGGCGCTCGGCGAGGGGCGAGTCCCCCTCGTACAGGAACTGGGCGACATAGCCGAACAGCAGCGACCGCGCGAAGGGCGAGGGCTCGGGGGTGGTGACCTCGACCAGCCGGACCCGGCGGGACTCGATATCACCCATCAGCTCGGTGAGGCCGGGGACGTCGAAGACATCCTGGAGGCATTCGCGAACCGCCTCGAGGACGATCGGGAAGGACCCGAACTCGCTCGCCACCTGCAGCAGTTGGGACGCGCGCTGGCGCTGCTGCCACAGCGGGGTGCGCTTGCCGGGACTGCGCCTGGGCAGCAGCAGCGCACGCGCGGCGCACTCGCGGAACCGGGAGGCGAAGAGCGCGGAGCCGCCCACCTGGTCGGTGACGATCTGATTGATCTCGCCCTTGTCGAAGACGGTGTCCGCCGCGCCGACCGGTGCCTGCTCGCTGTCGAACGTCGTGTCGAGGTGGACCGGGTCCTGGTCGAGGAGGTCCAGGCCCATCAGATCCGCGTCCGGCAGACGCAGCACAATGCCGTCGTCGGCATGCATGACCTGAGCATCCATGCCGTACCGCTCGGAGAGCCGGGCGCCGAGCGCGAGCGCCCACGGCGCGTGCACCTGTGCCCCGAAGGGGGAGTGGATCACGACCCGCCAGTCGCCCAGCTCATCGCGGAAACGCTCGACCAGGATCGTCCGGTCGTCCGGCACATGGCCGCAGGCCCGGCGCTGCTCGTCGAGGTAGCTGAGGACATTGTCGGCCGCCCAGGCATCCAGACCGGCGGCCAGCAGACGGAGCCGGGCGTCCTCGGGGGCCATGCCGCCGACCTCGCGGAGGAACGCGCCCACCGCGCGGCCCAGTTCGAGCGGGCGGCCGAGCTGGTCGCCCTTCCAGAACGGGAGCCGGCCCGGGACTCCGGGGGCCGGTGAGACGAGCACCCGGTCGCGGGTGATGTCCTCGATCCGCCAGGAGGTGGTGCCCAAGGTGAAGACATCGCCCACCCGGGACTCGTACACCATCTCCTCGTCGAGCTCGCCGACCCGGCCCCCGCCCTTCTTCGGGTCCGCCCCTGCCAGGAAGACGCCGAAGAGGCCGCGGTCGGGAATGGTGCCGCCGGAGGTGACGGCGAGGCGCTGCGCGCCCGGGCGGCCCGTGACCGTACCTGCGACGCGGTCCCAGACCACGCGGGGACGGAGTTCGGCGAAAGCATCGGAGGGATAGCGTCCGGCGAGCATGTCGAGGACGGCTATGAAGGCCGACTCGGGCAGCGAGGCGAACGGGGCGGCCCGGCGGGCCAGCGCCAGCAGATCGTCGACCTGCCAGGTGTCGAGGGCGACCATCGCGACGAGCTGCTGCGCCAGTACGTCCAGGGGGTTGGACGGGATACGGAGCGCCTCGATGGAGCCGGTGCGCATCCGCTCGGTGACCACGGCCGCCTGCACCAGATCGCCCCGGTACTTGGGGAAGACGACACCGGTGGAGACCGCGCCCACCTGGTGGCCGGCCCGGCCGACCCGTTGCAGGCCGGAGGCGACGGACGGCGGCGACTCGACCTGGATCACCAGGTCGACCGCGCCCATGTCGATGCCCAGCTCCAGGCTGGAGGTGGCCACAACGGCCGGCAGTCGGCCGGCCTTCAGATCCTCCTCGACGAGGGCCCGCTGCTCCTTGGAGACCGAGCCGTGGTGCGCGCGGGCGAGCAGGGGAGGGGCGCCCTGCGCGGCTCCGGACTGCGCCATGATCTCGGCCGGTGACGGCTTTTCGGGCATCGCCTCACCGGTGGCGCGTTCGTACGCGATCTCATTGAGGCGGTTGCACAACCGCTCCGCCAGCCGACGGGAGTTGGCGAAGACAATCGTGGAGCGGTGCGCCTGGACGAGGTTGGCGATGCGCTCCTCCACATGCGGCCAGATGGACGGCTTCTCGCCATTGCCGGAAGGGGACGACGAGGCCTCGGACGCGGGGGAGCCGCCCAACTCGCCCAGATCCTCGACCGGAACGACCACCGACAGGTCGAACTCCTTGTCCGAGGGCGGCTGGACGATCTTCACCTTGCGCTGGGGCGACAGGTAGCGGGCCACCTCGTCCACCGGCCGTACCGTCGCCGACAGGCCGATCCGCCGTGCCGGGCGCGGCAGCAGCTCGTCGAGCCGCTCCAGCGATACGGCGAGGTGCGCGCCCCGCTTCGTGCCGGCGACGGCGTGCACCTCGTCAAGGATCACGGTCTCGATGCCCGCCAGCGCGTCCCGCGCGGAAGAGGTGAGCATCAGGAACAGCGATTCGGGTGTGGTGATCAGGATGTCCGGCGGCTTGGTGGCCATCGAACGCCGCTCGGCGGGCGGGGTGTCACCCGAGCGGATACCGACCCGCACCTCAGGCTCCGGCAGCCCGAGCCGCACGGACTCCTGGCGGATCCCCGTGAGCGGGCTGCGGAGATTGCGCTCGACGTCGACCGCGAGTGCCTTGAGCGGTGAGACGTACAGCACGCGGCAGCGCATCTTCGCGTCCGCCGGCGGCGGCGCCGACGCGAGACGGTCCAGCGAGGCGAGGAACGCGGCCAGGGTCTTGCCGGAGCCCGTCGGGGCCACGACCAGCACGTCCGAGCCCTCCCCGATGGCCTCCCAGGCCCCCTCCTGCGCGGTGGTGGGCGCGCTGAAGGCCCCCGCAAACCAGCTTCGGGTCGCGGGAGAGAAGGAGTCGAGTGCAGTCCTGGCCATGCCCTCCATCGTGCACCGTGCCACTGACAATCAGCGGCCCAGGTCAGGGACGCGCAGGTCAGCCACGATGCCGCCGGAGCACAATGGCTGCATGGGGCGCCTGATACCGCACGAGTGGGCGAGGCACTGGCAGTACGAGGAACTGCCGGGCCTCGATCTGCTGCGTGCCCGCTATGTCCAGCACACCTTTCCTCGCCACAGCCACGAGGGCTTCACCTTCGGCGCGGTCACCGGCGGTCTCGAGGACGTGAGTCTGCCGGACGGAATCATCCGGGCAGGCCCCGGAACCGTCGTCATGATCAACCCGGAGGTGCCGCACGCCGCCCGCGCCGGGGTCCCCGAAGGCTGGACGTACGCCACTCTCTATCCCTCCGTGGAGCTCGTCTCCGACATCGCCGGGGCCGTGACCACGCTCCGCGGCACCCCCGGATTCGCCGAGACGATCGTCGAGGATCCGGAGACCGCCGAGCTGATCCGCGGGGTGCACCGGGCGGCGGAGGAAGGCAACGCACTGGCCGCCGACAGCCTGTTGCGCATCGCCGTGGCCCGGCTACTCAGCCGCCACGGAAGCGCCCTTCCCTCCCGTGCGCCCACGGCCTCCGGTGCCCGCACCGCCGCCCTCGCCAAGCAGCTCCTCGAGGAGCGGTTGGCCGAGCCGCCCTCGCTGGAGCAACTGGCGCAGGAGCTCGGCACCAGCCCCTTCGCGCTGCTGCGCGCCTTCAAGGCGGAGTACGGCATGCCGCCGCACACCTGGCTCACCGACGCGCGCGTGCGCCGCGCCCGCCACCTCCTGGAGGCAGGCACAGCGCCCGCCGAGGCGGCCGTCGCCGTCGGCTTCACCGACCAGCCGCATCTGAACCGGCACTTCACCCGGATCGTCGGCGTCCCGCCCGGGGCGTACCGCAAGGAGCGCGCAAGAACGTACAAGACCACCCGCGAGCGCCCCACGTAATGTCCGCGTCGTGGCAGAACAGACAGCTCCCCCAGAGAGTCACCCGAAGACTCCCCCAGTGATACGCACCACCGCGGAGTCCGTGGCCAAGCCGGACTCGGCCGTCGTACGCGATGCGCTCGGCGTCGGCATCGCCGTCGGCCTGTCCGGCTTCGCCTTCGGCGTGACCTCCGCGGGATCCGGACTCAGCCTGCTGCAGACCTGTGCGCTCAGCCTGCTGGTTTTCACCGGCGCCTCGCAATTCGCGCTGGTCGGTGCGATCGCGGCGGGCGGCAATCCGCTCGCCGCCGCCGCGGGCGCCTTCTTCCTCGGCGTACGCAACACCTTCTACGGGCTCCGGCTGTCCCAGCTGCTCGCTCTGCCCCGCTTCGTACGACCCTTCGCGGCGCACTGGGTCATCGACGAGACCACGGCCGTCGCCCTCGCCCAGCCCACGCGGCGCGCCGTGCGCCTCGGCTTCACCGTCACCGGGCTGACCCTGTACGTGCTGTGGAACCTCACCACGCTCCTGGGGGCGCTCGGAGCCGAAGCCATCGGCGACACCAACGCCTGGGGGCTGGACGCCGCAGGACCTGCGGTCTTCCTCGCGCTCCTCGCGCCCATGCTGCGTACGACGACCGAGCGTGCTGTCGCAGGGCTGGCGGTGATCCTGGGGCTCGGGTTCCTGCCGGTGCTGCCCGCCGGAGTGCCGGTGCTGGTCGCCGCGCTGGCCGCGCCCGCAGTCCTCTGGTTCAAGGGCCGCACGATCGCCGACAGCAAGAGCAGCGACGGCACGAAGAGCGTCGGCACGAAGAGCGTCGGCACGAAGACAGAAAGCAAGAAGGCGGACAGCACGAAGGGTGAGGACCGTTGAGCATCTGGATCGCGATCGCGGCGACCGCCGTCGGCTGCTACCTCGTGAAGCTGGTCGGACTGCTCGTCCCCGCCGACACCCTCGAGCGACCCCTGGTCCAGCGGCTGGCCGCCCTGCTGCCCGTCGCCCTGCTGGCCGCGCTCACCGCTCAGCAGACCTTCAGCGCCGACAACTCCCTCGTCCTCGACGCACGGGCCGCGGGGCTTGCCGCGGCAGCGCTCGCGCTGGTCCTGCGTGCCCCCTTCCTGGTGGTTGTCGGGGCGGCGGTGGCGGTCACGGCGGGCGTGCGCGCACTCGGGGGCTGACCACAGGAGGCCGACAACGGCGGCCGGTCGCGTCAGCCGATGGCGCGACCGTGCGCCCGTAGCGTCCGCAGTGCCTCGATCGTCATGATCGGCCGCGACTCCAGGACGGTGCCGGGTGCCCACTGGCGCCAGTTGACGGGCCAGCCGCCGTCCTCGCGCTGCTCTCCCGCGAGACGATCGAGGGAACGCGCCATCTCCTCGTCCGTGAACCAGCGGCGGGCGAGCGACTGTGGCGTACGGGCGTAGTCGTACGGGAAGTGGTGCTCCTGCGGCGCATAGCCGGGCGCGACCGGGTACTCGCCGAGCCGCTCCGGGTCCAGCACCGCCAAGCGCTGCTCGCGCACCAGCCGGCCGAGTCGGTCCGCGGCGGCCTCCGCGCGCGAGTGGTCCGGGGCGCCGTCCAGGAAGGCGACCGCGGCCTCGATCTCGTACGGATGGGACTTCTCCAGCGCGTCGACGGCGGCCCAGCAGAAGTCCGTTGCCCGGAACAGCCAGGCGTGCCACACCTGATTACGGTGCAGCAGCCCCACCACCGGACCCGTCGCGAGCAGCTCGCTCGGCGGGTCGTCGACGATCGGGATGAAGGGCGCGGACGGATAGCCGCGCTGGGAAGGGTGGATCGCGGGGAGCGCCCCGTCGTGCGTCGACACCTCCGAGAGGTAGCGGCACATCCGCTCCACGCGCAGTCCGCCGCAGCGGCCGATGGAGTCGAGGACGCGCAGGGCGTGAGCCGTGTGCAGCGGCTGGCTGACGGGGCCGCGCAGATCCGGTTCGAGGGCGTGGCCGTAACCGCCGTCCTGGTTGAGGTACGCGGCCAGGGCTGTCTCGACGGTGTCCGAGCCGCCGCCGAGGAAGTGGTACGCGAACCGCCGCTGTTCCAGCACCCGGGCCGTCAGCCAGATGAAGTGCTCGGCGCGGGCGAGGGGAGACGCGGGCGAGGTTGTGGGGGTTGCTCCGGTTCCAGCCATGTTCAGACCGTAGGGCGGAAAAGCCTTTCGGTAAGGGGGACGGACGTGGCTGCACCCCAGGGGCGGGATACTGACGTCATGCGGTTGACGATTTTCTGGGAGCGGATGGCGGACCATTTCGGTCAGGCGTACGCCGATTCCTTCGCGCGCGACCATGTGATGGCCGAGCTCGGGGGCCGTACGGTCCATGAGGCGCTGGCCGCCGGCTGGGAGACGAAGGATGTGTGGCGCGGAGTCTGCGCCGCTGTCGGAATCCCCGCGGACAAGCGCTGAGGCGAGTGGTTGCGGCGCACGGTCACGGGAGTGGCGGGAAGCGGCCGGAAACCGGTGGGAGAAGTCCGGAAACCGGTGGGAGAAGTGGTGACACACGGGGCGGACGGTGGCCCACGGCAGCCATGGGCGACACTTGCCGCGTGGCCCCGACCGACAAGACCGACCAGGACGTGACCCCTGAGAACGTGCCCGAGAAGGACGCGCCTCCTGAGGACATAGCCGCCGAAGGCATGGCCGCTCAGGACGTGCCGCCGCAGACCGCTCAGGACACGACCCCGCCGACCGTGCCGCCTCCCGCACCCGAGGGCGGCCCCGGTGGCCCCGGCCGCATGCCCCGCTGGCTGCCGCGTGCCATGGTGCTCGCGCTGGCGCTCTTCGCCTGCTTCCAGCTCGGCAGCTGGGCCTTCCACCAGCTCATCGGGCTGCTGATCAACATCCTGATCGCCTTCTTCCTGGCACTTGCGATCGAACCGGCGGTCGGCCGGATGGCAGCGCGCGGTATGCGCCGCGGCCTCGCCACCTTCCTGGTCTTCTTCGCCGTACTGATCGCGGGCGCCGGCTTCATCGTTCTGCTTGGCTCGATGCTGGCGGGCCAGATCGTCGACATGGTCGAAGACTTCCCCCAGTACCTGGACTCGGTGATCCGCTGGATCAACGACTCCTTCCACACCGAGCTCTCCCGGGTGGAGGTCCAGGACAGCCTGCTGCGCTCGGACTGGTTGCGGAAGTACGTCCAGAACAGCGCGAGCGGAGTGCTGGACATCTCCGCCACCGTGCTCGGCGGGCTGTTCAAGCTGCTGACGATCTTCCTGTTCTCGTTCTACTTCGCGGCCGACGGGCCCCGGCTGCGGCGCGCGATCTGCTCCGTGCTGCCGCCGGCCAAGCAGACCGAGGTGCTGCGCGCCTGGGAGATCGCGGTCGACAAGACCGGCGGCTACCTCTACTCGCGCGGCCTGATGGCCCTGATCTCCGGCATCGCGCACTACATCCTGCTGGAGATCCTGGGAGTGCCGTACGCCCCGGCGCTCGCGGTCTGGGTCGGTCTGGTCTCGCAGTTCATCCCGACCATCGGTACGTATCTGGCGGGCGCGCTGCCGATGCTGATCGCCTTCACGGTCAACCCCTGGTACGCGTTGTGGGTACTCGGATTCGTCGTGATCTACCAGCAGTTCGAGAACTATGTGCTGCAGCCCAAGCTCACCTCGAAGACCGTCGACATCCACCCGGCGGTGGCCTTCGGCTCGGTTGTCGCGGGCACGGCGCTGCTGGGAGCGGTCGGCGCGCTGATCGCGATCCCGGCGGTGGCCACACTCCAGGCGTTCCTCGGCGCGTATGTGAAGCGGTACACCGTGACCGACGATCCGCGTGTGCATGGCCACCGGCTGCGCGACGGAAGGGCGTTCGCGCGGGTGCGGCAGATCTGGCGAAGGGGCCGTAACGCTCCGGCCGCCGGCTCGGGCGGGCGGGACGCCGGGGCGGACACCGACGGCGGGTCCTGAAGCGCGGTGCGCCGGGAGCGCGGTGCGCCGGGAGCGCGGGGGGAACGGCTTTGCGGCGGGCCGGGCGGTGCGACGTGTGGTGCGCTTGACACTAAAATCGAACATCCATTCTCATGGGATTCCGGCCCTCGGTTTTCGGGAGTTATCCACAGGCTGGAAGGACGTCGGGGCCCATTGTCAGTGGCAGGGGTTAGCGTCTTTGACGTGAAGCGATCGACTCAAGCAAATCGGGTGGAACCCATGGCAGGAACCGACCGCGAGAAGGCGCTCGACGCCGCGCTCGCACAGATTGAACGGCAATTCGGCAAGGGCGCGGTGATGCGCCTGGGCGAGCGGCCGAACGAGCCCATCGAGGTCATCCCCACCGGGTCGACCGCGCTCGACGTCGCGCTCGGCGTCGGCGGCCTGCCGCGCGGCCGCGTGGTGGAGGTCTATGGACCGGAATCCTCCGGTAAGACCACCCTCACACTGCACGCCGTGGCCAACGCCCAGAAGGCGGGCGGTTCGGTGGCCTTCATCGACGCCGAGCACGCCCTCGACCCCGAGTACGCGAAGAAGCTGGGCGTCGACATCGACAACCTGATCCTGTCCCAGCCGGACAACGGCGAGCAGGCGCTCGAGATCGTCGACATGCTCATCCGCTCCGGCGCCCTCGACCTGATCGTCATCGACTCCGTCGCGGCGCTGGTGCCGCGTGCGGAAATCGAGGGCGAGATGGGCGACTCGCACGTCGGTCTGCAGGCGCGGCTGATGAGCCAGGCGCTCCGGAAGATCACCAGCGCGCTGAACCAGTCCAAGACCACCGCGATCTTCATCAACCAGCTCCGCGAGAAGATCGGCGTGATGTTCGGCTCGCCGGAGACCACGACCGGTGGCCGGGCGCTGAAGTTCTACGCTTCGGTGCGGCTCGACATCCGTCGTATCGAGACCCTGAAGGACGGCACGGACGCGGTCGGCAACCGCACCCGCGTCAAGGTCGTCAAGAACAAGGTCGCGCCGCCCTTCAAGCAGGCCGAGTTCGACATCCTGTACGGCCAGGGCATCAGCCGCGAGGGCGGCCTGATCGACATGGGTGTGGAGAACGGCTTCGTACGGAAGGCGGGTGCCTGGTACACGTACGAGGGCGACCAGCTGGGCCAGGGCAAGGAGAACGCCCGTAACTTCCTGAAGGACAACCCCGATCTCGCCAATGAGATCGAGAAGAAGATCAAGGAGAAGCTGGGCGTCGGCGTCAAGCCGGAGGCTCCGACGGCCGAGCCGGGCGCGGACGCTGCAGGTGCCGCTGGTGCCGAGGACGCGGCGAAGGTGCCCGCCCCTGCGGCGAAGGCCACCAAGGCGACCAAGGCCTCGGCGACCAAGAGCTGACCCGTGGCACGGCGAACGGACTGGCCGGACCCGGAGAGCGGCCCCCCTTCCTCGTCGAGGGCCGAGAAAGGGGAGCCGCCGCCCCAGGATCCGGCCGAGCGGGCGCGGGCGATCTGTCTGCGCCTGCTCACCGGGACCCCGCGCACGCGCAAGCAGCTCGCGGACGCGCTGCACAAGCGTGAAATCCCCCCGGAGGTGGCCGAGGAGGTCCTCTCCCGCTTCGAGGACGTGGGTCTGATCAATGACGCGGCCTTCGCCGACGCCTGGGTGGAGTCCCGGCACCACGGCCGGGGCCTCGCCCGGCGCGCTCTTGCGCGGGAGCTGCGTACCAAGGGCGTGGACTCCGCACTGATCGACGAGGCGGTCGGGCAGCTCGACCCCGAGCAGGAGGAGGAGACCGCCCGCGAACTGGTCGCCCGCAGACTCCGCTCCACCCGCGGCCTCGACCGTGACCGCCGCCTGCGCCGCCTGGCCGGCGTGCTCGCCCGCAAGGGGTACCCCGAGGGCACGGCCCTGCGGGTGGTCAAGCGCGCCCTGGAAGAAGAGGGCGAGGAGATGGACGACCTGGAGGGCGACGGCTTCTAACGCGGACCGCCGTGGGTGCGCACCCGGGCCGGCGGTGCGTCCGCGGCCGGCGGTGCGTCCGCGCTGGGCTTGTGCCGCGTCCGGCGCCGGGGCAACCGTCGCTGCCCGCGCCTGGTCCTGGACGCGAGCCGGCGCAGTCCCGGGGGCTGCCTTCCCTCCGGCGGACTGCTCACTCCGCCGAGTTGGCCACCGCCAAGCAGGACCGCAGGACCGACCCGCCGCCCCGACGTCCTACGGTTCGACGGGCAAGCCCGCGGCCTTCCACGCCTGGAAGCCGCCGATCAGGTCTGTCGCGCGGTGGAGGCCCAACTGCCGCAGGGACACGGCCGCGAGAGACGACGCGTAGCCCTCGTTGCAGATGATCACGACCCGCAGATCATGACTGACCGCCTCCGGCGCACGGTGGCTGCCCTGCGGGTCCAGCCGCCACTCCAGCTCATTGCGTTCCACCACCAGCGCACCGGGAATCAGCCCGTCCCGCTCGCGCAGCGCCGCGTACCGGATGTCCACCAGCAGCGCCTCGCCGGCAGCCGCGTCAAAAGCTTCCTTCGGCTCGACCCGGTCCAGGTTCTCCCGCACCCGCTCCAGAAGCTCGTCGATCCCGATCCGCTCGCTCACTGCCAGTCCTCAGGACGCTCGACCTGCTCAAGACGGAGCACCGCGCCGGACCGGCTGAAGCGCCGGATCAGCGGCAGCGGCGGATAGTACGCATGGACCGACACGGCATGCTCAGCGACCGACTCGTTCAGCACCTCGTGCACATGGTGCGTCCCGAAGGCCCGGCCGCTGCCCGCCGCCAACTGCCGCTCGCGGTCGACCCCTTCGTCCAGTTCCAGGGTCTTCCATCCACTCGCGGGCAGCCGCACGGCGAGTGCGTTCTCCTTGAGCTCGCCCGCGGCCGTGGCGAACGCGCCGAACGATTCCGCGTGGTCGTGCCAGCCGGTGCCCGTGCCCGGCGGCCAGCCGATCAGCCAGGCCTCACTGCCGGCCGGACCCTCGAGCCGTACCCAGGTACGGCCCTGGGGATCGAGTGGCAGCGAGGCGATGAGGTCCTTGTCGGCGGCGGAGCGCGTCACGAAGTCGAGCAGCTCGGCGGCGGTCGGCGCGCTCGGGCCACGGGTGGTGACAGAGGCAGAGACAGGCTGGGACACGGAAACCGTCCTGGAAGTTCGCAGGAGAGCGCGCGGGCTCAGCAGTCCACGGCGCGAGAGGAAGGGCGAATTCAGCAGGACGGACGACACACACAGCCCGCATAGCGGACGAGGTCCATATGGACCCTCCGCCACAGGCGCACATTGGTGTCAGTCACGCTCCGGAGTACACCATGCCGGTCCTTGAGGGTCAATTGATGTCCGCAGTGCGGTCACTGCGTACCGCTGAGGGAGCGCCGCCACGTGCCGCGTCCGCCGCCGAGTACAGCTCCGCGGGCCGCACCCCCGTGAACGACGCAACCAGGTGACCGTCGGGCCGCACCAGCAGCACGGTGTGCGCGGACGCGCCCGGGTAGCTCTCCGTCACCAGCAGCTCGGCCCGCACCGGCAGGGCGGTGACCGCCGCCGCCAGCCGCGGCATCACGCCCGCGCTCACCCAGTGCCGCCGGTCCCACACCCCGGTACCCGGCGCGACCAGCACCACCAGCAGCTGCCCCCGCCCCAGCCGGTCCCGCAGCCGTGCGCTGGCTCCGTCGGGCACGGTCACCCGTACATCCGCGACCGGCGCGCCCGCCTCCGTACCGACGAGCGTCTGTGAGTCGGCGTACTCGGGTGCGAGGGGGGAGTGCGTGTATACGGGGGGCGCACCCAGTGGGCCGTGCCCCAGATGGCCGTCGGTGAGCAGGGTGTCGTGTCCGCGCGCGGTGCCCGGGAGGTACGTGCGCAGCGCGCTGCCGCCGCGCAGTATCGGCAGCGACTGGTCGGCGGCGCGCAGCCGAGCGGCGACGGCGGCGCGACGCTCGGCCTGATAGCTGTCGAGCAGCGGGTCGGACGGGCCGTGGTGCCAGATGTGCGCCAGTTTCCACGCCAGGTTGTCGGCGTCCCGCAGGCCTTCGTCGAGGCCCTGGGTGCCGAGCGCGCCGAGCAGATGCGCGGCGTCGCCCGCGAGGAAGGCCCGGTCCACGCGCCAGCGCCGGGCAAGCCGGTGGTGCAGCGTGTAGACGCCGGTGTCGAGCAGTTCGTACGGAGGTGTCTCACCGCACCAGCCGGCCAGGGTGTCCCGCAACCGTGCTACCAGGGTGTCGGGGGTGACCAGTTCGCCGCGGGGCGGCAGCAGCCAGTCAAGGCGCCAGACGCCGTCAGGCAGCGGGCGGGCCGTGACCTCGTCGCCGCCCGTTCGCCACGGCGGCCGGCGGTGCAGCAACGCCTCGTCGGGCCAGGGAAGTTCAGTACGCAGGGCGGCGACGGCATGCCGCTCCACCGCCGTACGCCCCGGGAAGCGGATGCCCAGAAGCTTGCGGACCGTGGACCTGGCACCGTCGCAGCCGACCAGATGGCTTCCGCGCCACCAGGTCGCGCCGGGCCCGCGGGTGTGCACGCTCACCCCGCTCGCGTCCTGCTCCAGCGAGTCGAGGCGACTTTCGGTGACGAGCCGGACCAACTGGTGCCCGGCGACGGCGTTCCGCAGTCCGCGCGTGAGGGCGTGCTGCGGGATGTGCAGCGGCGTCGGCGCGCCGTCGTCGCCGAGCACGAGTTGCCGTACGTCCTGCTTGCGCCGCATCGAGCGCCAGCCGGTCCAGCGGGCTCCTTCGTCACGGACGGTGGCGCAGCCGAGCCGCTCCACCATGGCCGCCGTGTCGGGCCGCAGTACGACCGTACGCGCGGGGCGCGGTTCGTCCTTGCCCGTGCCCTCGTCAAGTACGACGGAGGGAACACCTTGCGTGGCAAGGGCCAGGGAGAGCGTCAGCCCGACGGGCCCGGCGCCGACGATGATCACCGGGTCCACGGCGTGACTCCTCGGGCCCGAAGGGGCGTGCGGGACGGTGCGGTGGGAGCCCGGTGCGCGATCACAGAACGTATGCAACCCACTGCGGGTTCCCTCGTCAAGTGACAGGGGCGGCGACGCAACCCGCGCCGCCGCCCCGTGGAGCCTGTGGATCCGTACCGTCAGATGCCGCCGCCTCCGGCGCCGGACTTGAAGTCACCCGACACCGAGATCGGTGCGGTGCCTCCGGCCGCCTCGACGGTTCCGGGGCCCAGTACCGCACCCGTGCTCTTCTTGCCGCGCCGCAGCCGGCCCTCCAGCCAGCTCGCGAACGAGGTGAGCGTGAAGTTCAACGCGATGTAGATCACGGCGATGACGGTGAAGCACGCGATGGTGTTCGCGCCGTAGTTCGCACTCATCGGCCGGACCGACGCCAGCAGTTCGGGGAAGGTGAGGACCGCGCCGCCGAGGGCGGTGTCCTTCACGATGACGACGATCTGACTGACGATCGCGGGGAGCATGGCCGTCACGGACTGCGGCAGCAGCACATGGCGCATGGTCTGGCCCTTGCGCATGCCGATCGCCTTGGCCGCGTCGGTCTGACCTCGCGGGAGGGACAGGATCCCGGCGCGTACGATCTCGGCCAGCACCGAGGCGTTGTAGAGGACAAGTCCCGTGACCACGGCGTACAGCGGCCGCAGTTCGCTGCTGATGTCGGTGTACTCGGAGAACGCCGCGTTCGCGGTGATCATCAGGATGAGTACCGGGATGGCGCGGAAGAACTCCACGACGGCGCCGGACGGAATCCGCACCCACCGGTGGTCGGAGAGCCGGCCGATGCCGAAGAGCGCTCCAAGCGGCAGCGCGATCACCAGGGCGAGGCTCGCCGCCTTGAGGGTCTCCTGAAGCCCCGGCCAGAGGTACGTCTCCCACGGCTGGGAGCTCGTGAAGAAGGGCTCCCACTTGATCCAGTCGAGCTGGTGCTTGGCGTTGAGGCTGTCGTACACCCACCACGCCACGGCCGCGAGAACGACCAGGAACAGCACCGTGTAGAGGATATTGCGCTGCTTGGCGCGGGGCCCCTGCGCGTCATACAGGACGGAAGTCATCGCTTCACCGCCACCTTCTTGCTCACCCAGCCGAGGATCAGGCCGGTCGGGAGGGTCAGGCAGATGAATCCGAACGCGAAGACAGCAGAGATCAGCAGGAGTTGGGCCTCCGCCTCGATCATGGTCTTCATCAGATTCGCAGCCTCGACCACGCCGATCGCGGCGGCGACGGTGGTGTTCTTGGTCAGCGCGATCAGCACATTGGCCAGCGGATTGACGACCGACCGGAAGGCCTGCGGGAGGATGACCAGCCGCAGTACCTGGGTGAAGCTCAGACCGAGGGCGCGTGCGGCCTCTGCCTGGCCGACGGGCACCGTGTTGATGCCGGACCGCAGCGCCTCGCACACGAAGGCGGCGGTGTAGACGGTCAGGCCGAGCACCGCGAGCCTGAAGTTGACGTCCGTGAAGTCTTCGACGCCGAGGCTGACGCCGAGTGTCTGGAACAGGCCCAGCGACGTGAAGACGATGATGATGGTCAGGGGTATGTTCCGGACAAAGTTCACATAGGCGGTACCGAAACCGCGCATCAGGGGGACCGGGCTGACCCGCATGCCGGCCAGCAGCGTTCCCAATATCAGGGAACCGAGGCCGGAGTAGACGGCGAGTTTCACCGTCACCCAGAAGGCCCCCAGTAGGTCGTAACCTTCAAGAAAGTCGAACACGATCTCCCGCGCTTCCGCCTGTGGGAGGGCTCGGCGCGCCGCCCTCAGTGGCGGCGCGCCTCGTCAGCCCTGCTGCACTACTTGACGATGTTGCCGATCTTCGGGGCGGGCTCGTTCTTGTAGCCGGCCGGACCGAAGTTGGCCTTCACGGCCTTTTCCCAGGAGCCGTCCGAGACCATCTTGGTCAGCGCGGCGTCGATCTTCTTCTTGAGGTCGGCGTCGCCCTTCTTCAGGCCGATGCCGTAGTTCTCGTTGCTCATCTTGAAGCCGGCCAGCTTGAACTTGCCCTGGAACTCCTTCTTCGAGGCGTAGCCGGCCAGGATGGAGTCGTCGGTGGTGAGCGCGTCAACTGCCTTGTTCTCGAGGCCGGTGAGGCACTCGGAGTAGCCGCCGTACTCCTGCAGGTTTGCCTTCGGCGCGAGCTTCTCCTTGACGTTCGTCGCGGAGGTCGAACCGGCGACCGAGCAGAGCTTCTTGTTGTTCAGGTCCGCCGGGGACTTGATCGTGCTTTCGTCGGCGCGGACCAGGATGTCCTGGTGGGCCAGCAGGTACGGGCCGGCGAAGTCGACCTTCGCCAGGCGCTTGTCATTGATCGAGTAGGAAGCGGCGATGAACTTGACGTCACCGCGCTCGATCGCCGTCTCGCGGTCGGCGCTCTTCGTCTCCTTGAAGGTGATGTCCTCGGCGTCGTAGCCAAGCTCCTTGGCGATGTACGTGGCGACGTCGACATCGAAGCCGGTGTACTTGCCGTCGGGCGTCTTCAGGCCGATGCCCGGCTGGTCGATCTTGATGCCGATCGTGATCTTCTTGCCGCCCCCGCCGGCCGAGTCGCCGTCCTTGTCGTTGGAGCCACAAGCGGTGGCGCTCAGAGCGAGTGCGAGCACAGCGGCCGAAGCAGCGGTGACCTTGCGAAGCATCATGGTTTTCCCTCGTGTTGACGCGATGTGGGTGATCAGCAGGTCCGGAACTCAGTGGTGCAGGATCTTCGACAGGAAGTCCTTGGCGCGGTCACTGCGCGGGTTGCTGAAGAAGTTGTCGGGCGTGGCCTCTTCGACGATCTTGCCGTCGGCCATGAACACGACCCGGTTGGCGGCCGAGCGCGCGAAGCCCATCTCATGGGTGACGACGACCATCGTCATGCCGTCCCTGGCGAGCTGCTGCATGACCTCCAGCACCTCATTGATCATCTCGGGGTCGAGCGCGGAGGTCGGCTCGTCGAAGAGCATCACCTTGGGATCCATCGCCAACGCCCGTGCGATGGCGACGCGTTGCTGCTGACCACCGGAGAGCTGGGACGGGTACTTGTCGGCCTGCGTGGCCACGCCGACCCGGTCGAGCAGGGCGCGGGCCTTGTCCTCGGCAGCCTTCTTGCTCATCTTGCGGACCTTGAGCTGGCCCAGCATCACGTTCTCGAGCACCGTCTTGTGCGCGAAGAGGTTGAACGACTGGAAGACCATCCCGACGTCGGCACGCAGCCTGGCCAGCTCCTTGCCCTCATCCGGCAGCGGCTTGCCGTCGATCGAGATCGCGCCAGAGTCGATCGTCTCCAAACGGTTGATCGTGCGGCACAGCGTGGACTTCCCGGACCCGGAGGGCCCGATGACGACCACGACCTCGCCACGGGCGATGGTCAGGTCGATGTCCTGGAGCACATGCAGCGCGCCGAAGTGCTTGTTGACGTTGCTCAGCACGACCAGGTCGCCCGCGGTGGGCACAGCGTCCTCGGCGCCCTTGGTCACTGAAACTCCGCTCATCGGCTTCTTGCTCCGTCCTCCTCGGTTGGCAGGACCCTATTCACCTAGTGCGACCAGCGTCATTACATCTGAGCGGAAATTGAGCATAACGATCCGGCTGCAACCGGACACTATGCGTGAAGAGGGAGGTGATCGGCGTACCGGGTGGGTAACGGAAACCCCGGTGTCCCGGGGTGCCTCTTGACTCCTCGGGCGACAATCGTCCTTGATGCCCAGGTACATCAGACGACCGCACGACCGAAGGGGGGCCATGAGACTGCTGCTCGTCGAGGACGACGACCATGTCGCCGCCGCCCTCTCCGCCGTGCTCGCACGGCACGGCTTTGAAGTGGTGCACGCTCGCAACGGCGAGGAGGCGCTGCGGGCGGTGCTGCCCGCGACGCATCCGCACAAGCCGCCCTTCGGGGTCGTACTGCTGGATCTCGGGCTGCCCGACCAGGACGGCTACCAGGTCTGCGGCAAGATCAGGAAGCTCACTTCGACCCCTGTGATCATGGTGACCGCGCGGGCCGACGTCCGCTCCCGGATACACGGGCTCAACCTCGGGGCCGACGACTATGTCGTCAAGCCGTACGACACCGGTGAGCTGCTCGCGCGCATCCACGCCGTCAGCCGGCGCACCGCGCCCGGAGACGAGGCCGGTGCGGCCGCCGCCGATCACGCGCTGCGGCTCGGCCCGGTCACCATCGAACTGCCCACCCGTCGCGTCAGTGTCGATGGTGAGACGGTGCAGCTGACCCGCAAGGAGTTCGACCTGCTGGCGCTGCTCGCGCAGCGGCCCGGCGTCGTCTTCCGCCGGGAGCAGATCATCAGCGAGGTGTGGCGGACCAGTTGGGAAGGGACCGGCCGTACGCTCGAGGTGCATGTGGCGTCCCTGCGCTCCAAGCTCCGCATGCCCGCCCTGATCGAGACCGTGCGCGGCGTCGGCTACCGGCTCGTCGCCCCCGTCGGCGCGTAAGGCCCGTAACCCCCTGTGCGTACTCGACTTCTTCCGCTGCTCATCGTCCTCATGGCGGGCGTGCTGCTCGCGCTCGGCTTCCCGCTCGCCGTGAGCGTCGCCGCCGCACAGCAGCAGCGGGTCGTCGTCGACCGGATCGACGACACGGTGCGCTTCGCGGCGCTCGCGCAGTTCGTCACCGAACGCGCGGGTGTGGACGAGCGGCGCTCCACGCTTCAGGAGCAGCTCGACCGTTTCCACGACACGTACGGCATCAGGGCGGGCGTCTTCTACCGCGACGGCGAGGCCATGGCGCGCGCCCCCGAGACCTGGTTCGTGCCGTCGAGTGGCCAGGGCCGCGAGGCGTTCGAAGAAGCGCTGTCGGGGCGGCGCAGCCAGGACCCGCCCCAGGTCTGGCCGTGGCAGCAGGGCGGCCGACTTGTCGTCGCCTCGCCGGTCGTCCGGGACGGGGACGTCATGGCCGTCGTATTCACCGATTCCCCCACCGGCCAGCTGCGTTCTCGCGTACTGCAGGGCTGGCTGGTGATCGTGGCCGGGGAGTGCGCGGCGATGCTGCTGGCCGTCGGCGCCGCCTTCCGCCTCACGGGCTGGGTACTGCGGCCCGTACGCATCCTGGACGCGGCCACACACGACATCGCGACCGGGCAGATGAACTCACGTGTCGCGGCCGCGAGCGGGCCGCCGGAACTCCGGCGCCTGGCCCGCTCGTTCAACGAGATGGCCGACAACGTGGAAGAAGTCCTCGAACAGCAGCGGGCGTTTGTCGCCGACGCCTCCCACCAGCTGCGCAACCCGCTCGCCGCGCTGCTGCTCCGGATCGAACTCCTCGCACTCGAACTCCCCGCAGGTAACGAGGAGATCGCCTCGGTCCGCACCGAGGGCAAGCGCCTCGCCCAGGTCCTCGACGACCTGCTGGACCTGGCGCTGGCCGAACACGCCTCCGCGGATCTCCAGCTCACCGATATCGGCGAACTGGCCGCCGAGCGGGTCGCGGCCTGGCGCCCCCTGGCCGAGGAGAAGGGCGTCCGGCTGACCGAACACGGCGCCGCGGTCACCGCCTGGGCCGATCCGATCGCGCTGTCCAGCGCACTGGACGCGGTGATCGACAACGCCCTGAAGTTCACGCCGCCGGGCGAGGAGGTCACGCTCTCGGTCGCCTCCAACGGTGAGACCTCCACCGTCGTGATCACCGACGGCGGTCCGGGCCTGACCGACGAGGAGCTGGCCCGTATCGGCGACCGCTTCTGGCGCAGCGGCCACCACCAGAACGTCAAGGGCTCGGGTCTGGGCCTGTCCATCTCGCGAGCGCTGCTGGCGGCGGGCGGCGGCTCGATCGGGTACGCGCATCACGAGCCGCGCGGACTGCGGGTGACCGTCACCGTCCCGCGTACGTCTCCTACGGCCTGACCGAGCGGTGACGAGGGCCCGATCAAGAGGCAAGAGGGGGACGAGAGCCTGACCGGGCGGTGATGAGGGCCTGATCGGACAGGACTACGGCCTGACCCAAGGGGTGGTCCGGCCGCACCGAGCCAGGGCTACGGCTTGACCGAGCGGTAGTAGCGCTGGGCGCCTTCATGCAACGGCAGCGGATCCGTGTAGACCGCGGTCCGCAGATCCACCAGCTGGGCAGGGTGCACCGTATTGCCGATACGGTCCCGGCTGTTGATCACCGTACGGGTGAAGCCCTCGGTCATCGCCGGACCCATCCGGTCCGTGGTGACCAGCAGATTCGCCACCGCCACCGTCGGCACGGGCAGGCCGCTCTGCGCCTGGAGATAGGCGTCGGCGGGCATCACCGCGGAGCGGTAGTAGCTGGTCGCCTCGCCCGTGGCGTGCAGCTTCTCGATGAGATCGGCCTCAAGTGGGACCAGCCGGATCCGGAAGCGCTCGGACAGCTCCTCGACGGCCGCCGTCGGGAGCCCGCCCGACCAGAAGAAGGCATCGAGCTCGCCGGCTTCGAGCCGCCCCGGCACCGTGTCGATCCCGGCCGGGACCGGAGTGATGTCCCGCGTCGGATCGATCCCCGAGGCCCTCAGCAGCCGATCGGCGATCAGTCGCACACCCGACCCCTCCTGCCCCACGCCCACCCGCTTGTCGCGCAGATCGCGGGTCGACATCACGGGCGAGTCGCGCGGCACGATGAGCTGCACATAGTCGTCGTACAGCCGGGCACAGCCGCGCAGCCGGGCGGCGCCCGGCTTGCCGTCCCGCTTGTACTTGGCGACGGCGTCGGCCGTGGCGATGGTGAAATCCGCCTCGCCCGCGGCCACCCGCGCGAGGTTCTGCTGCGAGCCCTCACTGGTCCGCAGATTTATCTCCACGTCCGGCAGGTCATGGGCGAGCGCGTCCTTCAGCAGTACGCCGTACCGCTGATAGACGCCGCTCTGCGAACCGGTGCTGAAGGTCAGCGTCCCGCGTGGGGTGGTCTGGCCGAAGGGCAGCAGCCACCACAGCAGCAGCCCGAACACCACCAGGGCGGCGGCCGACCCCTGCAGGGCACGGCGGCGGCTGATGCGGGAGAGGGCCGGGAACATGGCCGCGATCCTGCCAGCTCACTCCCTGTAATGGCCAGGCCCTCCCTCACGGAAGGGAGAGGCGGAGCGTCGGTACGACCCCGTACCCTGGTGGGCGCGATGAGTGCCAAAACCTACGAGGTGCGCACCTACGGGTGCCAGATGAACGTCCACGACTCCGAGCGGCTGTCGGGTCTGCTGGAAGACGCAGGCTATGTACGTGCGCCCGAGGGCGCCGACGGTGACGCCGATGTCGTCGTCTTCAACACCTGCGCGGTGCGGGAGAACGCCGACAACAAGCTGTACGGCAATCTCGGCCGGCTCGCGCCGATGAAGACCAAGCGGCCCGGGATGCAGATCGCGGTCGGCGGCTGCCTGGCCCAGAAGGACCGCGACACCATCGTGACCAGGGCGCCGTGGGTCGACGTGGTCTTCGGTACGCACAACATCGGCAAGCTGCCGGTGCTGCTGGAGCGCGCGCGTATCCAGGAAGAGGCGCAGGTCGAGATCGCGGAGTCGCTCGAGGCCTTTCCCTCGACGCTGCCGACCCGCCGTGAGTCCGCGTACGCGGCGTGGGTCTCCATCTCGGTCGGCTGCAACAACACCTGCACCTTCTGTATCGTCCCGGCGCTGCGCGGCAAGGAGAAGGACCGCAGGCCCGGCGACATCCTGGCCGAGGTCGAGGCGCTCGTCGCCGAGGGCGTTTCCGAGATCACCCTGCTCGGCCAGAACGTCAACGCGTACGGCTCCGACATCGGAGACCGCGAGGCGTTCTCCAAGCTGCTGCGCGCCTGCGGAAAGATCGACGGTCTGGAGCGGGTCCGCTTCACCTCGCCGCACCCGCGCGACTTCACCGACGACGTGATCGCGGCGATGGCCGAGACGCCGAATGTCATGCCGCAGCTGCACATGCCGCTGCAGTCCGGTTCGGACACGATCCTGAAGGCGATGCGCCGCTCGTACCGGCAGGAGCGTTTCCTCGGAATCATCGAGAAGGTGCGCGCGGCCATTCCGCACGCCGCCATCTCCACCGACATCATCGTGGGCTTCCCCGGCGAGACCGAGGAGGACTTCGAGCAGACGATGCACACGGTGCGCGAGGCGCGCTTCGCGAACGCCTTCACCTTCCAGTACTCCAAGCGCCCCGGCACCCCGGCGGCGACCATGGAGGGCCAGATCTCCAAGGAAGTCGTCCAGGAGCGCTATCTCCGCCTGGTCGCCCTCCAGGAGGAGATCTCCTGGGAGGAGAACAAGACGCAGGTCGGCCGGACACTGCAGGTCATGGTCGCCGAGGGCGAGGGCCGCAAGGACGGCGCCACCCACCGCCTCTCGGGGCGCGCTCCCGACAACCGCCTGGTGCACTTCACCAAGCCGGACGAGGACGTGCGTCCGGGCGATGTGGTGACAGTCGAGATCACCTATGCCGCGCCGCACCACCTGCTCGCCGAGGGCGCTGTGCACTCGGTACGTCCCACCCGCGCCGGCGATGCCTGGGCGAAGCGCAATGCCGCGGCGGCCGCGAAGCCGGCAGGCGTGATGCTGGGCCTGCCGAAGATCGGTGCACCGGAGCCGCTGCCGGCCGCTCAGGCGCCCGGGTGCGGCTGCGACTGACGGAGCCCCGCCCGAAGACGACAGGCAGCAGGACAGAGCGACAGGCAGCTGGACCGAGCGACGGGCGGAGCACGGACTAGGCTGCCGATCATGCTTGTCGCCGCAGCCGTCTGCCCCTGCCCGCCGCTGCTGGTCCCCGATGTCGCCGCCGGGGCCGCCCCGGAACTCGATGCCGCGCGGACCGCGTGTGCCGATGCTCTCGGTGTGCTCGCCGCGGCCCGGCCCGATCTGGTGGTCGTGCTCGGACCCGCCGAGCAGGACGGCCGCGGCCCGCACTTCGCGGGCGCGACCGGTTCCTTCCACGGGTTCGGCGTGGACCTCGAGGTACGGCTGGGAGCGGGCAGGGCCCAGGAACGGCCGCTGCCGCCCTCGCTGGCTGTCGGCGCGTGGCTGCTCACCCGCGTCCAGTGGGCGGACGGCCCGGTGGAAGGCCTCGGTGTCGGCGAGCTGCTCGCCGCTGAGCGCTGCGAGGCCCTCGGACGGGAACTCGCAGCCAGGGCGGAGCGCGTCGCCCTGCTGGTGATGGGTGACGGCAGCGCCTGCCGCACGCTCAAGGCCCCCGGCTACCTCGACGAGCGGGCCGCGGACTTCGACGCACAGACCGCCCGTGCGCTGAGCGCCGCCGACGTCGGGGCGCTCAAGGCGCTGGACGAGTCACTGGCGTACGAACTCAAGGCGGCGGGCCGCGCTCCGTGGCAGGTGCTCGCGGGAGCTGCCGAGACCGCGGGACTGGCCGGGCAACTGCTGTACGAGGACGCCCCGTACGGCGTCGGCTACTTCGTCGCCGCCTGGTCGTAGTGGACGTACATCGGCGGGTGGCCGCGGAGCGATAGTTCCGCGGCCGCCCGCCGGTGATGTCAGGAAGCCGGCGGCGTCGTGCCGTCGTCCCTGTGGGAGATGCGGCCCAGGGCGTTCTTGGCTTTGCCGGTGCCAGTCTCGATCTTGCTGCTGTACTTGCCCTTGGTCTTTTGATCGACCGTCTTAGCGGCTCGTTCCAGACCGTGCTCGATCTTGCCCCCGTGCTGGTGCGCGAGGTCGGACATCTTCTCCTTGGCCGGGCCGAGCTTGGCCTTCAGCGTGTCCATGAGGCTCATGGGTCACCTTCCCTCGTGTTCCCTCGCCGGGGACTACTTGCGGGCGCCCTCTCCGGCTTCGTTGTCCGCTGCCTCCTCGGCCGACTGCTGCTTCGGAATCTCCACCCCTTCGGCTGCCGTGGCCTCGGCAACCTCGCCCGCTTCGGCTTCGGTGACCTCGGCCACCGCGTCCTTCGACGCCTCGGACCCGGAATCGGCCTCAGCCGAGGGCTCGGCTGTCAGAGTGCTGACCGCTGCCTCCTCGGTTGACGCCTCGGCAGTCGTCCTGGACTTACGGCGAAATCGTGAAAAAACACCCATATTTACTCCATAGCCTACTCGTGTGGGCGAAGTTCCGTGCCGCCCGCGGCGTCCCATTGCGCCGCCCGCGGGCACCGGCCCAAAAACCGGCGTTCGGAACCTCGTAACAGGCAACGAACCCGCCCCTGTGCCGTCACCTCGCTCGTTCGGGGACATCCCCACGGGTTTGCGAGACTGGGGCAGTGAGAAGTGCAGCTCCCGCACCGCGGGTCATCGCCATCGTCGGTCCTACAGCGGCCGGAAAGTCCGATCTGGGCGTTTTCCTGGCCCAGCGGTTGGGCGGTGAAGTCGTCAACGCCGACTCCATGCAGCTCTACCGGGGGATGGACATCGGTACCGCCAAGCTGACGCCCGACGAACGCGGTGGCGTCCCGCACCGGCTCCTGGACATCTGGGATGTCACCGAAGCCGCGAGCGTCGCCGAGTACCAGCGGCTGGCCAGGGCGGAGATCGACCGGCTGCTCGCCGAAGGCCGCACGCCCGTGCTCGTCGGCGGCTCCGGGCTCTACGTCCGCGGTGCCATCGACGCCCTCGAATTCCCCGGCACCGACCCGGAGATCCGTGCCCGGCTCGAGGGGGAGCTGACACAGCACGGTTCCGGCGCGCTGCACGTCCGGCTCGCCACCGCCGACCCGGAGGCCGGCAGCGCGATCCTGCCCAGCAACGGCCGCCGCATCGTCCGGGCGCTCGAGGTCATCGAGATCACCGGCAAGCCCTTCACCGCCAACCTGCCCGGCCACGACGCCGTGTACGACACCGTCCAGATCGGCGTCGACGTCGCACGCCCCGAGCTCGACGAGCGCATCACGCTGCGCGTCGACCGGATGTGGGAGGCGGGTCTCGTCGACGAAGTCCGTGCACTGGAGGCGCAAGGTCTGCGCGAGGGGCGCACGGCCTCGCGTGCGCTCGGGTACCAGCAGGTGCTCACGGCGCTCGCGGGGGAGTGCACCGACCAGGAGGCGCGCGAGGAGACCGTGCGCGCCACCAAGCGCTTCGCGCGCCGCCAGGACTCCTGGTTCCGTCGAGACCCGCGGGTGCACTGGCTGAGCGGCGCCGCCCAGCACAGGGAGGAACTTCCGCACCAGGCGCTGACGTTGGTCGAACGAGCGGTCACAGCCTGATCACGTGATGGCATCGGGACGCTCTGCCAGCCATTTCGGCACCCGGGAGCGTGCCATCATCGAGCATCGATCGACGTGAAGTCCGAGTTGGGAGGGCGCGTGGCGATGGAGGCCGGCCCTCGCGACACGGAGCAGGGAAGACGGGACGCAGCGGACACCGCGCCCCGTCTGAGTCCGGACGGGCCTGACGAGCAGGACGTGATCGCGGCCGAGGTCGAGGTCGAACTGCGCCCGCAGCGCAGGCTGCGGATCTGGCAGCTCGCCCCCATCGTGATGCTCGCCGCCATCGGCTCCCTGATGTTCGCCTTCCCCCTCGCCTTCGGCACCGGCGACGGCGGAGCGGTCGTCGCCATGCTGGGACTGCTGATCAGCTGCTGCGCCGCCGGCTGGGGCGTGATGGCGGCCCGCCGCGTGGGCCACACCTGGCCCGGACTGCCGGCCCGCGGCTCCGGGGAGCGCCCCGACTGGCGGGTCATGGCTCTGTACGTCGGCGTGGGAGTGGCGATCGTCGCGCTCGCCGTCTGGCGCGTGGCACGCCTGCGCTGATGTCGGCCCGGCCGTCCTCGTACGATGGACGGCGTGAACACTCCGCACACCGCGCCGATCGCCTTCCTCAAGGGCCACGGGACCGAGAACGACTTCGTGATCGTCCCTGACCCGGACAACGCTATCGACCTGCCCGCATCAGCCGTCGCCAGGCTCTGCGACCGCCGGGCCGGCATCGGCGGTGACGGTCTGCTGCATGTCGTGCGGTCCGCGGCTCACCCCGAGGCGCGTGCCATGGCGGACGAGGCCGAGTGGTTCATGGACTATCGCAACGCCGACGGTTCGATCGCCGAGATGTGCGGCAATGGCGTAAGGGTTTTCGCCCGCTACCTCGAGCGGGCGGGCCATGCCGAGGCGGGCGACCTGGCAGTCGCCACCCGCGGCGGCGTCAAGAAGGTCCACCTCGCCAAGGAGGGCGACGTCACGGTCTCGATGGGGCGCGCGCTGCTCCCCGAGGACGGCGTCACGGTCACCGTCGACGGCCGCAGCTGGCCCGCCCGCAACATCAACATGGGCAATCCGCACGCGGTGGCTTTCGTCGACGACCTGGACCACGCAGGGGACCTGTTCTCCGCACCGCCCTTCAGCCCGGCGTCGGTCTACCCGGACGGCGTGAACGTCGAGTTCGTCGTCGACCGCGGTGAGCGCCATGTCGCCATGCGCGTGCACGAGCGCGGCTCCGGCGAAACCCGCTCCTGCGGCACGGGGGCGTGCGCCGTCGCCGTCGCGGCCGCCCGCAGGGACGGCGCGGACCCCGCGGTCACCGGCGCCTCGGTCACCTACACCGTGGATCTCCCCGGCGGACGGGTGGTGATCACGGAGCGGCCCGACGGCGAGATCGAGATGACAGGCCCCGCCGTCATCGTCGCCGAGGGATACATCGAACCGGCCTTCCTGGCTGTGCCCGAAACCGTGATCGCATAGAGCTTCGCTCGAATGGGTGATCCGTTTCACGCTGAGCGAGAGCCGGACTCCGCCACGTGGTGGGCTCGGTAGCATCAAGCACCGGCACGGAGTGCAAGCCTGCCCTTTCCACCGCCGGTCGAAGCTGCCGGAGGTGCCCCATGAGTGCAGAGGCCACCAACCCTGGTGCCCACAGCCGCAGGCGCGGCCGTCCCAGGATCGACCTCCGCAGGCTGGGCCGCGCCGCGCTCCTGGGGCCTGCCGCCCGGGACCGGCTGCCGGACGCGATCGGCCATGTCGCCGAGGCGCACCGCGCACACCATCCCGACGCCGACCTCGCCATCCTGCGCAAGGCGTACGTCCTGGCCGAGTCCTCCCACCGCGGACAGTTTCGCAAGAGCGGCGAGCCGTACATCACGCATCCGCTCGCCGTGACGCTGATCCTCGCCGAACTGGGCGCCGAGACCACGACATTGACCGCCTCACTCCTCCACGACACCGTCGAGGACACCGAGGTGACGCTCGATCAGGTGCGTTCGGAGTTCGGCGCCGAGGTCTGTTACCTGGTCGACGGCGTCACCAAACTGGAGAAGGTCGACTACGGCGCCGCCGCTGAACCCGAGACCTTCCGCAAGATGCTCGTCGCCACCGGCAACGACGTCCGCGTCATGTCGATCAAACTCGCCGACCGGCTGCACAACATGCGCACGCTCGGCGTCATGCGACCTGAGAAACAGGCTCGTATCGCCAAGGTCACCCGCGACGTCCTCATCCCCCTCGCCGAACGGCTCGGTGTACAGGCGCTCAAGACCGAGCTGGAGGACCTGGTCTTCGCGATCCTCCATCCGAAGGAGTACGAACGAACCCGCGCCCTCATCGCCGACAACGCCGGCGCGGGTGATGCCCTCGCCGCCACCGCGGAGGACTTCAAGGCGGTGCTGCGGGACGCCGGTATCCCCGCCGAAGTCCTCATCAGACCACGGCACTTCGTCTCCGTGCACCGCGCGCGGCGCAAGCGCGGCGAGATGCGCGGCACGGACTTCGGCCGGCTGCTGGTGCTCGTCGGCGAGGATGCCGACTGCTACGGCGTCCTGGGTGAGCTGCACACCTGTTTCACCCCGGTGATCTCCGAGTTCAAGGACTTCATCGCCGCCCCCAAGTTCAACCTGTACCAGTCGCTGCACACCGCCGTCGCGGGCACGGACGGCGCGGTCACCGAAGTCCTCATCCGTACGCACCAGATGCACAAGGTCGCCGAAGCCGGAGTGATCGCACTCGGCAACCCATACGTACCCCTGGAACCTGTCGAAGGGGCAGAACCGGCCGACGGCGAGCGCGCCGACCCCACCCGGCCCGGCTGGCTCTCCCGCCTCCTGGAGTGGCAGCAGTCCACCCCCGACCCCGACACTTTCTGGACCTCCCTGCGTGCGGATCTGGCACAGGACCGGGAGATCACCGTCTTCCGCGCCGACGGCGGCATGCTCGGACTGCCGGTCGGCGCGAGCTGCGTGGACGCCGCGTACGCGCAGTACGGCGAGGAGGCGCACGCCTGTATCGGCGCACGCGTCAACAGCCGCCTCGCGACGCTCAGTACGGTGCTGAGCGACGGCGACACTGTGCATCTGCTGCTCGCCCAGGACTCCGCTTCCGGCCCGTCGCCCGACTGGCTCGACCATGCCCGCACACCCGCCGCGCGCATCGCCATCACCGCCTGGCTCGAGGCGAATCCGGAGGGGACGAAGGTCCCCACGGCCGCCCCCCGCCGGCCCGCCCCCGTGACCGCCGACCGGCGGGCGGCCGCGAACGCCGTCGTCGATCTGCCGGACGCGACGGTACGTCTGGCCGGCTGCTGTACGCCCGTACCGCCGGATGCCGTCACCGGCTTCGCGGTCCGTGGGGGCGTCGTCACCGTCCACCGCGAGAAGTGCCCGGCCGTAGCCCGTATGAGAGCCCTGGACCGCGAGCCCATCGCGGTGAGCTGGGGCGATGCCGCCGAATGCCGGGTCACCCTGATCGCCGAGTCCTTCGGCCGGCCACGTCTGCTGGCAGATCTCACCGAGGCCATCGCGACCGAGGGCGCGGCCATCGTCTCGGCCACCGTCGAGCCGCCCAGCGAACAGCGCGTACGGCACACGTACACCCTTCAACTCCCGGACGCCGCCGGGCTTCCCGCCCTGATGCGTGCCATGCGCGATGTGCCGGGGGTGTACGACGTGAGCCGCACCCAGCATCCGGCGGCCAGCGCCTGACCTCGTTCGGGTGGCACGACGCGCGCCGCCACGGTCCGCGCCGGGCCCGCTGATAGCCGTAGTGCATGCTGCACACCTCTCGACGCCGCCTGCGTGCCACGCTGCTGGCCGCCGCATCGGCAACCCTCGTCGCCGCGGCCCTGCCCCCGCCCGCACCGCTCGGCATCGGCGATCCGCTCTTTCCGCAGCTGGGTAATCCCGGCTATGACGTCATTGCCTACGACATCGCCCTCACCTATCGCGGTAGCAACACCGAGCCGCTGGACGCCGTCACACGGATCGACGCACTGGCGACGCGGGACCTGAACCGCATCAATCTCGACTTCACGCACGGCACCGTCGGCGCGGTCGAAGTGAACGGCGAGTCCGCCGAGTTCGCGGTCGCCGGAGAGGACCTGGTCGTCACCCCGCCGGAAGTGGTCGAGAAGAGGTCACCGCTGCGGATCACCGTCCGCCACACCAGCGACCCGAGGGGACCCGCGGACGCCGGAGGCTGGGTGCGTACGAGAGACGGGCTCGCGATGGCGAACCAGGCCGACGCCGCACACCGGGTCTTCCCGTCCAACGACCACCCTGCCGACAAGGCGTACTTCACCTTCCGGATCACCGCGCCCAGCGAGCTCACCGTGGTGGCCAACGGGGTGCGGATGGCAAAGGCAGGGACCGGGCCCACCACCACATGGGCGTACCGGACCCGGCATCCCATGGCCACCGAGCTGGCCCAGGTGTCGATCGGCCGCTCGACTGTCGTCCACCGCCAGGGGCCGCTCGCTCTGCCCGTACGCGATGTGGTGCCGACCGCGGAGCGCACGAAGCTGGAGCCCTGGCTGAAGAAGACTCCGGAACACCTGGAGTGGATGGAGCGGCAGGTCGGCCCCTATCCCTTCGAGTCGTACGGGGTGCTCATCGCCGATGCCGACACCGGATTCGAGCTGGAGACGCAGACGCTCTCGCTCTTCGAGCTCTCGCTCTTCACCTCGGGCAGCTACCCCGAGTGGTACGTCGACTCGGTCATGGTGCATGAGCTGGCCCATCAGTGGTTCGGCAACAGTGTCTCGCCCCGCACCTGGTCCGATCTGTGGCTGAACGAGGGGCACGCCAGCTGGTACGAGGCGCTGTACGCCGACGAGAAGGCGCAGAAGTTCCTGGACCTGCGGATGCGTGAGGCGTACAAGCAGTCCGACGTCTGGCGTGCCGACGGCGGACCGCCGGCCGCGCCCAAGCCGCCGGAGCCGGGGGAGAAGATCAGCCTCTTCCGCCCCGTGATGTACGGCGGCAGCGCACTGGTCCTGTACGCGCTGCGGCAGACGATCGGGAAGGACGCCTTCGGGCAGCTGGAGCGGGCCTGGGTGAGCGAGTTCCGGGACCGGACGGCGACCACGGCCGATTTCTCGGCACTGGCCTCGCGGACCGCGGGCCGCGACCTGTCGGCGTTCTTCCGGGGATGGCTGTACGGGAAGCGGACGCCGCCGATGCCGGGGCACACGGACTGGCGCACCGAGGCCGTCGCAGCCCGCTGAAACCGGGGTGACGGCCCCGGCAGCCCCGTGCGACCATCAACAGGTCGGCGACGTGGCCGGGCCGGAACCCCCATGGGGAATCATCCGGAGCCGTTACACGTTGTGACTGGTGTATCGGACTTTCCGCCGGTACTTCATCGACTCCCATCGACGTAAGGATCCAATGACCTCCTCTTCATCCCCTTCCCAGGACGAGCAGAGCTTCGCGGACACGCGCACAGAGAGCCTTCGGGCTGACGCCCTGATGGAAGAGGACGTCGCCTGGAGCCACGAGATCGACGGAGAGCGGGACGGCGATCAGTTCGACCGCTCCGAGCGTGCCGCGCTGCGGCGCGTGGCAGGTCTCTCCACCGAGCTCGAGGACGTCACCGAGGTCGAGTACCGGCAGCTGCGTCTTGAGCGTGTGGTGCTGGTCGGCGTATGGACCACGGGGACGGTGCAGGACTCGGAGAATTCCCTCGCGGAGCTGGCGGCGCTCGCCGAGACGGCGGGCGCGCAGGTGCTCGACGGCGTCATTCAGCGCCGTGACAAGCCCGACCCGGCCACCTACATCGGCTCCGGCAAGGCGCAGGAGCTGCGAGACATCGTGCTCGAAACCGGCGCCGACACCGTCGTCTGCGACGGTGAGCTCAGCCCCGGCCAGCTGATTCACCTCGAAGACGTCGTCAAGGTCAAGGTGGTCGACCGCACTGCCCTGATCCTCGACATCTTCGCCCAGCACGCCAAGTCCCGAGAGGGCAAGGCGCAGGTCGCGCTGGCGCAGATGCAGTACATGCTGCCGAGGCTGCGCGGCTGGGGCCAGTCGCTGTCCCGGCAGATGGGTGGCGGCGGCGGTGGCGGCATGGCCACCCGTGGCCCCGGTGAGACCAAGATCGAGACGGACCGGCGTCGGATCCGCGAGAAGATGGCGAAGATGCGCCGGGAGATCGCGGAGATGAAGACGGGCCGCGAGATCAAGCGGCAGGAGCGCCGGCGCAACAAGGTGCCCTCGGTCGCGATCGCCGGCTACACCAACGCAGGCAAGTCGTCTCTGCTCAACCGCCTCACGGGCGCCGGAGTCCTGGTGGAGAACGCACTGTTCGCCACCCTGGACCCGACCGTCCGCCGGGCCGAGACGCCGAGTGGCCGGCTCTACACCCTGGCCGACACCGTCGGGTTCGTACGGCATCTGCCGCACCACCTCGTCGAGGCCTTCCGCTCCACCATGGAGGAGGTCGGGGAATCCGACCTGATCCTGCACGTGGTGGACGGATCGCACCCGGCGCCGGAGGAGCAGCTGGCCGCTGTGCGCGAGGTGATCCGCGATGTGGGCGCGACGGACGTGCCCGAGATCGTGGTGATCAACAAGGCGGATGCGGCCGATCCGCTCGTACTGCAGCGACTGCTGCGTATCGAGCGGCACGCGATCGCGGTGTCGGCGAGGACCGGCAGGGGCATCGACGAGCTGCTCGCGCTGATCGACGTCGAACTGCCGCGGCCCGAGGTCGAGATCGAGGTCCTCGTGCCGTACACCCAGGGCGGGCTGGTATCGCGGGTGCATGCCGAGGGCGAGGTTCTCTCCGAGGAACACATCACGGAGGGCACGCTGCTCAAGGCGCGGGTGCATGAGGAGCTGGCCGCGGCGCTGGCGCCGTATGTGCCGGCGACTCGCTGATCGCGTACTGAACGGACAAGCCGGAAGGCCCGCCCCCTCATCGAGAGGGGGCGGGCCTTCCGGCTTGGTGTGTGTCCAGCGGCCGGCAGGCTTACCGCCCCGCGAACTTGTCGCTCATGGTGGTGTAGATCTGCTTGGCTCCCGCGCCCAGGCGCGGACCCGCCAGCCAGCCCGAAGTGACCGGGCCGATGGAGGTGTTGGAGACCAGCGCAAGCTTGCCGTTCGGCTGGTTGGCGAACCAGCCCCCGCCGGAGGAACCGCCGGTCATGGTGCAGCCGATCCGCCACATCGTCGGCGTACCGGGAGCGATCGAGAGACGGCCCGGACGGTCGACGCACTTGTGCATGATCGCGCCGTCGTACGGCGGGGCAGCCGGGTAGCCCCAGGCGCCCATCGCGCTGATGCTCTTGGCCTCGGGCGCGTCGAAGTCGACGTCGAGGGCGTTGCCCACCGTCTCCTCCAGCGACTTGGTGCCCTTCTCCGGCTTCACATGCATCACGGCGTAGTCGTACGGAGCGCCCGTACCGCCGGTCGGGCCGCCCTCGGAGATCCACTGGCCCGAGGTCGAGACCCAGTCGGCCCAGTAGACGCCGTACGGGGCGATCTCCTGCGGCTGCGCGTTCTCCAGCGCGGCCGGGGACTTGCCCAGGTCGTTGTACGAGGGGACGAAGGCGATGTTGCGGTACCAGCCGCCCGCCTGACCCGCGTGCACACAGTGGCCCGCGGTCCACACCATGTTGGACTTGCCAGGGTTCTTCGGGTCCTTGACGACGGTGGCGGAGCACACCATCGAACCTTCGGGCGAGTCGAAGAAGACCTTGCCGACCGGGGCGGCGTTCTCGTGGTACGGCTTCTTCTCCGCCTGGGCCCGGACCGGGCGCGGCTCCGGGTCGGTGACGTCCTGGTCACCGGAGATGTCGCCGGCCGCGAGCGTCTTCGCCGGGGCCTTCGCCGTGGTCATCCGCTGGGGCTTCCACAGCCCCTCGATCACCGGGTTGACGAAGTCCTTGGCCTCACGCAGCCACTTGTCCTTCTCCCAGTTCTTCCACTCGCCGTTCTTCCACTTGTCCAGGTCGACACCGTGCTCCTTGAGCTTGTCGGCCAGGTCCGCGGGAAGATCCGCGCCACCCTTGTCGGCGGCGGGGCTGGACGCGGCGGGCTTGTCGGATGCCTTGTCCTCGCCGGGACCACAGGCGGTGGCCGTCAGCGCGAGAGCTGCGGCAATGCCGGTGGCAGCCAGCAGCGGACGTATGGATCGCATGGAAACGATTCCCCCTGAAGTGCTTTTGGAAATGTGCCTATGTGCCATGAACGTGTCGTGCGTCAGCTGACGGCGTGGTGGTGCTGCCGTGCGCGTGAATTGCCATGAGCGTGTCACGCGAAAGGGCGGCCTTCCGGGGCCGCCCGTGCTTCGGCATCACTCTATGCCGGTGCGGAGTCGCGCAGTTGAGACGGACCCCACCTGCACGGAGTCTCCACGACGAAGGGCAGGAGCCATTGACTCCTGCCCTTCGTGGACTGCTTACTGGCCCGCGAACTTCTTGCTGACCGAGTTGTAGACGCCCTTGGCCTCGTCACCCAGGCGCGGACCCGCCAGCCAGCCCGCCGTCACCGGGCCGATGGAGGTGTTGGAGACCAGGGCGGGCTTGCCGTCCTGGCCGTTGGCCACCCAGCCCCCGCCGGAGGAGCCGCCGGTCATGGTGCAGCCGATGCGGTACATCGTGGGGTTGTTGGCCTTGATGGACAGCCGGCCCGGCTTGTCGGAGCACTGGAAGAGCTTCTGGCCGTCGTACGGCGGTGCCGCCGGGTAGCCCTTGGCGGTCATGTTGTCGATCTTCGGCACAGCCGGGGCGTTGAAGTCGACCGGGAGCGCCGAACCCACTGTCTCCTCCAGCGACTTGCCCGTGCCGCCCTTCTCGGGCGTGACGTGGATCACGGCGAAGTCGAACGGAGCGCCCTGACCGCCGGTCGCGGCGCCCTGGGAGATCCACTGTTCGGAGGTCTGGGCCCAGTCGCCCCACCACACGCCGTAGGGAGCTATCTGCTCCTTGGGAGCCTTCTCCAGGTCGGCGGTGGGCTTGGCGCCGTCGTTGTACGACGGCACGAACGCGATGTTGCGGTACCAGCCGCCGTTCTTTCCGGCGTGCACACAATGGCCGGCGGTCCACACCATGTTGGACTTGCCGGGGTGGGCCGGGTCCTTGACGACGGTCGCGGAGCAGACCATCGAACCTTCCGGGCCGTCGAAGAAGACCTTGCCGATCTCGGCGGCGTTGGAGTGGTACGGAGCCTTCACAGCCTGCGCGTTGACCGGCGCGGGCGTGGGGTCGGTGACGCCTTCGTCGCCCGAGATGTCGTTGTCGACGGGCTTCTCCGGCGGCTTGTCGGCATCGCGCATCCGGTCCGGGTCCCAGAGGTCCTCGATGATCGGGTTGACGAAGTCCTTGGCCTCACGGAGCCACTTGTCCTTGTCCCAGTTCTTCCACTCGCCGTTCTTCCACTTGTCCAGGTCGATCCCGCGCTCCTTGAGCCGGTCCTTGAGATCGTCCGGGATGGTGATCTTGCCGTCCGCGGACTGGCTTGCGGGCGTGCTCGGCTTCTCGCCCGCGTTGTCCTCACTCGGACCGCAGGCGGTGGCAGCCAGCGCGAGTACAGCGGCGATGGAGGCCGATGCCAGCGTCGGGCGAATGGGTCGCATGTCGTGATCCCCCTGGGACTTCTTGACTCTGAACTGTAGAAACTTTGCGCGGCGTTGCTCAGCCGGCTGCCGTACCCGGAGGCCGGCTGCGGCTCCCACTATGCCGGTGCCGATGGGGACGGTTCGCAGCAGGTCTGCGGTTCCGTCGCCCCAAGGATCTTCCGAATGCCCGTAATCCCAGGCTCCCGGCGTCGTTGGTACGTACGGGGCACTCAAGGTCAGCGTTCAGCCTGGGTGGGCGGCCCACGAACGCTGTACCGATGTGCAACGCAACTGTTACAGCTGGAGGACCAACAGCCGTGGCCGTGACCGAACCTGTTCCGGTGGCGCTGCCTGCCGCGCACGAGGGGATTCTGCGCCGACAGTCGCTCCGCGAATCTGCGGCCCGTACGTATGCACGCTCGCTGCCGATCGTTCCCGTGCGGGCCCGGGGACTGACAATCGAGGGAGCAGACGGACGCCGCTATCTCGACTGCCTTTCCGGGGCGGGTACTTTGGCGCTCGGGCACAACCATCCTGTGGTTCTCGAAGCGATCAGAAAGGTGATCGACTCAGGGGCACCGCTGCATGTCCTCGACCTCGCCACACCGGTCAAGGACGCGTTCACCACCGAGCTGTTCGCCACGCTGCCACCGCAGTTCGCCGACGACGCACGGGTCCAGTTCTGCGGGCCTGCCGGGACTGACGCCGTCGAAGCCGCCCTCAAACTCGTCCGCACGGCGACCGGCCGCAGCGGCCTCCTTGCTTTCACCGGCGCGTACCACGGAATGACGGCCGGTGCGCTCGACGCCTCGGGCGGCGCCACCGACGTGCGCGTGACCCGGCTGCCCTTCCCACAGAACTACCGCTGCCCCTTCGGGGTCGGCGGCGAACGCGGTGCCGAACTGGGGGCCCGCTGGACCGAGAACCTCCTCGACGATTCCAAGGGCGGAGTGCCCACGCCGGCCGGGATGATCCTGGAACCGGTCCAGGGTGAGGGCGGAGTGATCCCGGCCCCCGATGCCTGGATGCGCAGGATGCGGGAGATCACCACCGCCCGCTCCATTCCGCTGATCGCCGACGAGGTGCAGACGGGAGTCGGGCGCACCGGTGCCTTCTGGGCGGTCGAACACAGCGGTGTCGTGCCCGATGTGATGGTGCTCTCCAAAGCGATCGGCGGCTCCCTTCCACTGGCTGTCATCGTCTACCGGTCCGCACTCGACGCCTGGCAGCCCGGCGCCCACGCAGGCACCTTCCGCGGCAACCAACTCGCCATGGCGGCGGGCGCGGCCACCCTCGCGTTCGTACGCGAGAACCGGCTCGCCGACCGAGCCGCGACCCTCGGTGCGCGCATGCTGGGACGGCTCCAGGGACTGGCCGCGGCCCACCCCTGCATCGGAGACGTACGTGGCCGGGGCCTCATGATCGGCGTCGAGCTGGTCGACCCGGACGCCGCCGCCCCCGACGCCCTGGTTCCGCCGACCGCCCCCGTACTCGCAGCCGCTGTCCAGCAGGAGTGCCTGAACCGCGGGCTCATCGTCGAACTCGGCGGACGCCACTCCGGTGTTGTACGGCTGCTCCCTCCTCTCACCCTCACCGACGAACAGGCCGTGGCCGTCCTCGACCGCTTCGCCGACGCCCTGGCCGACGCCGAGCGTTCCATGCGACACCGCACCGACAACGGGCAGTTGCACTGACCCGGACAAATCACAAGGAAGCCCTGCGTGAACCCCAACCCCGCGCCCGATGCGCCCGAGGCCGACGGCCGTCCCCCCACCCATCACCTAGGACAGGACGGAATGTGTGGCCCCCTCGCGGTAGAGGAGGCGACGGTGCCCCGCCAGCAGCCAGGTGGTCTCGGCGAGCAGCACACCCCCATGGCCGGCGCGTCCTTCGGCGACCGAGCGGCTGAGCTCCTCGACCATCCCGATCCGCAGCGCGCCGCGGACGCTGCGGCCGTCGAGAACCTCCTCCGCTGCTGGGTACGGGAGAACAATCTCGCGAAGCCGGACGGCGACACCCTGCGCATCCCGCTGCACGCCAGTGGCACCGCGCTGCTCGTCCCCGTCCGGTACTGGTCGGTCACCGGCTGGCACCGCTTCGGCCTGCCCGCCCTGGCGAGCGGCCCGAGCGAGGCACCGGGCGTCGATGCCGTCACCGTCGCCGCGCTCCTCGGCCGGGAAGCGGGCCAGAGCGAAGGAGCCGACCTGGTCGGCCGCGTCGCCGACTCGGTGCGGCGCACCACCGACTTCATTACCGACCGGCGAGCCCACCCGGCTCCGGTACCCGAGGCGGATCTCTTCCTCACCGCCGAGCAGTCCCTCGTACTGGGCCACCCGCTGCACCCGACGCCCAAGAGCCGTGAAGGACTCTCCGAGGCCGAGGCCCGGCTCTACTCACCGGAACTGCACGGCTCCTTCCCGCTGCACTGGATGGCCGTCGACCGGTCCGTCCTGGCCACCGATTCGGCCTGGACCGAACAGGGCCGCACCCTGCCGGCCGAACAGCTCACCGCCCGCCTCTGCGGCGACCTCCGACTCCCCGACCACACTGTTCCGCTGCCGCTGCACCCCTGGCAGGCCCGCGAACTGACACACCGCCCGGCCGTCGCAGCCCTCCTCGACGCTGGTCTCCTGCACGACCTGGGTCCCTACGGAGGGCCCTGGCACCCCACCTCCTCGGTCCGCACCGTGCACCGCCCCGGTGCCCCGGCCATGCTCAAGCTCTCGCTCGGCGTACGCATCACGAACTCCCGTCGTGAGAATCTCCGCAAGGAACTCCACCGCGGTGTCGAGGTGCACCGGCTGCTCCGCACCGGCCTCGGCGAGCAGTGGCAAGCTGCCCACCCCGGCTTCGACATCGTGCGTGACCCCGCATGGCTCGCGGTCGACGCCGCCGACGGCGAAGCCGTACCCGGCCTCGACGTCATGCTGCGCCACAATCCCTTCGGCTTCGGCGACGACGCCGTCTGCATCGCGGGACTGACGTCCCCCCGCCCTTGGCCGGACCGCCCCGGAATGCACTCGCGCCTCGCCGACGTGGTGGAACGGCTCGCCACGCGCACCGGCCGGCCCACCGGCGCGGTCGCCACCGAGTGGTTCCTGCGCTACCTAGACCACGTCGTTCGCCCGGTGCTCTGGCTGGACGCCAGGGCCGGCATCGCTCTCGAGGCCCACCAGCAGAACACGCTCGTGATCCTCGACCCCAAGGGCTGGCCCGTCGGCGGCCGCTACCGAGACAACCAGGGCTACTACTTCCGCGAGTCCCACCGTGCCCAGCTCGAGCGCCGCCTTCCCGGCATCGGCACCGCCAGCGACACCTTTGTCTCCGACGACGTCACCGACGAGCGCTTCGCCTACTACCTCGGCATCAACAACGTCCTCGGACTGATCGGAGCTTTCGGCGCTCAACGCCTCGCCGACGAGCGCGTACTCATCGCCGCTTTCCGACAGTTCCTCACTGTGAACGCCGGCATGGGATCGCCGCTGCCCGCGCAGCTTCTCGATGCCCCCACCCTGCGGTCCAAAGCCAATCTGCTCACGCGGCTGCGCGGTCTCGACGAACTCGTCGGGCCTGTCGACACCCAGTCCGTCTACGTCACCATCACCAACCCCCTTCGCCCTTGAGAGAACACAAACCGACCGAACTGCGAGAGGAGAGCGTCGCCGTGTCTCCCACCGATGCGAGCACCGGCACCGGAGCCGGGCCGGTACCTCTGCTCGGCGGAGGCGCCGAGGACACCTTGGACCTGCGGCTTCCCGAGGAGCTCTTCGCGCTGTTCCGCGAGGACGAACTGACCCTCGCTCCCCAGCCCGCGGACGACGACGACGGCCACCTGCTGGACACCCCCGCCGGCTGGGGGCCGGCCACCACTCCGCTCGGGCACTTTCAGCTCGTCCCCGTCCGGATCGAACGCGATCTGGGGCTGGTCAGCCGGTGGATGAACGACCCTGCCGTGGCCGAGTTCTGGGAGCTGGCCGGACCCGAGTCGGTCACCGCCGGCCATCTGCGTGCCCAGCTGGACGGCGACGGACGCAGCGTTCCCTGTCTCGGCGTGCTCGGCGGCACCCCCATGAGCTACTTCGAGATCTACCGCGCCGACCTCGACCCACTGGCGCGGCACTACCCGGCTCGTCCTCATGACACCGGAATCCACCTCCTCATCGGCGGTGTCGCCGACCGCGGCCGCGGTGTCGGCTCCACCCTCCTCAGAGCCGTCGCTGACCTCGCTCTCGACAACCGACCCCGCTGTGCACGAGTAATCGCGGAACCAGACCTGCGCAACACCCCTTCCGTATCCGCCTTCCTGAGCGCCGGCTTCCGCTTCTCTGCCGAAGTCGACCTCCCTGACAAGCGAGCTGCCCTCATGGTCCGCGACCGCGCCCTTCGCAACCTGCTGTGAACGACCCGCTGCCTTACTTACACCGCTCGACCCGCATCGGTTCCACTCGAGGAGTCCCCGTGCTGAAGTCCCCCGCCACCCATGACTCCGCGGAGCCGGCCGCGTTCCCGTTCACCCCGCCCGGGCTGAACCCGCAGGGCTGGGACCGGGCGGCCGGCCGTCTCCTCGCCAAGATGCTCGGCGAGTTCTCCTACGAAGAGATTATCGAGCCGGTCCCCGGCGGGGGCGACCACTACACACTCGTGCTCGACGACGCCGGCAGCCTGTCCTTCCACGCCCGGCGCGGGGCGTACGGAAGCTGGCGAGTCGATCCGCACTCCATCGAGCACGAGGGCCGGCGCTTCACCGATCCGCTTGCCTTCCTCGCCGGGGCCCGACGGCTCCTCGCCCTCGACGGAGCCACCCTCGGCCATCTCCTCCGCGAGCTCTCCACCACCCTCGCCTCCGACACCAGGCTCGATCAGACGGCGCTGACCTCGGCCGAGCTCGCCGATCTCGGCTATGCGGAACTCGAGGGCCACCAGACCGGCCACCCCTGGCTCGTCCTCAACAAGGGCCGCATCGGTTTCTCCGCCACCGACACCGCGCTCTGGTCTCCCGAGGCCCGCAGACCCGCCCGGCTCCCGTGGATCGCGGTCAGCTCCACCATCGCTGCCTACCGCGGCGTACCAGGGCTCGCGGCCCCCGACGACCTGTACGTCCGTGAACTCGACGCTCCCGTACGCGAGTCCTTCGAGGCCACCCTGCGCGCCAGGGACCTCGACCCCGACACATATCTCTTCCTCCCCGTACACCCCTGGCAGTGGGACGAGGTGCTGCTGTCCCTCTTCGCGCCCGCCATCGCCCGGGGCGAGATCATTCCGCTCCCCACCGACGGTGATCTGCGGCTGCCACAGCAGTCGATCCGTACCTTCGCCAACCTGGACCGTGCCGACCGGCACACCGTCAAGCTGCCGCTGTCGATCCTCAACACCCTCGTCTGGCGCGGACTCCCGACCGAACGGACTCTCGCAGCGCCCGCCGTTACTTCTTGGGTACACGGACTGCGCGACACGGACCCCTTCCTGCGCGACGAGTGCGGAGTGATCCTCCTCGGTGAAGTCGCCTCGGTCACCGTCGAGCACCCCCTCTACGACCACCTCGCGGAAGTGCCTTACCAGTACAAGGAGCTCCTCGGCGCGATCTGGCGCGAGCCGCTCCAGCCCCGTCTCGCCCCCGGCGAGCGGGCCCGAACGCTCGCCTCGCTCCTTCACACCGACCCGCAGGGCCGCGCTTTCACCGCCGAGCTGGTCGGGCGTTCCGGGCTTGCCCCCACCGTCTGGCTCCAGCGCCTTTTCTCCGCACTGCTGCCGCCGCTGCTCCACTTCCTCTACCGCTACGGCACCGTCTTCTCACCGCACGGGGAGAACGCCATCGTCGTCTATGACGAACAGGATGTCCCGGTGCGTCTCGCGATCAAGGACTTCGTCGACGATGTGAATGTCAGCGCCCGGCCGCTGCCCGAACACGACTCGATGCCCGACGACGTACGCCAGATCCTCCTTACCGAGGACCCCTCCTTTCTCACTCAGTTCATCCACTCCGGGCTCTTTGTGGGTGTCTTCCGCTTCCTCGCCCCGCTCTGCGAAGAGCAGCTGGACGTACCGGAGGAGGAGTTCTTCGCGCTCGTACGGGCGGAAATCCTGCGGCACCAGGCCCGTTTTCCGGAGCTCAAGGACCGCTTCGAGATGTTCGACCTGCTCACGCTGCGTATCGAGCGCCTGTGCCTCAACCGGAACAGGCTCCATCTCGATGGCTACCGGGACCGTCCCGACCGGCCGCACGCCGCCGTCCACGGCACCGTCCCCAACCCTCTGGGCCCCTCCTGATGAACGGACACCTGGTCGCGTTGTCAGTGGTGCCCCGTAGGGTGGTCGGGCTATGACGAAGCCATCCCTCCCCGAGCTCCTGCATGCCGCTGTCACCGCCGTCGGCGGCGTGGAGCGGCCAGGCCAGGTCACCATGGCCGAGGCCGTGGCCGAAGCGGTCGACGACAATGCGCACCTCCTCGTCCAGGCCGGCACAGGCACCGGAAAGTCCCTCGGCTATCTTGTGCCCGCGCTGGCGCACGGCGAGCGGGTCGTGGTGGCCACGGCCACCCTTGCCCTTCAGCGCCAGCTCGTGGAGCGTGATCTTCCGCGGACCGTTGACGCGTTGCACCCGCTGCTGCGTCGACGGCCCGAGTTCGCGATGCTCAAGGGGCGTTCCAACTACCTCTGTCTGCACCGCCTGCACGAAGGCGTACCGCAGGAAGAGGAAGACGGGCTCTTCGACCAGTTCGAAGCCGCCGCGCCCACCAGCAAGCTCGGCAAGGACCTGCTGCGGATGCGCGACTGGGCCGACGAGACCGAGACAGGAGATCGCGACGACCTCACGCCCGGCGTCTCCGACCGGGCCTGGGCGCAGATCTCCGTCTCCTCCCGGGAGTGCCTGGGCGCGACGAAATGCGCGTACGGCGCCGAGTGCTTCGCCGAGGCGGCCCGCGAGCGCGCCAAGCTCGCCGACGTCGTCGTCACCAACCACGCACTCCTGGCGATCGACGCGATCGAAGGCGCCCCGGTGCTGCCTCAGCACGAGGTGCTGATCGTCGACGAGGCCCATGAGCTGGTTTCCCGGGTCACCGGCGTCGCCACCGGCGAGCTCACCCCCGGTCAGGTGAACCGGGCCGTGCGCCGAGCGGCGAAGCTGGTCAACGAGAAGGCCGCTGACTCTCTCCAGACTGCTGCCGAGACCTTCGAGCGGCTGATGGAGCTCGCACTCCCCGGCCGTCTCGAGGAGCTCCCCGAGGATCTCGGGTACGCATTGATGGCGCTCCGCGATGCGGCCCGCACGGTCATCTCGGCCCTCGGCTCCACCCGCGACAAGTCCATCCAGGACGAGGACGCCGTACGCAAGCAGGCCCTCGCCTCGGTCGAGAACATTCATGACGTCGCCGAGCGCATCACCCAGGGCTCCGAGTACGACGTCGTCTGGTACGAGCGCCACGATCGATTCGGCGCGTCCTTGCGGGTGGCTCCGCTCTCCGTGGCCGGGCTGCTGCGAGAGAAGCTCTTCGCCGAACGGTCGGTGGTTTTGACCTCTGCCACGCTCAAGCTCGGCGGTGACTTCAACGGCGTCGGTGCCTCGCTCGGCCTCGCCCCGGAAGGCACCGAAGGCGAGGACATCCCGCAGTGGAAGGGTCTCGACGTCGGCTCGCCCTTCGACTATCCCAAGCAGGGCATCCTCTACGTGGCCCGCCATCTGGCGACGCCCGGCCGCGAAGGCTCCCGCGGCGACATGATGGACGAGCTCGCCGATCTGGTGGAGGCGGCCGGCGGCCGTACGCTCGGCCTTTTCTCTTCCATGCGGGGTGCCCAGGCGGCGGCCGAAGAGCTGCGCGGCAGACTCGACAAGCCGATCCTGCTGCAGGGCGAAGAGACCCTCGGCGAACTGATCAAGACGTTCGCCGCCGATCCGGAGACCTGTCTGTTCGGCACGCTCTCCCTGTGGCAGGGCGTCGATGTGCCGGGGGCCAGCTGCCAGCTGGTGGTGATGGACCGGATCCCGTTCCCACGCCCCGACGATCCGCTGATGAGCGCCCGCCAGAAGGCGGTGGAGGAGGGCGGTGGCAATGGATTCATGGCCGTCGCCGCGACGCACGCTGCCCTGTTGATGGCCCAGGGTGCGGGCCGGCTTGTCCGTGCCACGGGTGACCGGGGTGTCGTCGCCGTACTCGATCCGCGGCTCGCCAACGCCCGATACGGCAGCTATCTGCGGGCCTCACTGCCCGACTTCTGGTACACCACGGACCGAAACCAGGTGCGTCGCTCGCTGGCCACTATCGATGCGGCCGCCAAGGTGGACGGCAAGTAGTTCCCCTGCTGAACCGCAGCTACCGAACGGCACTCAGTCACACTCAACCGCCCATGGACACAGCAGGGCCCCGGGACCGGCGCAGTGGGTCCCGGGGCCCGGTCAGAGCCGGCGGGTCTGTCACACCCGCCGGAGCACCGCCACCACCTTGCCGAGGATCGTCGCCTCGTCACCGGGGATGGGCTGGTAGGCGGCATTGTGGGGGAGCAGCCACACATGGCCGCTCTCCCGCTTGAACCGCTTGACCGTGGCCTCGCCGTCCAGCATCGCGGCGACGATGTCCCCGTTCTCCGCGACGGGCTGGCGTCGCACCGTCACCCAGTCCCCGTCGCAGATCGCGGCCTCGATCATCGAGTCACCGACGACCTTCAGTACGAACAGCTCGCCGTCACCGACCAGCTGGCGGGGGAGCGGAAAGACGTCCTCGACGGATTCCTCCGCGAGGATCGGGCCGCCTGCCGCGATCCGGCCGACGAGTGGCACGTACGACGCGGCCGGCTTGCCGGTCGTGTCCGTCGGCTGGGTGCTCGGCTGGTCCGATCCACGTACCTCGTACGCCCTGGGCCGGTGCGGGTCCCTGCGCAGGAAACCCTTGCGCTCCAACGCCATCAGTTGATGTGCGACGGATGAGGTGCTGGACAGGCCTACCGCCTGACCGATCTCGCGCATCGACGGTGGGTATCCGCGCCGCTGCACGGAGTCCCTGATCACCTCGATGACGCGCCGCTGCCGATCCGTGAGGCCGGAGCTGTCTGCCCGGATCCCTGGAGGTCGGCCGGGCAGCGAACGAGTGGGCTTGGGACCCTCCGGGGTCGTGGCTGCGTCATTCATGGCATGCACCGGCTCGAATCGGTTCTGGGAGCGGTCCTGGGCAGTGATGGTGGCACTGTCTGCGGTGGTGGTCACGTCGGCCCCTCTCGAATGGTCTCCCTAGCTGGACAACGGTAGTTGGTTTCGAAAGGTTGCGCCAAACACACGTTCGAGTGAAAATTCGCAGATCGCCTGACGTGGGCGTGTGGCTGGGTGTATGTGCGAACGATCTGCCGACGAGGCATTTCGGGCCACTACGCTAACCTTCGGCGCCGCGGCACGGTGAGGCGGGGTGATTCCAGTCTGGCACCCGGCGGTCCGGAATCCACGGAGCCGCGCGTTTCCCGTCGTCCCGTGGCCGGTCCCGCGCCTCCCGGATGTCGCGACGTGGGGCTTGCCGCTGGTGCGGCCTTCCCGCGGCGCCGCACCGCATTGCGGCGCGGCCCCTCCGCGCCCCCGCCGTGCGACACGCGCTGAGACTCAAAAGCGCAACCAAACCCCAGATCTAGTGGTTGGATTGTCTCTGTCGCCCAGAAGTTGTGGTCCCTGGTCCTCCAAGACCGTGGGCATCGCCTATGCTTGGGGCTGCTTCGGAGGGCTTCGATCTACCCGCCGAGGCTATTCAGTCGTGCTGTGAAGGAGGGTTGGGAGCCATGCACTGCCCCTTCTGCAGGCACCCCGACAGCCGTGTCGTCGACAGTCGCACCACCGACGACGGAACGTCGATCCGGCGTCGCCGGCAGTGCCCCGACTGCTCGCGCCGGTTCACGACGGTGGAAACCGCCTCGCTGATGGTCATCAAGCGCAGTGGGGTGACTGAACCCTTCAGCCGTACCAAGGTCATCTCCGGCGTGCGCAAGGCGTGCCAGGGGCGGCCGGTCACCGAGGACGCCCTCGCCAAGCTCGGCCAGCGGGTCGAGGAAGCGCTGCGTGCCACCGGCAGCGCCGAGCTGACCACCCATGACGTGGGTCTGGCCATACTCGGCCCCCTGCAGGAACTCGACCTCGTCGCGTACCTGCGTTTCGCGTCGGTGTACCGGGCTTTCGACTCACTCGAAGACTTCGAGGCCGCCATCGCGGAACTCCGCGAGCAGCGGCCTCCCGCAGAGAAATGCGGGACCGGCGAGACCCTCGAGGTCCCCGTGCCCGCCACCGCCGCCGACTGAGCAGTACCGGCTGACCGGCCCGGGCCCGCGGAAATGGCCCGTCGGCCGGCAGCTGAGCGGCAGAAGACCTGTCGCGGGCGCCGTGTGCGGCGCCCGGGGCATCAGACACACAATGTGCCACGGGAAGATCTGGGCACTTCAGGGCGTTTTTGCCCATGTATGGGAGGCGGCATGACAGAGACGACGAGCGGCCCGGCACGAGGGTCCCGCGCCAAGGGATCCAAGGCGAGCAAGGGTCTGCGTATCGAGCGAATCCACACCACCCCCGGCGTGCATCCGTACGACGAGGTTGTCTGGGAGCGCCGTGACGTCGTCATGACCAATTGGCGCGACGGCTCGGTCAACTTTGAGCAGCGTGGCGTCGAGTTCCCCGACTTCTGGTCGGTGAACGCGGTCAACATCGTCACCAGCAAGTACTTCCGCGGGGCTGTCGGCACCCCGCAGCGCGAGACCGGTCTCAAGCAGCTCATCGACCGGATCGTGAAGACGTACCGGAAGGCCGGCGAGGACTACAGCTACTTCGCCTCGCCCGCCGACGCCGAGATCTTCGAGCACGAGCTGGCGTATGCCCTCCTGCACCAGATCTTCAGCTTCAACTCGCCGGTGTGGTTCAACGTCGGGACGCCACAGCCGCAGCAGGTCTCCGCCTGCTTCATCCTGGCCGTCGACGACTCCATGGAGTCGATCCTCGACTGGTACAAGGAAGAGGGCATGATCTTCAAGGGCGGCTCCGGCGCCGGCCTGAACCTCTCCCGTATCCGCTCCTCCAAGGAGCTGCTCTCCTCCGGCGGCAACGCCTCCGGCCCGGTCTCCTTCATGCGTGGCGCGGACGCCTCCGCGGGAACGATCAAGTCGGGCGGCGCCACCCGCCGCGCGGCGAAGATGGTCATCCTCGACGTCGACCACCCCGACATCGAGAACTTCATCGAGACCAAGGTGAAGGAAGAGGAGAAGATCCGCGCCCTGCGCGACGCGGGCTTCGACATGGACCTGGGCGGCGACGACATCACGTCCGTCCAGTACCAGAACGCCAACAACTCGGTCCGTGTGAATGACGAGTTCATGAAGGCCGTCGAGGCCGACGGCAAGTTCGGGCTGCGCGCCCGGATGACCGGCGATGTGATCGAGGAGGTCGACGCCAAGTCGCTCTTCCGCAAGATGGCCGAGGCGGCCTGGGCCTGTGCCGACCCCGGAATCCAGTACGACGACACGATCAACAACTGGCACACCTGCCCGGAGTCCGGCCGGATCAACGGCTCGAACCCCTGCAGCGAGTACATGCACCTGGACAACACCTCGTGCAACCTCGCCTCGCTGAACCTGATGAAGTTCCTCAAGGACGACGGCAAGGGCAATCAGTCCTTCGAGGTCGAGCGCTTCGCCAAGGTCGTCGAGCTGGTCATCACCGCGATGGACATCTCCATCTGCTTCGCGGACTTCCCGACGCAGAAGATCGGCGAGAACACCCGCGCCTACCGCCAGCTGGGCATCGGCTACGCCAACCTCGGCGCCCTGCTGATGGCCACGGGTCACGCGTACGACTCCGACGGCGGCCGTGCGCTCGCCGGCGCCATCACCTCGCTGATGACGAGCACTTCGTACAAGCGCTCCGCCGAGCTCGCCGCTGTCGTCGGCGCGTACGACGGCTACGCCCGCAACGCAGAGCCGCATCAGCGGGTCATGAAGCAGCACGCCGACGCCAACACGTCTGCCGTCCACGTGGACGATCTGGACTCGCCGATCTGGGCCGCCGCCACGGAGGCCTGGCAGGACGTGATCCGCCTCGGCGCCAAGAACGGCTTCCGCAACGCGCAGGCCTCGGTCATCGCGCCCACCGGCACCATCGGTCTCGCGATGTCCTGCGACACCACCGGCCTCGAGCCCGACCTCGCCCTGGTCAAGTTCAAGAAGCTGGTCGGCGGCGGCTCGATGCAGATCGTCAACGGCACGGTCCCGCAGGCCCTGCGCCGCCTGGGCTACCAGGAGGAGCAGATCGAGGCGATCGTCGCCCACATCGCCGACCACGGCAATGTGATCGACGCTCCCGGCCTGAAGACCGAGCACTACGAGGTCTTCGACTGCGCGATGGGTGAGCGCTCCATCTCCGCGATGGGCCATGTCCGCATGATGGCGGCCATCCAGCCGTGGATCTCCGGCGCGCTCTCCAAGACGGTCAACCTGCCGGAGACCGCCACTGTCGAGGACGTCGAAGAGGTCTACTTCGAAGCGTGGAAGATGGGCGTCAAGGCGCTCGCGATCTACCGCGACAACTGCAAGGTCGGCCAGCCCCTCTCCGCCAAGACCAAGGAGAAGGAGAAGGCCGCGGTCACCGAGAAGACCGAGGAGACGATCCGGGCCGCGGTCGAGAAGGTCGTCGAGTACCGCCCGGTCCGCAAGCGTCTTCCGAAGGGCCGTCCCGGCATCACCACCTCCTTCACGGTGGGCGGCGCCGAGGGCTACATGACCGCCAACTCCTACCCGGACGACGGTCTCGGCGAGGTCTTCCTGAAGATGTCGAAGCAGGGTTCCACCCTCGCCGGCATGATGGACGCCTTCTCCATCGCCGTCTCGGTCGGTCTGCAGTACGGCGTCCCGCTCGAGACGTACGTCTCGAAGTTCACCAACATGCGCTTCGAGCCGGCCGGTATGACGGACGACCCGGACGTGCGGATGGCGCAGTCGATCGTTGACTACATCTTCCGCCGCCTGGCGCTGGACTTCCTGCCCTTCGAGACGCGCTCGGCGCTCGGCATCCACTCGGCCGAGGAGCGCCAGCGTCACCTGGAGACCGGTTCGTACGAACCCTCCGACGACGAGATGGACGTCGAGGGCCTGGCCCAGTCCGCACCGCGTCAGCAGGAGACGCTGAAGGCTGTCGCCGTCCCGAAGGTGGAGGTTCCGGCTCCGCACACCTCGGCGGAGCTCGTCGAGATGCAGCTGGGCATCAGCGCGGACGCGCCGCTGTGCTTCTCCTGCGGGACGAAGATGCAGCGGGCCGGCTCCTGCTACATCTGCGAGGGCTGCGGCTCGACCAGCGGCTGCAGCTGAATGTGAGCGCCTTGCAGGCGTGAAGTAACTGCTCGTGGTGGGGAGTCGGTGAACTACCGGCTCCCCACTCGGCCGCAGTGGCTAGCGGGGCTTCACGTCGCCCGGATCCCCAAGCGTTCTTGCTATCAGGTCGGTATCGCAGTACTCGGTCAGTGATTGCAGCTTTCCCTCTTTGATGTGGCAAACCCAGCAGTACGTATTGTGATAGGGCTTCCCTTCCGTGGTGGTGGCGCGACCTCTGCACTCCACGACCACGCAATCGCCGGCGGCGATGAAACGTTGTGGGGCGTTCGTGTATGTATCCGCGAACTGGGCGAGCAGCGGCCGAAAGAGCTCGTTGAGGACGGCCTGCTTACCCTCATAGGTCCCGGACCATTTCGTCGTACCGATGATCGTCCAGCTGAAGTCGTCGGCGAGGCTCTCGGCGAGGGGCTGGCCGTTCCCTTCCGCCAACCCGCCGAAGATGTGCTGCAGCAGTCGCGTGTTCTCGGTCTCGCCCATGACTCCTCCGTCACCTCGTGCCTTTCAGGTCCGGCCTGCCAGTCAACAGGCTCGAGTGCCGTTGCGGGCAACCTTCCTTGTGAGAGGCCGGCCGCGGCGGGAGTGCCGGCGCAGGCACTTGGGCCTTCGGGACCGACAGGCCGGGTGCGGAGGAATAGCGCATGCCAGGAATAAGTGCTCTGCGCCAAAGAGCCAGCGCCCTTCGGGCGTGACAGCACTTGATCGAGCCGGGGAGCCGACGCGCACTTCGGCTCCCCGGCTGTTTCTACTGCGCGGGTCTCGATCTTGCGAGCGGTAGCACCCGACGGAACGAGAGGAGGGGCGTCGGCACTGTGCCGACGCCCCTCACTCATGCGTACGGGATGCAGCGCGTGCTCAGTAAGTACTGCCGCCCATGACCTCGACGAAGGACTGTGGGTCGGCGTCGAATCCGCGGACGGCCAGGTGGAATTCCCACTCGCCCGCCTCGCTCCGGATGAACTCCCCGACGACTGCGGCGGTGGATCCCAAGACGCTGGCGAAGTCGCTCTTCCCCAGCTCGGTGTGCCCTTCGAATACACGGACGAGGGTGTTCGCTATGTCGGCGAACACCCTCCGTCCCTCCCGCTGCTGGATGGCCACACCCACGACGACGCGCCCGTACGTGGCCGCCAGCCGGTCGAACTCCAGCGTCATGACCTCGTCGGAGCCGAAGCCCTGTCCGGTCGTGCTGTCCCTGGTCAGGATGATGGTGCCGTCCGGCGACCGGCTGTCGAAGTGCACGACGTACGCCGGTTCACCATGCGTGGCGTCCGCCCGGTACGTCGCGGCGACGATGTCGAGATCATGTGCCGGCTCGCCCAGGGGGCTCGGATCCCACCTGAGTGTTACCTCGGCCTTCCGGACCCCCTTGTTGAGACTGTTCACCAGATTCCCCTTCCCCGTGCCCGCAACCGCCAGGATTTTTACCTCGGTTGACCATGCTGTCACGCTTACGCTCCCGTACCACGGGTAGTTGCGCACGCTCAGTCCGGGATGCGCCGCGGCGGTCGTTGTCGCACGACTTCCTCGCGGAAGGACTCGATGGCGCTGCTGACCTGACGGATCAGATGAGTGTTCTCGATCCGGTCCAGACAGCGGCAGGCCCTCGATCGCGCTGAACGACACGTTGGCCAGATGCACGTCCTTGCCCTGGTGCAGGAGGAAGAGCGCCACCGGAAGCCCGGCGTACACGTCGAATCCGCCGCCCGCACCCGCGACCAGAATGCGTTCCGCGGACCCGAGCAGCGAACAAAGGGTTGGTGTGCAGCGCTGTCATGACGATCATTGTGCAGGCCGGGCCGCTTGGGTCGTCGGCGTTCAAACGGGGGTGGGAAGCATGACATGGAGTAGTGAAGAACTCGACTTGGACGCGTACTTGGCGCGGACCGGGTACGACGGGGCGGCGCTCGCGCCGGATCTGGAGACGCTGCGGGCGCTCATGCGGGCGCATGTCGCATCGATTCCCTTCGAGAATCTGGAAGTGGCGCTCGGCCGGAGTGTGCCGCTGGATTTGAAGAGCCTGCAGGCGAAGCTGGTTGGCCGACGGCGCGGCGGCTACTGCTACGAACAGAACTCCCTGTTCGCCGCCGTGCTGGAGCGGATCGGCTTCCAGGTGGCGGGGCGCGGCGCCCGCATTCGGGCGAGTGGGCCCGGACTGCGGCCGGTGACCCACGCGGTCCTGGTGGTGATGGTGGACGGCGAACTCTGGCTCGCCGACACGGGGTTCGGCGCGTCCGGAATTCTGGAGCCGGTGCCTCTGCTGCACGGGGCCGAGGTGGTGCAGGGCGGATGGACCTTCGGGATCACCCTGGAGGACGAGGGGACTCACGTACTGCGGACTCTCGGTCCCGAAGGGTGGGCCGATCTGTACGCGTTCGCTCCGGCATCGCTCTATCCCGCAGATTTCACGGTCATGAACCACTACAGCTCAACCCATCCGCAGTCGCGATTCGTCGGTCAGGTGGTGGCGCAGCTGCCTGGCCCACACGTGCGTCGCGCCCTTGTGCGTGACGAACTGAACGTGTCGCGCACGGACGGTACGCACGAGCGGCGCATCGTGCCGGCGGTTGAGCTGACGTCCGTACTGGAAGGGGTCTTCGGTATCCAAGTGGATGCCGAGGATGCCGCGCGGCTGCGGGCCCTGCGCGCACTGAACGAGCGGAGTCGGGGCTGCCGGTGACGACAGGGACCCTGTGGAGCGGTGGCGAGCTGGACCTCGCCGCGTATCTGCGGCGCACCGGCTGTACGGAGTACCTGGAGGGCGCCGAGCCCGACCGCGCGACGCTGCGTACGTCGGGTTCGGCGGTGAAGGGCTGTTGGAGCCGATTCCGATGCGGGACGGCGTCGAAGTGCGGCAGGGAGGGTGGACGTTCGCCATCGCGCGCGAGGACAACGAGGTCCGGGCACTGCGCGCGCTGCATCCGGACGGCTGGTTCGATCTGTACGGCTTCACAATGGAGAAGCGTTTCCCCGTCGACTATGCCGTGATGAGCCATTACACGTCGACTCATCCACGCTCGCCCTTCATCTCGCGGGCGGTGGTGCAGCGGACGGGAGAGGGCGTACGCCACAGTCTGGTGGGCGCGCGGCTGTCGGTCGCGAGCCCCGACGGTCCTGGATCGGAACGGCAGATTCCGGCGGGGGAGTTTGCCCCGGACCCTGGCCGATGTGTTCGGGATCGAACTGGATGCGGAGGAGTCGGCCGAGCTGGTACGGGTGCACTCCGCCCGAGAGTGACCGGGGCCACCTTCCGCGCCGTACGATGGCGCGGTGCTGGTCAAGTGGATTCGCTGCACCGTGATGGACCGTCGAGGGTTCGAGCGGGGGCAGCGGAAGTGGGCGGGGCTGCTGGGTGAGCCGGGATTCCGGGGGCAGGGCGGTGGGTGGAGCAGGGGGCGGCCGCATGTCGCCCATGTATTCGCGTTCTGGGAGAGCAGGGCGTTCTACGACTCGTTCATGGCGCGCTCCCACGACCGGCTGGCAGCCGGTCAGTCTGGGACGTACAGGGATATACAGGTCAAACTCTTCGATTACCGTTTCGATGTGAAGACGGGCTTCGAGCCGCGGTTCACGGACGCCGACGTGGTGCGGGTCGCGCACTGCCGGGTGCACGAGGACCGGGTCGACCACTACGCCCTGATGCAGGAGAAAGTGTGGAACCCGGCGATGGCCGGGTCGCCCGGGATGGTGCGCGGGGTGTTCGGCGAGGCGCCGGGGAGCGAGTTCCTGGTGATGTCGATGTGGCGGTCGGAGGCGGAGCACGGGAAGTACCGGAGGGAGCGGGTGGAGCGGCTGCTGCTGCGCGCGCAGACCGAGGCGGATGTCGCGGCGCTTGCCGGTGATGTGGTGCAGCTCGAACCGTCCTGGACGGTCTGAGTCCGGCTGTCGGCAGGTCCGTGGAGCTGCGGATTCGCCGTCCGGACCCGGCCCGACTGCTCGGCCGCGTCCGGACCGATCTACTGTCATGGCATGGCACGACCGCAACGCATTGTTCTCGTCCGGCACGGCGAGTCGGAAGGCAACGCCGACGACACCGTTTACGAACGTGTGCCCGACCATGCGCTGCGGCTGACCGCGACCGGCCTGGTGCAGGCCGAGGAGACGGGTGCGCGCCTGCGTGAGCTGTTCGGACGCGAGCCCGTCAGCGCCTATGTCTCGCCCTACCGCCGCACTCATGAGACCTTCCGGGCGTTCCACCTCGACCCGGAGCTTGTGCGGGTCAGGGAGGAGCCAAGGCTGCGCGAGCAGGACTGGGGGAACTGGCAGGACAGGGAGGACTCCCGGCTGCAGAAGGCCTACCGGGACAGCTACGGCCACTTCTTCTACCGCTTCGCCCAGGGCGAGTCGGGGGCGGACGTGTACGACCGGGTCGGGGCGTTCCTGGAGAGCCTGTACCGGAGCTTCGAGGCGCCGGACCACCCGCCGAACGTGCTCCTGGTCACGCACGGACTGACCATGAGGCTGTTCTGTATGCGGTGGTTCCACTGGTCGGTGGCGGAGTTCGAGTCGCTGTCCAACCCCGGTAACGCCGAGACCCGGATACTGCAGCTCGGCGACGACGGGCGCTACACACTGGACCGGCCGTTCGAACGCTGGCGCACCCCCGAGCCGTACGGCGCCGGATAGAGTGGCAGGAAGATGACCGCTGATTCCTCTCGCGACCGGCGCTTCGAACGCGCCCTGGACAGTCTGCGCGGACTGTCCGTGGGAGACGCCCTGGGCTCCCAGTTCTTCGTACCCTCGAACTATCCCCTGCTGAAACAGCGCGAGCTGCCTCCAGGCCTCTGGCAGTGGACCGACGACACAGAGATGGCCTGCTCGGTACTTGCCGTGCTGGCGGACCACCAGCGGGTGGACCAGGACGTGCTCGCGCGGTCCTTCGCCGAGCACCACGACTTCGACCGCGGCTACGGCCCTGCCGTCAACCGGATGCTCCGACTGATCAGGGAGGGGGGCGACTGGCGGGAGCTGGCCGCCGAGCTCTTCAACGGCCAGGGCTCATGGGGCAACGGCTCGGCGATGCGTATCGCACCGCTCGGTGCCTGGTACGCCGGCGACCCGGAACAGGCCACCCACCAGGCCGAAATCTCCTCGTACACCACGCACCAGCACCGTGAGGCCGTCGTCGGCGCCATGGCCGTCGCGGCGGCCGCCGCGATCGTCGCGGATCCCGCGGGCCCGCCCGGGCCCGAGGAGCTGCTCGACGGCGTCGTCGCGCTCGTGCCGCGCAGCGCCGTGGGAGCCGGTCTGCGCCGGGCACGGGACATGCTCGACTACAAGGATGCCGGGACTGTCGCCGCCGTCCTCGGCAGTGGTCGGCGCACCAGTGCGCACGACACCGTGCCGTTCGCACTGTGGTCCGCGGCCCGCTCGCTCAGCGACTTCGAGCGGGTCTTCTGGACGACCGCACAAGTGGGCGGGGACGTCGATACCACGTGCGCCATCGCCTGTGGCGTGGTGGCGGCGGGCAAGACCGGGCAGCCGTCGGCCGCCTGGCTGGAGCAGACCGAACCGCTTCCGGAGTGGGTGCCCGGCCGGCCCCGCTGAGCTGCTGCCGCCGGGCCGTTGAGCGGCCCGGCGGTCACGGTCCGGCCTCGCGCCCGTATACGGGGGCGTGGATCCGGCGTGCCCGGGCTAGCCTGTCCGACACGCCGCGTTGATCATCACGGGCGTGCGCAGACGAACACCGGGTCGTACGCACCGTCCTGCCGACGTGCACCGCGCCCGGTCAGGAGGGGGTCCCGTGTCAGACATACGCGCCACACCGCCCTCGGCTTCCGAGCCCGATCCGGGCACAGAACCGAGCGTTTCGGTCGCGGAGCCGAAGCAGGCGCCGAAGCGGGTGACGTCCGATCCGTACAAGCCGCCACCCCAGTGGCAGCAATGGCAGTCCAACGAGCCGGCTGCCTGGGTCGTACGGATACGCCCCAGGCAGCCGGCCGGGGTCGGGGTCGCCACGCTCTGGTCGGCTCTGGCCACGGCCCTGCTCAGCGCGTTTCTGCTGGGTGACGGAGCGGGTGTGAACCTGCTGATCGTGGCGGTGCCCGCCGCCCTCGGCGCGTACTTCGCAGCCCGCACGGCCGGTCGCCGACTGCGTCCCTGGACCTGTGTGTGGGCGGCCGGCGGGGTGGTGCTGCTGGCGGTTCCGGTGCTGAGGGACGCAGGCTGGCCGACGTTCCTCGCCGTCGTCGCGGCGCTGGCGGCCGGATCCCTGGCTCTGCACGGCGGCCGCAGCTGGCCGGGCGTACTCCTCGGCTCGCTGGGACTGCTGGGCGCGATCGGTTCCGGCATGGCCTGGGGAGCGCGCGGACTGCGCGAGCGCACGGGCAGCTCGCGCGGCCGCTGGGGCCCGGTGGTCCGTAGCGCAGCGGTCGCGGCAGTGCTGCTGATCGTCTTCGGCGCGCTCTTCGCCGGCGCCGACGCGGCCTTCGCCGATCTGCTCGGCGGCCTGATCCCGGATATCTCGGTTGCCGACGCCCCCTGGCGCTTCCTTCTCTTCCTGCTCGGTCTGGTCGGAGCGCTCGCCGCCGCACACACCGCAGCGGCTCCGCTGCGCTGGGACCGCCTCACCGTGCGCCCCGGCCGGGCCCGCGCACGCTGGGAGTGGGCGCTGCCGCTCATCGTGCTGAATCTGCTCTTCGCCGCCTTCATCGCTGTCCAGCTCGCCGTTCTCTTCGGCGGATACGACACGGTGTTGCGCGAGACCGGACTGACGTACGCGGAGTACGCGCGGCAGGGCTTCTGGCAGTTGCTCTGGGCCACACTGCTCACGCTGCTCGTGATCGCGCTCGCGCTGCGCTGGGCCCCGCGCGACGGTGCCCGCGACCGCACTCTGGTCCATGCCGTCCTCGGCACCCTCTGCCTGCTCACCCTGGTCGTGGTCGCCTCGGCGCTGCGCCGGCTGGATCTGTACGTCGACGCGTATGGGCTGACGCGGCTCCGGGTGTCGGTGGCGGCGATGGAACTCTGGCTCGGTCTGGTGATCGTCCTGATCATGGCGGCAGGGGTGTTCGGCGTGAAGTGGCTGCCACGCGCCGTCGCGGCGAGCGCCGCGGTCGCCGTGCTCGCCTTCGGCCTGCTCTCCCCGGACGGAATGGTCGCCGAGCGGAACGTACAGCGTTACGAGAGCACCGGAAAGATCGACGTCCAGTACTTTCAGGAGCTGTCGGCCGATGCCGTACCGGTCCTGGACAGGCTGCCGGAGCCGCTTCGCTCCTGCGCCCTGAAGGGCATCGCGGCGAACCTCGAGGGCACGCACAAGCCCTGGTACGCGACCAGTTGGGGCGAGTGGCGGGCGCGGAGGATCCTGGGGGAGCGGAAGGTCGACACCAGGTATGCCTGCGCGGATCAGGGGCTTCCCGGTATGGAGCGCGATCAGTACGACGAGGACGCCCAGTTCGGCCAGGAGGGCGAGATCAGCCCGTCCGACGCCCCGTGAGATTCGCCGTTCAAGGAGGCTGAGATACGGGCCGTGCCCCCCGCGCACGGCCCGTACTCCGGATCGATGCGGCGGATTTACGCGGCCGGGCCACCTGCGCCCGCCGCCCCGCTGAGCGCCTCCAGGTCACTCTTGCGTACGCGGACGACGAACACCGCGGTCAGCACGGCGAGTCCGACGAGACCGACTCCGGCCCAGAACGCCGTCGCGATGCCTTCGGCGAGCACCTGGTGCCCCCAGGGCGGCGGCAGTTCGTGCGTCCTGGCGAAGTGTTCCTTCTGCGCGGGTGTCGAATCCGCGAGAAACGACGGCAGTTGCCGTTCGGCCTCGTTGCGGCTGGCGGTGCTGAAGACGGTCATGAGAATCGACAGGCCCAGGGAACCACCCACCATCTGTGTGGCGTTGAGCAAACTGGAGGCCGCGCCCGATTCGTGCTGCGCCACGCCCGAGACCGCCGTGAGTGTCGCCGTCACGAACACCAGCCCCATGCCGAAGCCGAAGAGCAGCATCGGCCCCAGCACCCCGCCCGCATACGAGCTGCCGGGATCGAGCGCGGTCAGCCATGCCATGCCGCTGCCGGTGAACACCGCGCCGGCCGCCAGGAACGGCTTGGGTCCGAGCACCGGCAGCAGCTTCGAGGAGATTCCCGCCGCCGTGACGATCATCACCGTGACCGGGAGGAAGGCGAGGCCGGAGTTGATAGGGCTGTAGTCCAGCACGTTCTGCACGAACAGGACGATGAAGAAGAACATGCCGAACATTGCCGCGGCGAGGCTCATCATGATCAGATACGTGCCGGAGCGGTTACGGTCGGCGAACATCCGCAGCGGAGTGATCGGTTCCCGAGCCCGACGCTCGGTCAGTACGAAGGCGGTGAGGAGCACGATCGCCGCCGCGAACGCGGCGAGAGTGAGCCCGTCGCTCCAGCCGTCCTCGGAAGCCCGGATGAAGCCGTAGACCAGAGAGGCCATACCCGCGGTCGAGGTGAGCGCGCCCGCGATGTCGAACCGGCCGGAGTGCTGTTCGGACTCGTTGATGAAGACCGGAGCGAGCACCGCGATCAGGATTCCGATCGGCAGGTTGACATAGAAGACCCAACGCCAGTTCAGCCACTCGGTGAGCATGCCGCCGGCGAGCAGGCCGATGGCCGCGCCGCTGGCCGAGACCGCGGCGAAGATGCCGAACGCGCGGTTGCGCTCGGGACCTTCGCGGAAGGTCGTGGTGATGAGAGCGAGCGCCGTGGGTGAGGCGATGGCGCCGCCGACGCCCTGGAGCGCGCGGGCCGCGAGCATCTGCCAGGGCTCCTGCGCAACGCCGCACAGCAGTGAGGCGAAGGTGAAGAGCAGCACACCGAAGACGAACACTCGCCGGCGGCCGAGAATGTCGCCCGCGCGGCCGCCGAGCAGCAGCAGCCCCCCGAAGGTGAGGGTGTACGCGTTGACCACCCAGGACAGCTGGGTCGTGGTGAACTCGAGAGCCCCTTGGATGTGCGGGAGCGCGATATTCACAATCGTGGTGTCGAGGACCACCATGAGCTGGAGCGCGGCAATGACGGCCAGGGCAATCCCGGAGCGTCCCTGTCTGCGTGCCGCTCCTGGTTTGCTTGGAGCAGTTAATTGAGAGGTTGTCACCATCGTCCCCCACAAGTGAGTTAGTGAACGCATCCGTTCACTGTCCCGTCAACCGTAGAGAGTCCCCCTCAGTGAACGCAAGCGTTCACTGCAGCTCCTGTCCCCAACGGAGAGAAGAAGATGGCCAATTCGCGCTGGACTGCCGCCGCCGAGACGCCCCGGGTCTCGCTGCGCCGTCGGGGACCCGTGCTGGAGCGCGCGATCCTCGACGCCGCTCTGGAGCAGTTGAGTACGGTCGGCTGGAGTGGGCTCACCATGGAGGGTGTCGCCGCCGGGGCCCAGACCGGGAAGGCTGCCGTCTACCGGCGCTGGCCGTCGAAGGAGGACCTCGTCGCGGACGCCCTGCAGGCCGGGCTGCCGGTACTCGACGAGGCCGCCGATCACGGCAGCATCCGCGAGGACCTCTTTCAGCTCTGCCGGCAGGTGCGCGATGCGATGTACTCCAGGTCCGGCTTTGCGCTCCGCTCCGTGCTTTACGAGTGCGACACCTCCACCGCCGAGCGCTTTCACGGGGTGATCGTGCGTCGTGTGATCGAGCCGTCGAACCAGCTCTACCGGGAGGTGGTACGGCGTGGTGTCACGCGCGGCGACGTCCGTTCCGACGTCACCAGTGAGCTGGTTTTCGATGTGATTCCGGGGCTGATGATGTACCGCTCCAAGGTGTGCGGCAGCGAATGGCCGGACGAGGATGTCGCCGAGATGATCGATCAGGTCATGGTGCCGCTGCTGCGCCCGGGAACCGACTGACCGCGGGCCCCGCGGCCCCTGAGCGGAATCCGGTTGTCGCCCACGGGGTCCGGCGGCGTAACCTTGCTGGCGCCATGCCGTACGAACCCCCCACCCACACAGTCGAGCGCTCGATCCGAGCCACCACCGGCGCCAAGATCGTCGCAGGTGTCGACGAGGTTGGACGCGGGGCGTGGGCCGGTCCGGTCACGGTGTGCGCGGCGGTCACCGGACTGCGCAGACCGCCCCCCGGGCTGACCGACTCCAAACTGATCAGCCCGAAGCGCCGTACAGAACTGGCCGGGCGGCTGGAACAGTGGGTCACGTCGCACGCCTTGGGGCACGCGTCGCCGGAGGAGATCGACGAACAGGGTATGACCGCGGCACTGCGGCTGGCTGCCGTCCGTGCGCTGGATGCGCTTCCGGTCCGGCCGGACGCCATCATCCTCGACGGCAAGCACAACTACCTGGGATTGCCCTGGCAGGTCCGTACGGTCATCAAGGGCGACCAGTCCTGTGTCGCCGTCGCGGCCGCTTCGGTGATCGCCAAGGTGCGCAGGGACGCGATGATGGCCGAACTGCAGGGGGAGTTCGCCGACTTCGGCTTCGCCGCCAACGCCGGCTATCCCTCGCCCGTGCACAAGGCGGCGCTCGAGGAGTGGGGTCCCACGCCTTACCACCGGCTCTCGTGGTCCTACCTGGACGCGCTGCCCCAGTGGCGGCACCTCAAGAAGGTCCGCGTCTCCGCCGAGGCGGCCGCACTGGAAAGCGGGGGCCAGCTCGGCTTCGAATTCTGAACTCGCCCCCTCCGCAGCAGGGGCGCACATATGTGCCCACCCGCACCCGCCGATGCCATCCGCACCGGCGTTTGATAGACATCCATTCATGCCTCTCATCCCCGAGGAGCCTCAGATTCACGAGAGTGCCCAGGGTCCCCGCGCAACTCCGGCCGCAGGCCGCACCGCGCCGACCCCCCGTCCCGTACCCGGTCCGCGTTCCGCGGCCTCGCCGCGTCCCGGGCACCCGGGCTCCGGTACCGCCCGGCCCGCACCGCCGGCGCAGCGCACCCACACTTCTGCCGGACAGCCGCAGGCGCCCCGGCCGGAGAATCGCGCTGTGCCGCAGATCCAGCTGATCCCCGCCCCCGCCGATGGCGCGCTCGACGCCGCCGACGAGGCGGTCGACCTGCTGCTCGACTCCGGCCGCACCCCGGGCGACGTCCTGGTGCTCACCACTGGCGAGCAGCACCCGTGGGCCGCGCATGAGCTGTCCTTCGGCGAGGCCGCCTACTGGGCTCAGCACGACGCCCGAGACGACGTCTTCTACGCCGACGCCGCCGCGGTGGGACGTGCCTCGGCCCGTCCCGTGGTGGTCGTCGCGATCAGCGGAGGCGCCGCCGACGCCGCCCGTTCGCTGCCGGCGGCCCTGGCGAAGGCGACCGCACTGCTGATTGTGTGCGGAGATCCCAAGCAGATCAACGCCGTGCTCGGCACGGACGTCTGACCTGTACGGCCTGTACGGACCGCCTGGTCCGGTCGTGACCCGGCTGCCCAGCACCTGGGCAGCCGGAGAGTGGCACCTTCAGCGTGCCGCCGTGCGCCGAAGCGCCTCAGCCGCGCCGCTCGCCGTGCGCAGCGGCTGGAGCTCGGCCTCGGCCGCACCGTCGAGGAACGGGCCGGGCGACGACGTGGAGTTGGGTCGGCGCCCGCCCCGTCCCTCGCCCAGAACCTGCCAGCCGGCGCGTGTCAGCGTGATGTACGCACCACAGCGCAGCCCGTGCAGAGTGCAGGCGTCCCGCAGCCCCCACATCCACGCCCCGTCCTCCTCCGTCCAACGCTCGTCGCCCTCACGGCAGTAGAGCAGCACGGCGGTACGCACGGGCGCGCGCAGACGCAGATCGTGCGGGATGACCCGGCGCAGATGCGCCAGCAGCACGTTGCGGAATTCCCAGCCGTCCACGGGCGTGGAACGCCGTGAGAATGACGCACTGGCAGCGAGCCGGTCCTCGTGGTCGAGCACGGCGACGACGGCTGTCGCAGGTGCCGGCGCATGCCGCGTGTGCAGTCCGCTGACCACCTCGCGGGGGTTGCGGAGCAGCGGGATCCCGGCTGACGCCCACTCGGCGGGCTCGAGCATCCTGGCGAGGCGGTTGGCAGAGCCGGCTGACGTCGTGATCGAAGTGGCTGCGGACGGAGCGAATCCGAAGGTCACGGTCCTCCCTTCACATTCGCGCCCAGGGTGCGGGCAGGGTGGGGTGAGGGCGCACCGCGGCACGGCCTTTCCGGACCGCGAACGGACCGTGCGGGGAGCATTCCAATTCTTGCTGCCCTCGTGGGCATGCGGCAACGAGCAATTTGGCGCCACCGACAGGAATCGGCGGTTATGACGCTCATTATCCCTGCCCATTTGCGGCCCCGGTGACCCTCCTGTCACGTCTGAATTGCAAGGACCAGGGGAAACACCCCCCTCGCACCCGCCCTGCGCAGCAGTCGCGCCGCCACCGCGAGGGTCCAGCCACTGTCCGAGAGATCGTCCACCAGAAGCAAGGGCCCGTCGGTTTCGGCCAATGCCTCGGCCAGCTGGGGAGGCACCGTGAACGCCTCGTGCAGCGCCCGCACCCGCTGGGCGCTGTTGGTGCGCGCGATCCGTGCCTCCAACGCCTCGGGCACATACTCGACAGAGCCCAGCAGCGGCATCCTGCCGACCTCGGCGATGCGGCTGCCCAGGGATCCGACCAGCTGGGGCCTGCTGCGGGAGGCGATGGTGACCACACCGACCGGCCGGGGCGGCGCGTCCGCCGCACCGGAGGCCCAGCCGCCGGGGCCCTTGGCCCAGTCGGCGAGCACGGTCACCACAGCCTTCACCACCTCGTCCGGCACGGGACCGTCGGGAGCCTGCGCCGCGAGCATCGGCCGCAGCCGATTGCCCCAGCCGATGTCGGAGAGGCGCCCCAGCGCACGTCCCGGGAAGGACTGCTCCCCTTCGGGGATACGCCCCTTGAGGCCGACCCCCACCGCCGCCAGCCCGGTCGGCCACATCTTGCGCGGTTCCACGTCCACACCCGGCCTGCCCAGCTCCCCGCGCGCGGCATCCAGAGCCGCCACGGACACCTTGTCGCTGAACCGAGCTCCCGAGCAGTTGTCGCAGCGGCCGCACGGCGCCGCTTCCTCGTCGTCCAACTGCCGTCGCAGGAACTCCATCCGGCAGCCCGTCGAGGTCGCGTAGTCACGCATCGCCTGCTGCTCGGACTCCCGCTGCCGGGCGACCCACGCATACCGCTCGGCGTCGTACGACCAGGGTTGCCCGGTGGTCGTCCAGCCGCCTTTCACCCGGCGCACCGCACCGTCGACGTCGAGGACCTTGAGCATGGTCTCCAGCCGGGTGCGCCGCAGTTCGACCAGCGGCTCCAGCGCGGGCAGCGAGAGCGGACGGCCCGCTTGCGCCAGGACATCGAGAGTGCGTCGCACCAGCTCCTCCGGAGGGAAGGCGACCGAGGCGAAGTACTGCCAGATCGCCTCGTCCTCCCTACCCGGCAGCAGCAGTACTTCCGCGTGCTCCACACCACGGCCCGCACGGCCCACCTGCTGGTAGTAGGCGATGGGGGAGGAGGGCGAACCCATGTGCACGACGAAACCGAGATCGGGCTTGTCGAAGCCCATCCCGAGCGCGGAGGTGGCGACCAGGGCCTTGACGCGGTTGGCGAGCAGGTCCTCCTCGGCCTGCTGCCGGTCGGCGTTCTCCGTACGGCCGGTGTACGAGGCCACTGTGTGCCCGCACTGGCGCAGATACGCCGTGACCTCTTCGGCGGCCGCGACGGTGAGGGTGTAGATGATCCCGGAGCCGGGCAGCTCGCCGAGATGATCGGCGAGCCAGGCCAGCCGGTTCGCGGCATCGGGCAGCTGGAGCACGCTCAGGCTGAGGCTCTCCCGGTCCAGTGCGCCCCGCAGTACGAGGGCGTCCGTGCCCGCCCCCGTACCCAGCTGTTCGGCGACGTCCGCGGTCACGCGGGCATTGGCCGTGGCGGTGGTGGCGAGCACCGGGACCCCGGCCGGCAGCTCCGCGAGCATGGTGCGCAGCCGTCGGTAGTCGGGCCGGAAGTCATGGCCCCAGTCGGAGATGCAGTGCGCCTCGTCGACCACCAGCAGACCGGTGGCGGCGGCCAGCTTGGGCAGCACCTGGTCACGGAAATCGGGATTGTTCAACCGCTCGGGGCTCACCAGCAGCACATCCACCTCGCCGGCGGCCACTTCGGCCTGGACCGTGTCCCACTCGTCCGTGTTGGAGGAATTGATGGTCCGGGCGCTGATGCCGGCCCGCGCCGCGGCCTCCACCTGGTTGCGCATGAGCGCGAGCAGGGGAGAGACGATCACGGTCGGTCCGCTGCCGCGCTCGCGCAGCAGCGAGGTCGCGACGAAATACACCGCGGACTTGCCCCACCCGGTCCGTTGCACGACCAGCGCCCGGCGCTTCTCCGCCACGAGCGCCTCGATCGCCCGCCACTGGTCCTCGCGCAGCCGGGCCGCGCCCGTCGGGTCCGATACGAGGCGGGCGAGTACGGAGTCGGCCGAGGCCCTGAGATCTGCGCGGTCTGCGTTGGTCATGCCCCCATGCAACCCGATCCCACTGACAAAGCGCGAACGAGGCCGCGGGCCTGTGGACAAAGTTATCCACAGGGGTCGCGGTGCCGGAGCCGTCACGAGACCGTCGTGCCATGAACAAGCACCACGAACACACCAGTCCTACCGACGAGCAGCAGATCACCCTGCGTGGCCCCGGCGAACTGGCCGATGCCCTCCCGTACATGATGGGTTTCCATCCGAACGATTCGATCGTGCTCGTCGCGCTGCACGGCAGCCGCGGCCGCTTCGGCGGGCGACTGAGGCTCGGTATTCCACGCTCGCCGCGCGAATGGTCACCCGTGGCCGAGCAGCTCGCCCAGTGTCTGATCGAAGGCAGCGAACGTCGCGGTTCGCGCCCCGACGGCATCGTCGTCTTCCTCTGTCAGGATCCGGCGGACGGCGAGACGAGCGGCTCGGTGATGGAGCGGCTGCGCCCGCTCGCTCAACGACTGCGCACCGCCTGCGGCACCTTCGAGGTGCCGGTCTACGAGGCCCTCTGCATCTCCGACGGCCGTTACTGGTCCTACTGCTGCCCCGACGCGCGCTGCTGCCCTCCCGAAGGCAGCACGCTTGCCCTTCCCGGCACTTCGGTGATGGCCGCGGCCGCCGCTTACGCGGGAGTCCAAGTGCGGGGCTCCCTGCGGGAGATGGAGGGGCGGCTCGCGCCTTGGACGACCCCGGCCGCGTCCGGCCAGGAGAAGGCCCTGGATACCGCGGGTTCCGCGCTGCTGCCCAGGATCCTGGACGGAACGGGGCGTGAGCAGGTCGCCGCGGAGACGCTCGCACTGGCCCGTCGGCTGATGAAACGCATCGGGGAGACATCACAGGATGGCGGCCGGGCCGAGTCGGATGCCGCGGACGACCGGCTCGTCACGCACGACGAGGCAGCCGCTGTGATTCTGGGCCTGCAGGACCGGGACACCCGTGACCGGGCCGCGGAGTGGATGGAGGGAGCCGACGCGGAACCGGCGCTACGGCTCTGGCGGACGCTGGCCCGCCGATGTGTCGGCCCGTACTCCGAGCACGCGGCGGCGCCGCTCACCCTCGCCGGCTGGGTCGCCTGGTCCACCGGCGACGAACCCGGCGCGCGGGTCGCCCTCGGACTCGCCCTGCGTGTCGACCCCGAGTACGTCTTCGCCCGGCTTCTGCACCAGGCCTGCAACGAGGGCCTGGATCCGGAGGCGCTGCGCAGCTGTCTGCGGCGCACGGAGCGCGCCACACCGGACTCCCCGGCGGGCCGCCCGGGCGCTCCACACCGTTCGCGCCCGCAGCAGGTCCGGCCGGCCACTCGCAAGCCGGGCGCCGACAGGAAGGATCTCCCGTCCGCCGGGACGCGCCCCGGCGGACGGGAGCCCGGGAACCGCAGCCGCGCGCGCAGGCGCAGCGGGCAGCGCGGCACCCGGAGCGGGCGGTGACGCCCTGCAACCTCGGTCTCGAGATGGTCGGGCTGGCCGCCGACGGCCCTCAGTTGGGGGTGTGATTGGGGGTGTGAGCCGGGCGGGTGCGCAGGGCGGGAGAGGCGGGTGAAGAAAGAGTCGGCGCAGGTGAAGAAGGGAGTGTTTATCGTCAGGCAGACGACTATGATCACGGCATGTCGCCCTACGACCCGTCGGCCTATCCGCCCTTTGCTGTCACCGTCGACCTGGTCGTGCTCACTGTGCGCCGCCATGCGCTCTGCGCGCTGGTCGTACGCCGCGGAGAGCCGCCGTTTCAGGGTCGGTGGGCGCTGCCGGGCGGCTTCGTCAGGGGCGACGAGGATCTGGCGGCGGCCGCGGCGCGCGAGCTCGCCGAGGAGACCGGTCTGTGCGCGCACGACCCCACTTCCCCGGCTCCCGGCAACGGCGCACATCTCGAGCAGCTGGCCACCTACGGTGACCCCAAGCGGGACCCTCGCATGCGGGTCGTCAGCGTCGCCCATCTGGTGCTGGCCCCCGACCTGCCCGCACCCCGCGCGGGCGGAGACGCGAACAGCGCCCGGTGGGCCCCCGTCGAGGAGCTGCTGGGCCAGGAGAACGGCTTCGGCCGCGAGGAGGATCAGCCCGCAGCGCTCGCCTTCGACCATGCGCGGATCCTGGCGGACGGGGTGGAGAGGGCACGCTCCAAGATCGAGTACTCCTCACTGGCGACTGCCTTCTGCCCGTCGGAGTTCACGGTCGGCGAGCTGCGGCGGGTGTACGAAGCGGTCTGGGGTGTCGCTCTCGATCCACGGAACTTCCACCGCAAGGTGACCGGCACCCCGGGCTTCCTGGTTCCGGCCGGCGGGACCACCACCCGACAGGGCGGTCGCCCGGCCCAGCTCTTCAGGGCAGGCGGCGCCACCGTGCTCAACCCGCCGATGCTGCGCCCCGAGGTCTGAGCGAGCTCTGAGCGAGGTCTGACACCCGGGGTCCTTGCGGCTGCGTAAAAAGTCGGAATTGTCGCGCTATCTTTCTGCGGTACCCGCCCTGCCGCCGAGCGGTCTCACCTACCGCGAGAGAAACGATGCTCCAGGCCATCGGACTCACCAGCATCCACCGCCGAGACCTACCGCCAGCCGTCGACGACCTCACCTTCGAAGCCAGGTCCGGCTCCGTCACGGCCCTCCTCGGCGCCCCCGGCTCCGGCAAGACGGCGGCGCTGCGCCTGATGCTCGAACTCGACTCCGGCCGGGGCGTCACGTACTTCCGCGGTAGCCCCCTCCACCGCATCGCCCATCCCGCCCGTGAGGTCGGGGTGCTGCTCGGCGACGTACCGGGCCATCCCGCTCGGACCGCCAGGGGGCAGCTCCGCATGCTTTGCGCGGCCGCCGGAGTGTCCGCGTCCCGCGCCGAAGAGATGCTCGATGCCGTCGGTCTCGCCGCCCTCGGCGGCCAGCGCCTCGACATGCTCTCCCTGGGCATGGACCGCAGACTCGGGCTTGCCTCCGCCCTGTTGGGCGACCCGCAGACGCTGATCCTCGACGAGCCCTGCCGAGGCCTCTCGCCCGGTGAGAACAGCTGGCTGTACGGGCTGTTGCGCTCCCGCGCCTCGTGCGGCGGAACCGTTCTTCTCACCACCAGTGATCCCAAGGAGGCCGCCCGCCTCGCCGACCGTGTCATCACCCTCGACGAGGGGCGCCTCGTCGCCGACCAGGACGCCGCCGCCTTCGCCCGCACCAGGCTCCGCCCCCGCGTCGCCGTCCGCACCCCGCACGCCGTCCGTCTCGCCGCCGCCGTCGCCCGCGAGGCACGCGTCGCCCAGCGATCCGTCGAAGTGGTCACCGAGGAGGGCGGCCTCCTCTCCGTCTACGGCAGCAACTGCGCCGAGATCGGCGAAACCGCCTTCCGGCACGGTGTGCTCGTCCACCGGCTCAGCGACGAGGTCGGCGACACGGGCCCGGCGGTGGCGCCGACACCTGACCCCGCACCTGTCCCCGAGGCGCAGAAACGGCCCGTACCGGCCGCGGCGGAGCGCCCCGGCCCACTGTGCCCCCCACCCCCGCCGCGCCCGGTACGCAGCCCCCTGAGGCCGCTGCGCTATGAAATCCGCCGGCTCCTCGGAGTCCGCACCGCCGCGCTGATCGCTGCGGCCGCGCTCGTCGCGTCCCTCGCTCTCTGTGTTCTGCTCGCCCGCATCAGCGACACCCCGCTACCGGCCCTGCTCGCCGCCTGGCCCGATTACCTCCCGCTCCCGCCCGCCGCCTTCGGCGCCGGCCTGGTCGGGGCGCTCTCCTACGGTGAGGAGTTCCGCTACCCGGCGCTCGCCGCCGCCCGCGGCACCGTTCCCCGCCGCCTCGGCCTCCTCCTCGCCAAACTGACGGTGACCGCCGTGTTCGCGCTGCTGCTCGCCGTGCTTGTCGCTGTGGCCGACGCCCAGGCCCTCCATCTTGTGTACGGAACGGATATGACTCCGGCGCCGCGGAACTGGCCAGTCCTCGTGGCCAGTTGGGGCGGGCTCGCGGTCGGCTGCGCCTGGGCCGGGCTGCTCGCCGCCGGAGTCTTCCGGGTCGCGGCCGCCGGAGTGGCCGCGGTGCTCGCCGTACCGGTCCTCATCGCCCCCCTTGTGCAGGCGGCGCTCGTCGTCCCGTCAGCGCGTTCGATCGCCGGACTGCCCGGCAGGCTGCGTGAGCTGGCCTGGGTGCAGCTGCCGCAGCAGGCCGACCTTTGGCTGATGGTCGCCGTACGCCTCGTCGCCCAACCCTTCGGCGCGGCACTGGCGTTGTCACTCTCGGCCCTGATCTGCGCATATCTGTTCACGGGACTTCGCCGCAGGGCACGTTGGTGATCATGATCGACCGGGTCTCGGTGAAGTGTCCACAACTCCCTTGAAGACGCCCGTTTCTTTCCGATAAGGCGTCAATTGCGAGGCGAGCGCCGATCACCCTTTCGTGTGCTTTTCACCAAAGACCTCAAGGGCCGTGGGAGCCACGCCGACAAAGGATGCGTGAGTACCCTTGCGCACACCATGATGACCGCCGCCCGCCCCGCCGAGTCCGGCCTCGCCGGTCCGGGCGAACTCGACCGATACCCCTACGCGGAGTCGCCCGGCGCCGACCGCGTCAGCCCTCCCTCCTGGGACGGCGCCGACGCCGAGTTGGGCCGGGTCGGCCGCCGCGCGGCAGGCAGCCGGGGCCGCGGACTGCACGGCCAACTCGTTCAACAGCTTGGTCAGATGATCGTCTCGGGGGACCTCGGCGCCGACCGCCCGCTGGTCCCCGAGGAGATCGGCCAGCGTTTCGAGGTCTCCCGCACCGTCGTCCGTGAATCCCTGCGCGTTCTCGAGGCCAAGGGCCTGGTCAGCGCCCGCCCCAATGTCGGCACCCGGGTTCGTCCGGTCAGCGACTGGAATCTGCTGGATCCCGACATCATCGAATGGCGTGCCTTCGGCCCGCAGCGGGACGATCAGCGCCGGGAGCTGAGCGAGCTGCGGTGGACCATCGAGCCGCTCGCCGCTCGCCTCGCCGCGGGTCACGGGCGCGAGGACGTCCAGCAGCGGCTCAGCGACATGGTCGAGATCATGGGCCATGCCCTCGCTCAGGGTGACGGAATCACCTTCTCGCGGGCTGACGCCGAGTTCCACTCCCTCCTCATCCAGCTCGCCGGCAATCGCATGCTCGAGCACCTCTCCGGCATCGTCTCCGCCGCCCTCCAGGTCTCGGGCGGCCCGGTCACCGGCTGTGACCGCCCTACCGAGGTCTCCATGGCCCATCACGCGCGGATCGCCGACGCACTCGGCACCGGCGACGCGCACGCCGCCGAGTCGGCCATGCGTCAACTGCTCACCGTCCACCCCGAGGTGGAGCGAGTCGTGCCCGCGCCGCGCGAGCACTGACCGCAGGGCGCGGGCAGGGAGTACGGAGGCGTACGCATCGCGTGTCGCCGGATTCCATGGGGATCCGGCGACACGATTGCGTGGTGAACGCACCATATGTTTGTTTCGTCGCAAATGAGGTGTGACTCGGGCCACGCGGATTGGGCGTAACACTCCTCGAAACAGCGCGATGACCTAAGAGGTGACAGCCGAAGAGGGAATACAGCAGCCGTTCACGGCGCTGTCCAGCTCCCAGGTTCATCCCGCGCCACCGGCACATCCGCAGTCCGGTGGTCGTCGGCTCCGGCCCGATCATGGGTGGGGCCGGAAGCCGTTTTCCATCGTTCCGAGAGGTTGTTCGTGTCGGCCAGCACATCCCGTACGCTCCCGCCGGAGATCGCCGAGTCCGAGTCTGTGATGGCGCTCATCGAGCGGGGAAAGGCTGATGGGCAGATCGCCGGCGATGACGTGCGTCGGGCCTTCGAGGCTGACCAGATTCCGCCAACCCAGTGGAAGAATGTTCTGCGCAGCCTCAACCAGATCCTCGAGGAAGAGGGTGTGACGCTGATGGTCAGTGCCGCGGAGTCGCCGAAGCGCGCCCGCAAGAGCGTCGCAGCGAAGAGCCCGGCAAAGCGCACCGCCACCAAGACCGTCGCGGCCAAGACCGCCACGGCGAAGACCGTCGCGGCCACCGCGGCGCCGACGGCCGAGACCGTCGACGTCCCGGCCGACGAGGCCTCGGCGACAGCGCCTGCCAAGAAGGTGGCCGCCAAGAAGACGGTGGCCAAGAAGGCGGTGGCGAAGAAGACCGCCGCCAAGAAGACAGTGGCCAAGAAGACCGCGGGCAAGAAGGACGCCGACGAGGCCGAGGGCGAAGAGCTGCTCGATGAGGCCCAGCCCGGTGCAAAGGGCGAGGAGGAAGAGGCCGAGGGCGAGAACAAGGGCTTTGTCCTCTCCGACGACGACGAGGACGACGCGCCTGCCCAGCAGGTCGCCGTCGCCGGCGCCACGGCAGACCCGGTCAAGGACTACCTCAAGCAGATCGGCAAGGTCCCGCTCCTCAACGCCGAGCAGGAGGTCGAGCTCGCCAAGCGCATCGAGGCGGGTCTGTTCGCCGAGGACAAGCTGGCGAATTCCGACAAGCTCGCGCCGAAGCTCAAGCGTGAGCTGGAGATCATCGCCGAGGACGGGCGCCGTGCCAAGAACCACCTGCTGGAGGCCAACCTCCGACTGGTCGTCTCGCTGGCCAAGCGCTACACCGGTCGCGGCATGCTCTTCCTGGACCTGATCCAGGAGGGCAACCTCGGTCTGATCCGCGCGGTCGAGAAGTTCGACTACACCAAGGGCTACAAATTCTCCACGTACGCCACCTGGTGGATCCGTCAGGCGATCACCCGCGCCATGGCCGACCAGGCCCGCACCATCCGTATCCCGGTGCACATGGTCGAGGTCATCAACAAGCTCGCGCGCGTGCAGCGCCAGATGCTCCAGGACCTGGGCCGCGAGCCCACCCCGGAGGAGCTGGCCAAGGAACTCGACATGACCCCCGAGAAGGTCATCGAGGTCCAGAAGTACGGCCGCGAGCCGATTTCGCTGCACACCCCGCTCGGTGAGGACGGCGACAGCGAGTTCGGTGACCTGATCGAGGACTCCGAGGCGGTCGTGCCGGCCGACGCGGTCAGCTTCACGCTTCTGCAGGAGCAGCTGCACTCGGTGCTCGACACCCTGTCCGAGCGTGAGGCGGGCGTCGTCTCCATGCGCTTCGGTCTCACGGACGGCCAGCCGAAGACCCTGGACGAGATCGGCAAGGTCTACGGCGTGACGCGTGAGCGCATTCGTCAGATCGAGTCCAAGACCATGTCGAAGCTGCGTCACCCGTCGCGTTCGCAGGTTCTGCGCGACTACCTCGACTAGGTCGTCACGGCAGTACGCAGTCGGCGAAGGGCCCGGTTCCTGTCAGGGAACCGGGCCCTTCGCCGTGTGGCGCGGGTGCGGGCGGCCGCTCACTGGCTGACTCTGAGTGGACGGAATTCACACAGAGTCAGGAGGCCGTATGCGTCGACCCATCATTCGAGCCCTGATCAGGGCGTCGGCCCTGATCGCAGCGGCGGCCGTGGCGCCGTTCGCTTCGTCCCCTCCCGCGGCTGCCGACAGCGTGGTCATCGGCGGCTACACGGCACAGGTCGCCGACAGTCCGTGGGTCGTGGCGTTGTCCAGCCGTGACCGGTTCGGCGGAACGCGCGCAGGTCAGTTCTGCGGCGGAGTGGTGGTGGCGCCGACGAAGGTCATGACGGCCGCCCACTGCGTGAGCCGGACCGTACTCGGAGGAGATGTGCGCGACGTGCGTGACCTGACGGTCGTCTCGGGGCGCGCGCAGCTGCTCGGCGCCGGGGGCCGGGAGATCCCGGTGAGCGCCACCTGGGTTGCGCCGGGGTACAACGCGCAGACCAACAGCCCGGACGTGGCGGTGCTGACGCTGGCCGAGGCGCTGCCCGCCTCCTACGTGATCCCCCTGGCCGGCGCCGGCGACCCGGCGTACCAGCCGGGTACGAGCGCCACCGTCTATGGCTGGGGCGATACGACAGGGAACGCCACCTATGCGTTCTCCCTTCGCGCCGCACCCGTGACGGTGCTGTCGGACGCGGCCTGTGGGCAGGCCTATCCGGGAGGACTGGGCGGGCAGTATCTGAAGTCCACGATGCTCTGCGCCGGAGACCCGCAGGGCGGGCACGACGCCTGTCAGGGGGACAGTGGAGGCCCGCTGGTGGCCGGCGGGCGGCTCATCGGACTGGTCTCCTGGGGTGGTGGCTGCGGCCGGGCCGACAGCCCCGGGGTGTACACGCGAATCTCGGCGGTGGCGGCGCCTTTGTAGGCCGTCTTGCGATTGGGTTCATCGGCCCCGTGGCGGTCACGCTACGAGAGCGGGCGGCCGCCCCTGGTATTCAGGGGCAGCCGCCCGTCAGCCGATCCTGGACCGGCCATGGCTCGTCGTGGATGCGAGGTGTCAGTGTTCCTCTTCACCAACGCTGGCCGGCACGGCCGTCAGTCGGTCGGTCTCATCCTGTATTTCCGCGGCGATCTTCTTGAGTTCCGGCTCGAACTTGCGCCCGTGGTGGGCACAGAAGAGCAGTTCACCGCCGCTGCTCAGGACGACGCGCAGATAAGCCTGGGCGCCGCAGCGGTCGCAGCGGTCAGCGGCCGTCAGTGGGCTCGCGGGGGTCAGAACAGTAGTCACGTCGCCTCTTCTCTAGCTCGACGAGCTGTCGTACCAGGGTCAACATCCAACCAGGCCGAAAACGTTCCCGCTCGTGGCTTCTCCTGGAAACTTCTTTCCTAGGTGGCTGTCTGCTGCCGGTTGGCGGCGAATGAGCCGTATTGCTTCGCTCTACGGATTTCGCGTTGCTTGTCTCTATTGGCCCTCCCGGCTGGGTGCCGGTTGTTCATGAGGACGTGCCCGGAGCCTAAATGGTTCATGCCTGGAAGGGAACGTGATGTGCACGTCACTCCATCGAGGGATCGAACATGTATACGACGCTGGACTAGCATAAGAAATCATGAGGGTGGCGTTACATCGGCTCTACCAGGCCTCGGTACCCTCTGACCGTCGACCGACGCCGGGCCCTTACCCCACTGGGCCACATCTCAAATTCAGCGAGGAGCGAACCGCGTGACCGCCGAAACGTCCGCGCCGTCCACAGCGCTGCTGACAGCAGACCGTGACGGTTCCAACTACACAGCGCGGCACCTGCTCGTACTCGAAGGGCTCGAGGCGGTCCGCAAGCGCCCGGGCATGTACATCGGGTCCACCGACAGCCGCGGCCTGATGCACTGCCTCTGGGAGATCATCGACAACTCCGTCGACGAAGCCCTCGGCGGCCACTGCGACCACATCGACGTGATCCTTCACGAGGACGGATCCGTCGAAGTCAAGGACAACGGCCGAGGCATCCCTGTCGACGTCGAGCCCAAGACCGGCCTGTCCGGTGTCGAGGTCGTGATGACCAAGCTGCACGCCGGCGGTAAGTTCGGCGGCGGCTCGTACGCCGCGTCGGGCGGACTGCACGGCGTGGGCGCCTCGGTCGTCAATGCCCTCTCCGCCCGCCTCGATGTCGAGGTCGACCGCAGCAGCGCGACCCACCTGATCAGCTTCCGCCGCGGTGTCCCCGGCATCTTCACCGAGTCGGGACCCGACGCTCCCTTCGACCCGGCGAGCGGGCTGCTCAAGGGCAAGCGGGTGCCCAAGGCCCGCACCGGCACGCGCGTGCGGTACTGGGCCGACCGGCAGATCTTCCTCAAGGACGCCAAGCTCTCACTGGACCACCTCCACCAGCGCGCCCGCCAGACCGCCTTTCTGGTGCCCGGTCTCACGATCGTGGTCCGCGACGAGCGGGACCTGGCGGGTGAGGGCAAGAGCGAGGAGATCTTCCGCTTCGACGGCGGCATCAGCGAGTTCTGCGACTACCTGGCCCAGGACAAGGCCGTCTGCGACGTGCAGCGCCTGACCGGGCAGGGCACCTTCAAGGAGACCGTCCCGGTCCTCGACGACCGCGGCCATATGACGCCCACCGAGGTCACCCGCGAGCTCGGCGTCGACATCGCCCTGCGCTGGGGCACGGGATACGACACCGCGGTCAAGTCCTTCGTCAACATCATCGCCACCCCCAAGGGCGGCACCCATGTCACCGGCTTCGAGCGCTCCATCACCAAGACGATGAACGAGGTGCTGCGCTCCAGCAAGCTGCTGCGCGTCGCCGAGGACGACATCGTCAAGGACGACGCTCTGGAGGGCCTCACCGCGGTCGTCACGGTCCGGCTGGCGGAGCCGCAGTTCGAGGGCCAGACCAAGGAGGTGCTGGGCACCTCTGCGGCCAACAGGATCGTCGCCAATGTCGTCGCCAAGGAGCTCAAGGCATTCCTGACCTCCACCAAGCGTGACGACAAGGCGCAGGCCCGCGCGGTGATGGAAAAGGCCGTCGCCGCCGCCCGTACGCGCATCGCGGCCCGTCAGCACAAGGACGCGCAGCGCCGCAAGACGGCGCTGGAGACCTCCTCGCTGCCGGCCAAGCTCGCCGACTGCCGCAGCGACGACGTGGAGCGCAGTGAGCTCTTCATCGTCGAGGGGGACTCGGCACTCGGCACCGCCAAGCTCGCGCGGAACAGCGAGTTCCAGGCGCTGCTGCCGATCCGGGGCAAGATCTTGAACGTCCAGAAGGCGTCCGTGACGGACATGCTCAAGAACGCCGAGTGCGGCGCGATCATCCAGGTCATAGGAGCGGGGTCCGGGCGGACCTTCGACATCGACGCCGCCCGCTACGGCAAGATCGTCCTGCTGGTCGACGCCGACGTCGACGGGGCCCACATCCGCATCCTGCTGCTCACGCTCTTCCAGCGCTATATGCGGCCGATGGTGGAGGCGGGCCGGGTGTTCGCCGCCGTGCCGCCGCTGCACCGGATCGAGCTGGTCCAGCCCAAGAAGGGCCAGGACAAGTACGTGTACACGTACTCCGACAGCGAGCTGCGGCAGACACTGCTGGAGTACCAGCGCAAGGGGGTCCGTTTCAAGGACTCAATCCAGCGCTACAAGGGCCTTGGCGAGATGGACGCCGACCAGCTGGCGGAGACCACGATGGACCCGCGCCATCGCACTCTGCGCCGGATCAACATCGGCGACCTGGACTCCTCCGAGCAGGTCTTCGACCTGCTGATGGGCAATGAGGTCGCGCCCCGCAAGGAGTTCATCACCAGCTCGGCGGCGACGCTGGACCGCTCGCGGATCGACGCCTGACGGCGGCCCCGCCCACCCAGGGGTGGAGCCACATGCTCCACCCCTGGTCCGATCCCGGTCCGGCTCCTGCTCCGTAGCATCGGCGGCGACGGAGGAGGACGTGACGTGCCCAGCAGCAAGTGGACCGCGTGGCCCACCCGGGAAGCGCTGTCCCGCCTCGGCATACCGCGCGTTCGAACGGCCCTCGACGTCACACTGCTCGCCGGGCTGTCGGCCTGGGCGGTGTACAGCGCGTACGACGCGGATGTCTTCCACGGCCGGGGCGCGGTGCTCCCACCGCTGGGCCTGCTCTGCTGCGTCCTGGCTGCCCTGAGCTTCCAACGGACGACCCTCGCCAACAGGCTGCTGCCGTCGCTCGGACTGATCGGCGGCATCGTGGCTGTCGGCATGGGGGCGTACGCCGCAGGGACCGCGGTTCCCGCGATGGTGCCGTTGATCTCGGCTTCCCTCATGGCTACGGAGCGCCTGCCGCTCATGGCCGGCCTCGGTTCGGTCGCGGTGATGTCTCCAGGTTTCGCGCTGACCGCTGATAGTGACCTGGGGGCTGTTTGCGCCATCGCCGCCGTGCTGCTGGGCGGCTGCTCGCTGCGCCTGGACGCCCAGGCCCGAGGCGCCGGTTTCCGCCTGCTCGCTCAGGAACGAGCAGCCCGCGAGGCCGAGGCCACCTCCGCCGCCCTCGCCGAACGGGCCCGTATCGCACGCGAGATCCACGACGTCCTCGCGCACAGCCTCTCCGCGCAACTCGTGCATCTGGAAGCGGCTCGGCTGCAGATCGAGCGAGAACCCGAAGGGCCCTTCCGCGCACAGATCCTGGAGCGGGTGGTGGCGGCACGCTCAATGGCGCGCGAGGGCCTCGAGGAGACCCGGCAGGCGCTCTCCGCGCTGCGCGGCGAGATGGTCCCTGTCGAGGACTACCTGCGGGAGCTGGCCGTCGCGGACGGCGCGGAGACCGGGGTGAGGGGTGAGCGGCGGCAGCTGACCGCCGAGGCTTCGCAGGCCGTACGGCGGGTGGCCCAGGAGGCCCTGACGAATGTGCGCAAGCACGCGCCGGGCGCCAGGGTGCGCATGCTGCTCACGTACGCGGAGGCCGAAGTGGCCCTGGAGGTACGGGACTCCGGCACGACGACGAAGACCGGCGAGGTCGGTGCCACCGGCGCCGGGTACGGTCTGCTGGGGATGCGTGAGCGGGCGGAGCTGCTCGGCGGCACCCTGGAGGCGGGACCGGAGGGGGAGGGCTTCGTGGTACGGCTGCGGGTGCCGGCATGACCGCGCACATTGCCAGAGTGGTCGTCGCCGACGATCAGGCGGTGGTGCGCGAGGGCATTGTGATGCTCCTGGGGCTGCTGCCCGGTATCGAGGTCATCGGTTCGGCGAAGGACGGCGAGGAGGCGGTCGCCCTTGTCGCCGAACTCGCCCCCGATGTCGTCCTGATGGATCTGCGTATGCCCCGATGCGACGGGGTGGAAGCGACCCGCCGCATCCGCAGCGAACACCCCGGCACCCAGGTGGTCGTGCTCACCACCTACGCCGACGACGACTCGCTCTTTCCCGCGCTGCGGGCCGGAGCGCGCGGGTATCTCACCAAGGACGCCGACGGCGACGAGATCGTACGGGCCATCCAGGAGGTCGTCGCAGGCCGGGCCGGGCTGTCACCGGTCGTACAGCGGCGGCTCCTTGAGCAGGTCACCTCCACGCCCGAACAGTCCGGGCCGAAGCTTCCGGACGGCCTGACCGCGCGCGAGGGCGAGGTGCTGACCCTGATCGCGGAGGGGCTCACCAACGTGGAGATCGCACGCCGGCTCCACATCTCCACGGCCACCGTGAAGACCCACATCAACAACCTCTTCGCGAAAACCGGCATCCATGACCGCGCCCAGGCGGTGCGGTACGCCTACCGCGAGGGACTCGCGCAGCCACCCGGGACAAGTATCACCTGATGGGGTGAAGTCGGGCGGGAGAAGAGTCCGGGATCTTCCCGCTCTGTCCATCCTTGGGCATGCGAGCCGAAACGGTTCGCTGACAAGGAGAGTTGATCGGTGGAGAAGCAGGAAGGGCGCGACGCGGCTGCGGTGCGGCTCGACGACCCGTGGTACGACGCGCTGGCCTCCGGCTGGGGTGAACTGGACGGCACGGGCGCCCTCGCACCCGTCGTGCCGGACCCGCCCACGGACCGGGAGAACGCCGGACCCGGCGCGGCCGACATCTACGTGGAAGTGCAGCGCAGCGCCGCCTTCCAGGAGGTGCGCAGCCGCTACCGGAGGTTCGTCGGCCCCGCCGTTCTCGTCTTCCTCGTCTGGTACTTGGCGTACGTCGTCGCGGCGACCACGGCTCCCGGACTGATGGCCAGGCCGGTGGCGGGAGCGGTGAATGTGGCGATGGTCGCGGGCCTCGGACAGTTCCTCACCACCTTCCTGCTGACCTGGGCGTACGCACGCCACGCCCGGCTGCGACGGGACCGCGCCGCCCTGGATCTGCGCTGGACCGTGTTCGATCAGACGAGGGCACAGGAGACGGCGCGGGGTGCCGGGCGTTGAGCGGCGACCACCAGACCCTGGCGCTGCTGCTTTTCAGCGCGTTCATCGCGGTCACTCTCGGCATCACCAGCTGGGTGAGCCACAACAGGCATGGCTCGGCGGAGGAGTTCTACGCCGGCGGGCGGCTCTTCTCCCCCATGGAGAACGGGTTCGCCATCGCAGGCGACTACATGTCCGCCGCCTCCTTCCTCGGAATCTCCGGCCTCATCGCTCTCTTCGGCTACGACGGAATGCTCTACTCCGTGGGCTTCCTGGTCGCCTGGCTGGTTGTCCTGTTCCTCGTCGCCGAACTCGTACGCAACTGCGGCCGGTTCACCCTCGCCGATGTCATCGCCTCGAGGATGAGGGAGCGACCCGTTCGTATCGCCTCGGGAACTTCTTCGGTCACCGTGTCCGTTCTCTATCTGGTGGCGCAAATGGTGGGAGCCGGGAGCCTGGTCGCGCTGCTGCTCGGTGGTACGAGCGAGGCCGCGCGCTCGTGGACCGTGATCGGCGTGGGCGCCCTGATGGTGATCTATGTGTCGTTGGGAGGGATGCGAGCCACCACCTGGATCCAGATCGTGAAGGCCGTGCTGCTGATGGCGGGCGCGATCGTGATGACGGTGCTCGTGCTGACGCGCTTCCACGGTGACTTCAACCAACTGCTCAACACCGCAGCCGAACGCAGCGGGCACGGCAAGGACTTCCTCTCGCCCGGCCTCAAGTACGGCGGGAACTGGACCGCGCGCCTCGACTTCATCAGCCTCGGCCTGGCGCTGGTTCTGGGCACGGCCGGCCTGCCGCACATCCTTGCCCGCTTCTACACCGTGCCGACCGCGCGGGCCGCCCGCCGCTCGGTCGTCTGGTCGATCGGTCTCATCGGCAGCTTCTATCTGATGACGATCGTGCTCGGTTTCGGTGCGGCCGCGGTGGTCGGCACCGACGAGGTGCGGAAGTCGAACGCCGCGGGGAACACCGCGGTTCCGCTGCTCGCGCTGAACCTCGGCGGAGGAGCGGGATCCACCGGTGGCACGGTTCTCTTCGCAGTGGTCGCGGCCGTGGCCTTCGCGACCATCCTCGCCGTCGTCGCCGGAATTACCCTCGCTTCTTCCGCCTCCGTCGCCCACGATCTGTACGCCTCGCTCCGCCGACGCCATGCCAGACAGCGCAGCGAGGTAGCGGTCGCCCGTCTCGCCGCGGCCGGCATCGGCGTGGCCGCCATCGCGCTCGGCCTGCTCGCCCGGGACCTGAACGTCGCGTTCCTGGTCGGCCTGGCCTTCGCGGTCGCCGCCTCCGCCAACCTGCCCGTACTGCTCTACTCGCTGTTCTGGCGGAACTTCACCACGCGCGGGGCGGTCTGGTCGGTGTACGGGGGGCTGATCCCAGCCATGCTCCTCGTGGTGCTTTCGCCGGTCGTCTCGGGCAGCCCGGAGGCGCTCTTCCCCGGCGTGGACTTCCACGTCTTCCCGCTGCAGAACCCCGGCCTGGTCTCCATCCCGCTTGGTTTCCTGGCGGGCTGGATCGGCACCGTCACCTCGGCGGAGCCGCCGGACGCGGCCAGGCACGCCGAGACGGAGGTGCGGGCGCTGACGGGTGCGGGGGCGGCCTGAGGGCCCCCGAGGCGCGGCAGGAGGCCCGGGCCTCCGGCGGCGGGTCTGTCCTCAATCGCCGGACGGCCTTGAAAATCCCCAGAGGTAGCGGTGCTCCGGACGGCCGGTCTCGCCGTACTTGAGACTGAGCCGCACCCTGCCCGTCCGCTCCAGCAGCTTCAGATAGCGCTGCGCGGTCTGCCGGCTCACGCCCGCCCGTTCCGCGATCTCCTGAGTGGAGAGCGGCCCCTCGGCGGCCAGCAGCACCTGGCGTATCAGCTCGGCGGTGGTCGGCGAGTGGCCTTTGGGCAGGTCGGGCGGGACGGAACCGGCCGACAGTGCCCCGAACATACGGTCCACCTCCGCCTGTTCCGCCTCGCCTCCGCCCTCCAGAGTGCGGCGCAGCGCGGAGTACGCCTCCAACTTGGTGCGCAGACCGGTGAAGTTGAACGGCTTCACCAGATACTGGAGCGCGCCATGGCGCATAGCCGCCTGGACGGTGGCGACATCACGCGCCGCCGTCACCATGATCACGTCGGTATGGTGGCCGAGCCGGCGCAGCTCCCGTACGACGGCAAGACCGTTCCCGTCCGGCAGATAGTGGTCGAGGAGGATCAGATCCACCGGCCTGTCGGCGATCCGGGCGAGCGCCTCGGCGGCCGAATGCGCCGTCGCGGAGACCCGGAAGCCCGGCACTTTGGCCACATAGGCCGCGTTGATCTCCGCGACCCGGACGTCGTCGTCCACCACCAGTACGTCGACCTGCTCCATGGCCGCCTGTTCGGCACGTTCCTCAGTCATCGTGCCTCCCCGGCGGTGGCCAGCCCCGGCTCGGTCAGCGCCTCCGGGAGCACGACGGTGAATTCGGCGCCCCCGCCCGCCGCGTCGCGTATTTGCGCGCTGCCGCCCTGCCGTTCCGCGAGCCTGCGCACCATCGCCAGCCCGAGACCGCGCTTGCCGTGGACCGGGGGTTCCTTGGTGGACCAGCCCTCAGTGAAGATCAACTCTCTCCGCTCGGACGGGACTCCGAGACCGCTGTCCGTGACCCGGAGCACGGCCGTACGGCCCTCTGTACGAAGTTCGATCTCGATCCTCGGATCGTCCGAGCCGCCGGCCGCGTCCAGAGCGTTGTCCACGAGATTGCCGACGACCGTCACCAGACCGCGCGGGTCCACCAGCCGGTCCGGCAACAGTGTGCCGGGCGCGATCCGCAGCGATACGCCCCGCTCCGCCGCCACGGTCGCCTTGCCCACCAGCAGCGCGGCGAGCAGCGGGTCGTGGATCTTCTCGGTGATCTGTTCCGCGGTGGCCCGGTGCACCCCGACCACCTCGGTGACGAACTCCACCGCGTCCTCGTGCATCTCCAGCTCGAGGAGCCCGAGCAGGGTGTGCATCCGGTTGGCGTGCTCATGGTCCTGCGCCCGCAGGGCGTCGATCAGGCCGCGGGTGGAGTCCAGCTCGCGGCCCAGCTGCTCCAGCTCGGTGCGGTCGCGCAGCGTGGCGACTGCGCCGCCGTCGTCGGTCGGCATCCGGTTGGCGATCAGCACCCGGCTGCCCCGAACGGTCAGCAGATCCTCGCCGGTGACCCGGCCCGCCAGCACATCGGTGGTGCGGCCGTCGCCGAGTACCTCGTCGAGCGGCAGCCCCATCGCTTCGTCGCCGAGGCCGAGCAGCCGCTGTGCCTCGTCGTTCATCAGCCGGATCCTGCCCGCGGCGTCGAGCGCCACGACCCCTTCCCGGATGCCGTGCAACATCGCCTCGCGCTCCGCCAGCAGCGCGGAGATATCGGAGAAGGCCAGGTCGTGGGTCTGCCGCTGGAGCCTGCGGGAGATCAGATAGGCGGCCAGGGCTCCGACTGCCAGGGCCCCACCGGCGTATGCGAGCAAGCCCGGGATCGCCGCCAGCAGCCGGGCGCGCACGCTGTCGTACTCGATGCCTACGGAGACCGCGCCGACGATCGTGCCGTTCTCCTCGCGCAGTGGCACCTTCCCGCGGGCGGATCGGCCCAGGGTTCCGCTGTCGATCTCCATCACCTTGTTGCCCGCGAGGGCGTCACTGGGGTCGGTGGAGACGACCCGGCCGATCTCCCCGGGGGCGGTGTGGGACCAGCGCACACCGCGCCTGTCCATGATCACGACGTACTCGGCGCCGGTCGCCTGTCGTATCCGCTCGGCCTTGGCCTGAACCGGACCATCGGCCGTCGGCCGCGAGCCGAGCAGTTCGTCGGCGACCTCCGGAGATGCGGTGGTCTCGGCGATGGCGAGCGCGCGGCGCATCGCCTGATCGTCGAGCTGAGCGCTGAGGGGCGCGAGAAAGAGGCCGGTGGCGAGCACGGTGACACCGGCGGCGATTGCCAGCTGCATCAGCAGGACCTGCGAGAAGACCCGCTGCGGCCAGCCGAACCGCCGGCGCCGGGCGGGGGTGGTCGGTACGGGGCTCATGCCTAGGAACGGTAGAGGGCGGGCGGCCCTTTCTGAAATTTCCGGTCTACGTACATCGATGCCGGCCGGCACCACGACGCGGCATGCCCGGCTCACGGGCACGGCCGGCACTGGCCGGCCGGCGGCGCGGTTCAGCGAAGTGGAGGCCCACCACTCCTGATGTCCGGGCGCCTCCCCGCGATCATGGCAACGGCCTGGGCGGGCGGGGACCGTTGTAGTGCCCGCTCGGCCGCATCCGCAGCGGGCGCTCCTCGTACTCCTCCAGTGCATGCGCGATCCAGCCGGCCGTCCGCGCCACCGCGAAGACCGTCTCGCCCGCCTCGGCCGGCATTCCGGAAGCCACCGACAGCACCGCGAGCGCCAGGTCGACATTGGCGTGCAGCTCCACATGGCGGGCAGTCGTGGCCTCCACCTCACGCGCCGCCTCGAGAGCCGGACGGGCGCCGGGAAGCTCCTCGAGCGCGCCGAACAGCGCCACCGCACGCGGGTCCCGCCCCGGGTAGAGCCGGTGGCCGAGCCCCGGCACCCGCCGCCCCGCCCGCAGATGGTCCGCCACGACGGCCGCCGCGCTGCCCCGCTCCAGCACCTCGGCGAGCATCCGGTGCGCGAGCCCGCTCGCGGCTCCGTGCAGCGGACCCTCCAGAGCGCCGAGTCCCGCGGACACCACGGCATACGGATGGGCGCGCGCCGAGGCCGCGACCCGTACGGCCAGCGTCGATGCGGCCAGATCGTGGTCGATCAGCAGGGAGAGCGCCATGTCCAGTACCCGAAGGGATGGTTCGTCCGGCTGTGCGGGAGTCAGCCGCGTCCAGAGCCGCTGGGCGAGCCGGGCCTCGCCGCGGTGCGGCCGGCCTGCCGCGGGTAGGGCGTCGACCAGGATGGGAATCAGGGTGCGGGCGCTGCCCAGCACCGCCTCCCGGTCGAGGTCGAAACGGAGCGGATCGGCGACGGCCGCGGCGATCGCGGCCACCCGCAGCCGGTCCGTCGAGCCGCTGTGCGCGGGCAGCGCATCGACCGCGCGGCGAGCGGCGGCCAGCGGCTCGGCGGGGGCGGTGAACCGGACGCCCGCGTGCATGGTGCCGGTCCACAGCCAGTCGGCGATCTCCTCGTAGCCGTAATGGCGGGCGAGTTCGGTCGCGTCCACACCGCGGAAGTAGTAGCGGTCCTTGTCGATGAGCGTGATGCCGGTGCGGATCCGCTGGGTGACATCTCTCCCCGCGGAGGGCTCTCGGCGGCCCTTGCGGACGAGCGCGTCGACCTCTTTCGCGTCGAAGGTGCTGCCGCGCCCGGCGGGATCGCGTCGGCTGGAGAGCTGTCCGCGGCTGACATACGCGTACACCGTCTCCGGCTTCACGCCCAGCCGCTCGGCTGCTTCCCGGGTGGTCAGCCGCTCTCCGTCCGCTTCCTGGTCCGTCATGAGGTCACCGTACACATATTGATCTAATCAATATTGACAGTGATTGAGTCAAGCATGGACAGTCGAATCAAGTTCAGGGAGGACACCATGCAGAGCACCGGGACCACCACACCCCTCGACATACCGCGCGGACTCGCGGGCGTCGTCGTCACCGACACCGCGCTCGGGGACGTCAGGGGGCGCGAGGGCTTCTATCACTACCGTCAGTACTCGGCCGTCGAGCTCGCGGAGAGCCGCGGCTTCGAGGACGTCTGGCACCTGATGTTCCACGGCGAACTGCCGGACGCCGCGCAGCGGACCGAATTCCTGGCGCGCACCGCGTTGCTGCGTCATCTGCCCGGCGACGTACGCGCTGCGCTGCCCGCCATCGCCCGCTCATGCGCCCTGTCAGGCCCGCTGGCCGGACTGCGTACCGCGCTCTCCCTGCTGGGGGCGTCCATGGGTATGCGTCCGGTGTACGACCTCGACGCCGGGCGCCGCAAGGCGGACGCGCTCGCTGTCTGCGCGGCGGTTCCAACACTTCTGACGGCGCTGCACCGGCTGGGTCAGGGGCTCGATCCGGTCGAGCCGCGCGACGACCTGCCGTACGCCGCCAACTACCTCTACATGCTGACCGGTTCGGAGCCGGAACCCGCCCGCGCCCGGGCGATCGAGCAGTACCTCGTCTCCACGATCGACCATGGCTTCAATGCGTCCACGTTCACTGCCCGGGTGATCACCTCCACCGGAGCCGACGTCGCGGCCTGCCTGGTCGGCGCGATCGGCGCACTCTCGGGCCCGCTGCACGGCGGCGCTCCCAGCCGCGCCCTCGACACGCTGGATGCGATCGGCACTGAGGACCGCATCGACTCCTGGATCAGGGAACGGGTCCTGGCGGGGGAGCGGATCATGGGCTTCGGGCATCCCGTGTACCGCACCGAGGACCCACGCTCGCGCATGCTGCGCCAGATCGCCGAGAGCTTCGGCGGACCGCTGGTGGAGTTCGCGGTCCAGGTGGAGGCACACGTCGAGGCGATCCTCGCGGAGCTGAAGCCGGGGCGTGAGCTGCACACCAATGTGGAGTTCTATGCGGGCGTCGTCATGGAGCAGTGCGGTCTGCCGCGCGAGATGTTCACCCCGACGTTCTGCGCTGCGAGGGTGGTCGGCTGGAGCGCCAACATTCTGGAGCAGGCGGAGGACTCCAAGATCATCCGCCCGGCGGCGCGGTATGTGGGACCGCCGCCGCCTCAGCCGCTGCCGGTGGTGTCCTGACACAGGTATGCCCGGCACCTCACCGGTGCCGGGCTGTGGCCGCCTGCGGCTGGGCGTCGGGGACACCGGCTTGTTCACGCCGCCGCGCTCGCGTGGGGCTGCACCGACTCGCCGCACCATTGTCGTGCGTCACGGCGCCGGACGCGTGGCCGTGATCGCGGCGTCCATGATCTCGGCCAGCCTGCGTTCGTGGCTGTCCTCCGGCAAGGTCAGCTTCCGTGCGCGGGAGAGGTCCCAGTAGCGCCGGAACGGCTCGCTGGACTGCAAGGACCGCGCGTGGTGCATGAGTTCCTCGTCGGTGTACCGGTTCCAGTCGTGTGCGAGCACGAAGTGCGCGTAGATGAGATTGGCGTAGAGGTTCTGCCGGGTCTCTTCGACGGAAACACCCGGGTAGTCGTTCCAGACAGCCGCAAGGTCCGGGTCGTCCATGGCCATCCGCATCAGTTGCATGTGCAGCGAGCGCAGGCCTGCCTCCGCGTTGCGGTGCAACGCCTCCCTGGACCTCGTCAGCTCGTCGCGCTGGTCCGCCAGCTCCCTGCGCTGCATCCGCAGTTCCTGGTACTGCAGGAGCAGAGCAACCACCAGGCTCAGGAACGCCAGCCCGGAGAAGATCGCGTTCGCGCCGCCGAAGTAATTGCCCACCTGGCTGCGCGCCGCGGCGTCGGCCAGTCCGCCCTCTCGGCTCTCCACAGCCTGGATGAGCCACGTGCTGACCGCTATGGCGGCCAGGGTGATGAGCGCTGTCCCGCCGAGCGCGGCGGTGGCCCATAAGGCAAGTCGTCCGGTCCTGCCTGAGTGTGCCGTCATCGTGTCCTCCCTGAGGTATGGACACGTACCCTTCCCATGTAGAGGGACCATGACGCGGTGTCGCCACCCGCTCATGAATGACGCGCGCCGGCAGGGGGCTAGGCTCGGCGCTCATGGCCGGCAAACCCGTACCCGTCGTCGTCCTCGCGGGCTTTCTGGGATCCGGCAAGACCACCCTCCTCAACCACCTGCTCCGGCGCAACGGCGGCACCCGCATCGGCGTTGTCGTCAATGACTTCGGCTCCATCGAAATCGACGCCATGACCGTCGCAGGACAGGTCGGCTCCACCGTGTCCCTCGGGAACGGCTGTCTGTGCTGCGCCGTCGACGCGAGCGAGTTGGACGACTATCTGGAGAAGCTCATCCGGCCCGCCACGCGCATCGACGTCATCGTCATCGAGGCCAGTGGGCTTGCCGAGCCGCAGGAGCTCGTACGGATGCTGCTGGCCGGCGACAATCCGCGCATCGTGTACGGGGGACTGGTCGAGATCGTCGACGCTGCCGAGTTCGACGCGACCAGGGCGCGGCACCCCGAGATCGACCGGCATCTCGCGATCGCCGATCTGATCGTTCTGAACAAGGCGGACCGGGTGGAGCCGGACGCTCTGGAACGGGTGCTCGGGACGCTCGGCGAGTTCGGCGCGGGCACGCCCACGATCACCGTGGAACATGGGCGGGTCGACCCGCAGATGCTCTTCGACCCCGCCGTGCGGCCGGAGCGGGAGGAGAAGGTACGCCAGCTGTCCTTCGAGGATCTGTACGCGGACGAGTACGACCACGATCACGGCCATGCGGACCATCTGCACACCGCGTACGAGAGCCTCGCCTTCATGGCGGATGCGCCCATGCACCCGCACCGGCTCATGGACTTCCTCGACTCCAGGCCCGAAGGGCTCTACCGGATCAAGGGATTCGTCGACTTCGGGGCCGCCGATCCGGGCAATCGGTACGCCGTCCACGCCGTCGGCCGGTTCCTGCGGTTCTACCCGTCACGCTGGGCGCCCGGGGAGGAGCGGCTGACGCAGCTCGTGCTGATCGGCTCGGGCATCGACGCCGGGGCGCTGCGCAAGCAGTTGGAGTCCTGCGCGCGGACCGGTCCGCAGGACGCCCCCGACGAGCGGAGCATGTGGGGCGTCCTGCGGTACGTACCGGCCGAATCGGATGGGGCAGGGGAGACAGCGGAGAAGGCCGAGCCCGCGCTCGACTAGCTCGACGGGCCCGCCAGCACCGCCACCTTCGACGTCACCGGCGTACCCGAGCCGTCACGCCGCGGATCCGGCTCCGGAAGCTCGGCCGGTGTGCCGTTCTTCTGCGCCGCATGGGCCGGTGCCGCGCCCGCCCATGCGAGTACCAGCACGTCCTCGCCCTTGAGGAAGCGCTGGCAACGCACGCCGCCCGTGGCCCGTCCCTTGCGCGGGTACTGGTCGAAGGGCGTGAGCTTCGCCGTCGTCACCGAGTCGTCCAGCGTGCCGTGCGAGCCCGCGATGGTGAAGACCACCGCGTCCCCGGCCGGATCGACCGCCGTGAACGAGATGACCTCGGCGCCCTCCGTCAGCTTGATCCCGGCCATGCCGCCGGCCGCCCGGCCCTGCGGCCGCACCTGCGAAGCCTGATAGCGCAGCAACTGGGCGTCGGAGGTGATGAAGACCAGGTCCTCCTCGCCCGTACGCAGCTCGGCACCGCCGACGATCCGGTCACCTTCCTTGAGGGTGATGACCTCCAACTCGTCCTTGTTCGCCGGGTAGTCGGGTACGACGCGCTTGACGACACCCTGCAGCGTGCCGAGTGCGAGGCCCGGCGAGGACTCGTCGAGCGTGGTGAGGCAGATGACCGTCTCGTCCGGCTCCAGCGACAGGAACTCCGCGACCGGCGCACCGCCCGACAGATTGGGCGCGGACACCGTGTCCGGAAGCTGCGGAAGGTCGATCACCGCGAGCCGCAGCAAGCGCCCGGACGAGGTCACAGCGCCCACGTCGCCGCGCTGTGTCGCAGGCACCGCCGAAACGATCACATCGTGCTTGGCGCGCTTTCCGCCCTCGTGCGCCAGGGGCTCGCCATTGGCGGTACGGGCCAGCAGGCCGGTCGAGGACAGCAGCACCCGGCACGGGTCGTCCGCGACCTCCAGCGAGGCCGCGGCGACCGGCGTACCCGCCGACTCCAGCAGCACCGTGCGCCGCTCGGTGCCGAACTTCTTCGCCACCGCGGCCAGTTCGGTCGAGACCAGCTTGCGCAGCTCGGTGTCCGAATCCAGGATCCCGGTCAGCTCGTCGATCTCGCCGTTGAGCCGGTCGCGCTCGCTCTCCAGCTCGATCTTGTCGAACTTGGTCAGTCGGCGGAGCGGAGTGTCCAGAATGTACTGAGTCTGGATTTCGCTCAGCGAGAAGCGCTCGATCAGCCGCTCTTTCGCCTGCGCGGAATTGTCACTCGACCGGATGAGCCGGATGACCTCGTCGATGTCGAGAAGTGCGACAAGCAGGCCCTCGACCAGGTGCAGCCGGTCGCGCCGTTTGGTCCGCCGGAACTCGCTGCGCCGCCGTACGACCTCGAAGCGGTGATCGAGATAGACCTCGAGCAGCTCCTTGAGCCCCAGGGTGAGCGGCTGCCCGTCCACCAGCGCCACATTGTTGATACCGAAGGACTCCTCCATCGGCGTCAGCTTGTAGAGCTGCTCCAGCACGGCCTCGGGGATGAAGCCGTTCTTGACCTCGATGACCAGTCGCAGACCGTGCTGCCGGTCGGTGAGGTCCTTGACGTCCGCGATGCCCTGGAGCTTCTTCGCCGAGACCAGGTCCTTGATCTTCGCGATCACCTTTTCCGGGCCGACGGTGAAGGGCAACTCGGTGATCACCAGCCCCTTGCGGCGCGCCGTGACGTCCTCCACGGAGGCCGTCGCGCGGATCTTGAAGGTGCCGCGGCCGGCCTCGTACGCGTCCTTGATGCCTCCGAGACCCACGATCCGGCCGCCGGTCGGCAGGTCGGGCCCGGGGATGAAACGCATCAGCGTGTCGAGGTCCGCGCCGGGGTGCTTGATCAGATGTCGGGCGGCGGCGATGACCTCGCCGAGATTGTGCGGCGGCATGTTCGTCGCCATGCCCACGGCGATCCCGGACGCGCCGTTGACCAGCAGATTCGGATAGGCGGCGGGGAGCGCGACCGGCTCCCGCTCCTGACCGTCGTAGTTCGACTGGAAGTCGACGGTGTCCTCGTCGATCGACTCCGTCATCAGGCTGGTGGCGTCCGCCATCCGGCACTCGGTGTACCGCATGGCGGCCGGCGGGTCGTCGTTGCCGAGGGAGCCGAAGTTTCCGTGGCCGTCGACCAGCGGCAGGCGCATCGAGAACGGCTGCGCCATCCGCACCAGGGCGTCGTAGATCGACGCGTCGCCGTGCGGGTGCAACTTACCCATGACCTCGCCGACGACGCGGGCGCACTTCACATAGCCGCGGTCGGGGCGCAGGCCCATCTCGTTCATCTGGTAGACGATGCGTCGGTGCACCGGCTTCATACCGTCGCGGGCGTCCGGCAGGGCCCGGGAGTAGATCACCGAGTACGCGTACTCGAGGAAGGAGCCCTGCATTTCGTCGACGACGTCGATGTCGAGGATCTTCTCCTCGAAGTCGTCCGGCGGCGGGGTCTTCGTGCTGCGGCGGGCCATCGCTGCTGCGGCTCCTTCTCGCTCTTGTGCGGGGCAGGACTCAGGTTCTGACGCGGACCATTGTGGACCGAGCCACTGACAAGGCTGACCTCGACCCGTCGTTGGGCCGTTCTCGGCCGGGAACTTCGCCAGGTGTCAGATGGCTTGCATACAGTGGCAGGACTTCTCCATATCGCGATCGAAGGGACGTACATGCCCATGGGTCACACGGCCACAGCGCAGGCCGGTTCCGGCGGCCTGACAGCGACCGAGCACCGCCTGGCGAACGGCCTGCGCGTGGTGCTCTCCGAGGACCACCTGACCCCGGTCGCCGCGGTCTGCCTCTGGTACGACGTCGGCTCGCGCCACGAGGTCAAGGGCCGTACCGGCCTTGCTCACCTTTTCGAGCATCTGATGTTCCAGGGCTCGGGCCAGGTGAAGGGCAACGGCCACTTCGAGCTGGTTCAGGGAGCCGGCGGCTCGCTGAACGGCACCACCAGCTTCGAGCGCACCAATTACTTCGAGACCATGCCCACCCACCAGCTGGAGCTCGCCCTCTGGCTGGAAGCCGACCGGATGGGCTCGCTGCTCGCGGCTCTCGACGACGAGTCGATGGAGAACCAGCGCGATGTCGTCAAGAACGAGCGCCGCCAGCGGTACGACAACGTCCCGTACGGTACGGCCTTCGAGCGGCTGACCGCGCTCGCCTACCCGGAGGGCCATCCGTACCACCACACACCGATCGGCTCGATGACCGATCTGGACGCGGCGACCCTCGAGGACGCGCGCACCTTCTTCCGTACGTACTACGCGCCGAACAACGCCGTGCTTTCGGTCGTCGGTGACATCGACCCGAAGCAGACGCTCGCCTGGATCGAGAATTACTTCGGCTCCATCCCGGCCCACGACGGCAAGCAGCCCCCGCGCGACGGCTCCCTTCCGGAGACCATCGGCGAGCAGCTGCGCGAGGAGATCGTCGAGGAGGTCCCGGCCCGGGCGCTGATGGCCGCCTACCGCCTGCCGCACGACGGCACGCGCGAGTGCGATGCCGCTGACCTGGCGCTCACCGTCCTCGGCGGCGGTGAGTCCTCGAGGCTGCACAACCGCCTGGTGCGCCGTGACCAGACGGCCGTCGCGGCCGGCTTCGGTCTGCTGCGGCTGGCCGGTGCCCCCTCGCTGGGCTGGCTGGACGTCAAGACGTCCGGCGGTGTCGAGGTGCCGCAGATCGAGGCCGCGGTCGACGAGGAGCTGGCACGGTTCGCCGCGGAAGGCCCCACGCCCGAGGAGATGGAGCGGGCGCAGGCCCAGTTGGAGCGCGAGTGGCTGGACCGGCTCGGCACGGTCGCAGGCCGCGCCGATGAACTGTGCCGGTACGCCGTGCTCTTCGGCGACCCGCAGCTGGCGCTGAGCGCCGTACAGCGGGTGCTGGACGTCACCGCCGAAGAGGTGCAGGCGGTCGCCAAGGCCCGGTTGCGCCCGGACAACAGGGCGGTGCTGGTCTACGAGCCCCTCTCCGCGGACAACGGCGACAGCGACAGCGACGAGAACGACGAGCACGAAGGGGCGGACCAGTGAGCGACGCTGCCGTGACCATGGAGTTCCACCCGCAGCCGACGGCCGGCCCCGCCCGCCCCTGGGCGTTCCCGGCCCCCGAGCGCGGCACGCTGGACAACGGCCTCACCGTGCTGCGCTGCCATCGCCCCGGCCAGCAGGTGGTGGCCGTCGAGATCTGCCTCGACGCCCCGCTGGAGGCCGAGCCCGAGGGCATCGACGGCGTCGCCACGATCATGGCGCGCGCCCTGTCGGAAGGCACCGACAAGCACACCGCCGAGGAGTTCGCCGCCGAGCTGGAGCGCTGCGGCGCCACTCTCGACGCGCACGCCGACCACCCGGGTGTCCGCGTCTCCCTGGAGGTGCCGGTCTCCCGGCTGCCGAAGGCGCTCGGCCTGCTCGCCGAGGCGCTGCGCGCGCCCGCCTTCGCCGACAACGAGGTGGAGCGGCTGGTACGCAACCGGCTGGACGAGATCCCGCACGAGACGGCCAACCCGGCCCGCCGTGCGGCCAAGGAGCTCTCCAAGCAGCTCTTCCCGGCCTCCCTGCGTATGTCGCGCCCCCGCCAGGGCACGGAGGAGTCCGTGGCCCGGATCGACTCCGCGGCCGTGCGCGCCTTCTACGAGGCGTATGTCCGGCCGGCCACGGCCACCACGGTAATCGTCGGCGACCTCACCGGAGTCGACCTTGACGCCGTGCTCGCCGAGACTCTCGGTACCTGGACCGGCAACAGCGCCGAGGCCCGTCCCGTACCGCCGATCACCGCCGACGACACCGGCCGTGTGGTCATCGTGGACCGCCCCGGCGCCGTCCAGACGCAGCTGCTGATCGGCCGTATCGGCCCGGACCGCCACGACCGCGTCTGGCCGGCCCAGGTGCTCGGGGCGTATTGCCTGGGCGGCACCCTCACCTCGCGTCTCGACCGCGTGCTGCGCGAGGAGAAGGGCTACACCTACGGCGTACGGGCCTTCGGCCAGGTGCTGCGCTCCGCTCCCGACGGGTCGGGCGCGGCGATGCTCGCCATCAGCGGTTCCGTGGACACCCCGAACACCGGACCGGCGCTGGACGACCTCTGGAAGGTGCTGCGTACGCTCGCGGCCGAGGGCCTGACCGACGCCGAGCGCGATGTTGCCGTGCAGAACCTGGTGGGTGTCGCCCCGCTGAAGTTCGAGACGGCCGCCTCCGTCGCGGGCACGCTCGCCGACCAAGTCGAGCAGTTCCTCCCGGACGACTACCAGGCGCAGTTGTACGTGCGCCTGGCCGATACCGGCACCGTTGAGGCGACGGCCGCGGCCGTCAGCGCCTTCCCGGTGGACCGACTTGTCACGGTGCTCGTCGGCGATGCCTCGCAGATCGAGGAGCCGGTCAGGGCGCTCGGCATCGGCGAAGTGACGGTTGTCACAGGCTGATTGGGTCAATCCGGCAAACAATTCAAAACAGGCAAACGGAACCCCGGCCTCCCTGGTGATGCCGGGGTTCTGTCTTATGCCCGTTTTATTGCAGAGCCTGCCTGTCTGGCCTGTGGCATGCGCTACAAAAAGAGCTGTCTGTTTGGTGATTGAAAGACGGCCCGCCTAGCGTCGGTCCGGCTGTCCGCCAGTAGCCCGCCGCATCCGCGGCATCGGACAGTCATCGCCGAGTCCCCGTCAGGCGCGAGCCTGGGGAGCCGGGGACCCACTCAGTCCCTGGGGTGAATCGGGCGCCTTCGCACCTGCGGAGGGGCCTGTAGGAGACCTTCCTGCTCCGAACCCGTCAGCTAACCCGGTAGGCGAGAAGGAAGGAAAGGATCAGCCACTTCATGGCGTTCACCCGTGCCACCGGGAAGCACCGTGCCCCGAGCCGAATGACGCGCAAGAAGGCGAACATCGCCGCCGTCGCCGCTCTCGCCACCACCGGCGTCATCGGAACCCTCGCTTCCCCGGCACTCGCCGCCGACACCGGCGCGGCCACCGTCGAGGACACCGGCCTGACCCAGATCGTGGCCGCCGACTCCCTCGCCGAGCAGATCGCCGACCAGGCCGCCGCTCAGAAGGAGGAGGCCGCCGAGGCCGTCGCCAAGGCGAAGGCCGAGGCCGAGGCGAAGCGGAAGGCCGAGGCCCGCGCCAAGGAGGCCCGTGAGGCCAAGGAGCGCGCCGCGCGCGCCGCCGAGCGCAAGCGCCTCAACTCCTTCGTGGCCCCGATCTCGCACTCGTACGTCTCCACGGGCTACAAGTCCGGCGGCGCCATCTGGTCCTCCGGCAGCCACACCGGCATCGACTTCCACGCCGCGTCCGGCACGACCGTGCACGCGGTCGGCTCCGGCACTGTCGTCGAGGCCGGCTGGGGCGGCGCGTACGGGAACAACATCGTGATCAAGATGAAGGACGGCTCGTACACGCAGTACGGCCACCTCTCGTCCATCGGCGTCTCGGTCGGCCAGTCGGTGACCCCGGGCCAGCAGATCGGCCTCTCCGGCGCGACCGGCAACACCACTGGACCGCACCTCCACTTCGAGGCCCGCACCAGCCCCGAGTACGGCTCCGACATCAACCCGGTCGCGTACCTGCGCGCGCACGGCGTCAGCGTCTGATCAGACGGCGGGCCGCTGTCCGGCCCCGCGTGCTTCCCGAAGGCCCCGGCTCACCGCCGGGGCCTTCGGCGTTTGCCCGCTCCGCCGGCGTTCTGGCCAAAAGATATCCATGGATTCCGGTCTCCCATCGGAAAATCCCGAGCATTGCAATAGAGTCACTGAACAGACGTCAGTCGGCTGCGTTTCGCGCGGATTAAAGCGGAGGTTCGGTCATGCGCATTCCCGCGCACTCGGTATGCACGGCGATCCGCGACGACATCGTCTCCGGTGTATTCGAGCGCGGCAGCCGGCTCACCGAGGAGCAGCTGGCGCGCCGCTACGGCGTCTCCCGGGTCCCGGTGCGCGAAGCTCTGCGCACCCTGGAGTCCGAGGGTTTCGTCACCACCCGCCGCCACGCCGGCGCCTGTGTCGCCGAGCCCACCGAGCAGGAGGCCGCCGACCTCCTGGAGATCCGGATGCTGCTGGAGCCCATGGGTGCGGCGCGCGCCGCCCAGCGGCGCACCGAGGCGCATCTGAAGGTGCTGCGTGGCCTGGTCAGGCTGGGTCAGGAGCGGGCCCGCCGTGGTCAGGGCGAGGACCTGCGTTCACTGGGCGGCTGGTTCCACGAGACGCTCGCCCAGGCCTCCGGCAGTCCGGGCCTGATCGCTCTGCTCACCCAGCTGCGGCACAAGATCGCCTGGATGTACACCGTCGAGCAGCCGGCCACGCCCGTCGAGTCCTGGATCGAGCACGGCGCGATCGTGGACGCGGTGGCGCGCGGCGACGCGGAACGGGCGCGAGGGCTGACGGCCGTGCACACCGAACGGGCCGCCGCCGCGCACCGGCTGCGCCGTCCCGAGCGGGTGAGGACTTCGCAACATGCCGTAAACATCGCGAGCGCCCGCCATTAACAGGCGCACCGTATACAAAGGATAGATATTCGCAGGGCCTCTTTTCTGCTGCCCATATTCAAGCGTCGGGCCGGGGAAATCAACGGCCGGAAAAACTGCGTCCGGAAAAGACGAAGCCGCGATGTCCGGGAATCTGGGACACCGCGGCTTTGCCGTGGGTAATGGGCCTGTTCGGCTCAGACGGTTTCGGGAAGCTCTTCGAGACCCTCGGCGACGAGCCGGGCGAGACGGTCCAGAGCGGCGTCGGAGTCCTCGGCCTCGGAAGCGAGCACGATCTCCTCGCCACCCTGGGCGCCCAGGCCGAGCACCGCGAGCATCGAGCCGGCGTTGACCGGGGTGCCGTCCGCCTTGGCGATCGTCACGGGGACGCCGGCGGCCGTGGCGGCACGGACGAAGATGGAAGCGGGGCGGGCGTGAAGGCCCTCGGCCCAGCCGACATTGACGCGGCGCTCAGCCATGGTGTTGCCCTTCAAGTCTTAGCGGTTGTCTAGACCAGTCTCTCATGTGTTGCTGCGTTGCCCGCACCGGCCCCGGACCCGGGATCGGCCGCTGGTCGGCTTCCCCAGACTGCCCCGCGGCAACCTCCTCCGCGACCCGTGAGTGAGCCGTACGCTTTCCCCATGCAGACCTCGTCGGATCACGCCTACCCCGACCACTGGGAAGCGGACGTGGTGCTGCGCGACGGCGGCATCGCGCGCATCAGGCCCATCACCACCGAGGACGCCGACCGTCTGGTCAGCTTCTACGAGCAGGTCTCCGACGAGTCGAAGTACTACCGCTTCTTCGCGCCCTACCCCCGGCTCTCCGCCAAGGACGTACATCACTTCACCCATCACGACTACGTGGACCGGGTGGGCCTCGCGGTCACGGTGGGCGGCGAGTTCATCGCCACCGTCCGCTACGACCGGATCAATGGAGAGGGCCGGCCCGCGAGCGCCCCCGCCGACGAGGCCGAGGTCGCCTTTCTCGTCCAGGACGCCCACCAGGGGCGCGGCGTGGCATCCGCCCTGCTCGAGCACATCGCCGAGGTCGCCCGCGAACGCGGTATCAGGCGCTTCGCCGCCGAGGTGCTGCCCGCCAACAACAAGATGATCAAGGTGTTCCGGGACGCCGGCTATACCCAGAAGCGCAGCTTCGAGGACGGCTCCGTCCATCTCACCCTCGACCTCGAACCGACCGAGGAGTCCCTGGCCGTCCAGCGCGGCCGCGAGCAGCGCGCGGAGGCCCGCTCTGTGCAGCGCCTCCTCGCGCCCGGTTCGGTCGCAGTCATCGGCACCGGCCGCACGCCCGGCGGCGTGGGCCGCACCGTCCTGCGCAACCTCCTCGACGCCGGATACACGGGACGTACCTACGCCGTGAACCGCGCCTTTCCCGAGGACCAGACCGAGGTGGACGGGGTCCCGGCCCACCGCTCCGTCGGCGAGACAGGGGAGACCGTCGACCTGGCGGTCGTGGCCGTCCCGGCGGAGCGGGTGCCCGAAGTGGTCGCCGACTGCGGCGAGCACGGCGTCCAGGGCCTGGTCGTACTCACCGCCGGATACGCCGAGAGCGGGGCCGCCGGACGGGAGCGACAGCGCGAACTGGTGCGGCAGGCCCGCTCGTACGGGATGCGCATCATCGGCCCGAACTCCTTCGGCATCATCAGCACCAGCGACAGCGTCCGCCTCAATGCCTCGCTGGCCCCCCAGTCCCCGGCGGCCGGCCGCATCGGCCTGTTCACCCAGTCCGGCGCCATCGGTATCGCACTGCTCGCCGGCCTGCACCGGCGCGGGGCCGGGCTCTCCTCCTTCATCTCGTCGGGCAACCGCGCGGATGTTTCCGGCAACGACTTTCTGCAGTACTGGTACGAGGACCCGGACACCGATGTGGTCCTGCTGTACCTCGAATCGATCGGCAACCCGCGCAAGTTCACCCGCCTGGCCCGGCGTACGGCGGCGGTGAAACCGGTGGTCGTGGTGAAGGGCGCCCGGCACAGCGGCAGCGCGCCGCCCGGACACGCGGTGCCGGTCACCGGGATCCCCGACACCACGGTCGGGGCGCTGCTCCGCCAGGCCGGTGTGATCCGCGTCGACACCGTCACCGAACTCGTGGACGCGGGCCTGCTGCTGGCCGGCCAGCCGCTGCCCGCCGGACCGCGCGTGGCGATCCTCGGCAACTCCGAGTCGCTCGGCCTGCTCACGTACGACGCCTGTCTCGCCGACGGCCTCCGTCCCCTGCGGCCGCGCGACCTCACGACGGCCGCCACACCCGCGGACTTCCGTGCCGCCCTCGCCGAGGCCCTGGTGGACGACGCCTGCGATGCGGTGGTGGTGACGGCGATCCCGTGGGTCGGCGAGAACGGCGTCACGGAGTCGGGTGACGGCGAGGTCCTGGCAGCAGCGCTGCGCGACGCGGTCACGACGGCCCCGGCCAAACCGGTCGCGGTGGTGCATGTGGAAATGGGCGGTCTGGCGGAGGCGCTGGCGGCGGCGGCGAGCACGCGTACGGTCCCGGCCCCCGAGACCGACGGCGGGGGACCGGGCCCCGGCCGCGAAGCGCCGCGGACCGTCCGCACCCGTCCGCCCGCCCCGAGCTCGTCCGCCGTCTCCGCGGCTGTCCGTTACGCGGCCCCGGCCCCCGCGACCGCCCCGCACGCCTCCCGTATCCCCGCCTACCCCGCCGCCGAGAGGGCCGTCCGAGCCCTTTCCGAGGCGGTCAAGTACGCCCAGTGGCGCCGGCAGGCCGCCGAGCCCGGCAAGGTGCCGCAGTACGAGGACATCGACGAGGCGGGTGCCGCCAGGCAGATCGAGGGGCTGCTCGGCGGGGTCACAGACCCTCGCGGCAGCACCCTCGGACCCGGTGCCACCCAGGAGCTCCTCGGCCAGTACGGCATCTCCGTACGTTCTGCCCTCCCCGCGCCCGGCCCGGACGATGCCGTGGCCGCCGCCACCCGCCTCGGCTACCCCGTCGCCCTCAAGACCACCGCCCCGCACCTGCGCCACCGCGCCGACCTCGGCGGCGTACGGCTGGATCTGGCCAACGAGGCGCAACTGCGGCAGGCCTACCGCGAATTGACCGACGTTCTCGGCAAGCCCGAGGAGCTGCAGCCCGTCGTCCAGGCGATGGCCCCGCGCGGCGTCGACACCGTCGTACGCGCCGCCATCGACCCCGCCGCCGGCGCTGTGCTCTCCTTCGGGCTGGCCGGAGCCGCCTCCGAGCTGCTCGGTGACACGGCCCACCGACTCGTGCCCGTCACCGACCGGGACGCCGCCGAGTTGATCAGGACCATCCGGACGGCCCCACTCCTCTTCGGCTGGCGCGGCTCGGCACCCGTCGACACCCCGGCCCTCGAAGAGCTGCTGCTCCGGGTGTCACGTTTGGTCGACGATCACCCGGAAGTAGTCGGAATCAGCCTCGAACCGGTCGTCGTCGCTCAGCGTGGCCTCTCCGTGCTCGGCGCGTCCGTACGGCTCGCCCCGCCGCCCACCCGCACCGACCTGGGCCCCCGCCGACTCCCCAGCTACTGAGCGCTCGCCGCCCCCCGTGAGCCCCGTAGGATGGACCGCATGGCGAAGACCGGTACGACGACCCAGGGGCTGCGTTCGGCGATCGAGCGCAGCGGCTACTACCCGGCCCTTGTGGCCGAGGCGGTGGAGGCCGCTGTCGGTGGCGAGCAGATTGCGTCGTATCTGGTGCACCAAGAGACCACGTTCGACGCCAACGAGGTGCGCCGCCATGTCACCGTCCTCGTTCTGACGGCCAACCGCTTCATCGTCAGCCACACCGACGAGCAGGCCGCCGACTCCAGCTCCCCGACGCCGTACGCCACCACCTCGACCGAATCGGTCAAGCTCGGCCGGATCTCGTCGGTCGTGCTCAGCCGCGTCGTCGCCAACCCGGAGTCGTACACCCCCGGCACCCTGCCCCGCGAGGTCGTCCTCACCATCGGCTGGGGCGCCGTCTCCCGCATCGACCTGGAGCCCGCGGCCTGCGGCGACCCCAACTGCGAGGCGGACCACGGCTACACCGGCAGCTCCACAGCGGACGACCTGAGCCTGCGCGTCAGCGAGGCCGGCGACGGCCCGGACGCGGTCCGGCAGACGCTCGCCTTCGCGCAGGCGCTCTCCGAAGCCACGGCAGCCACGCGCTGATGGCTCAGCCCGCAGTCTGGCCGGACGAGCCCGTCCCGCTCGCCCTCTCCACCGCGCCCGTCCCCGAGTACGGCACCGGATCGCTCGCCGATCTGCTCCCGACGCTCGCCGCCGGCCAGGGCGTACCGGGCCTGACGCAGAGCATCCCCGAGCTGACCCCCGCCGACCGGAACTGCGTCTTCCTGATCGACGGCCTCGGCTGGGAGCAGATCAAGAACCACCCCGAGGAGGCCCCGTACCTCACCTCGCTGCTCGCCACCTCGCGCGGCGGCACGGGGCGGCCCATAACCGCCGGTTTCCCGGCCACCACAGCCACCTCGCTGGCCTCCGTGGGCACCGGCCTGCCGCCCGGTGCCCACGGTCTGCCCGGCTACACCGCGCGCAATCCGGAGACCGGCGAGCTGATGAACCAGCTGCGCTGGAAGCCCTGGACGCCTCCGCACATCTGGCAGCCCTACCCCACGGTCTTCCAGCTCGCCGACGCGGCGGGTGTGCACACCGCGCAGGTGTCGTCGCCGACCTTCCAGCACACCCCGCTGACCAAGATCGCACTCAGCGGTGGCAGCTTCCTCGGCCGGCTCTCGGGCGAGGAACGTATGGACCTGGCGGCCGAGCAACTGGCGCTGGGGGACCGGTCGCTGGTCTACACGTACTACAGCGATGTGGACGGCAAGGGCCACCGCTTCGGTGTGGATTCCGACGCCTGGCGCGGCCAGCTGATGTACGTCGACCGGCTGGTGCAGCGCCTCGCCGAGCAACTCCCGCCCCGCGCCGCCCTGTACGTCACCGCCGACCACGGCATGATCGACATCCCCTTCGACGAGCAGTCGCGCATCGACTTCGACGAGGACTGGGAGCTGCGCGCCGGCGTCGCCCTGCTGGGCGGCGAGGGCCGCGCCCGCCACGTCTACGCCGTGCCGGGTGCCGCGTCCGATGTGCTCGCGGTCTGGCGCGAGGTCCTCGGCGAGCAGTTCTGGGTGGCGAGCCGGGATGAGGCGATCGCCGCGGGATGGTTCGGCGACCGGGTGGACGAGCGGGTGTACGCGCGGATCGGCGATGTCGTCGCCGCGGCCTGCGACGACGTGGTGATCACCGCCTCCGTCAATGAGCCGAACGAGTCGGCGATGGTCGGGATGCACGGCTCCATGACCCCCGTCGAGCAGCTCGTCCCGCTCTTCGAAGTACGCTCATAACAGCCTCCCTCGTCCAGACCCGAAAGGTCCTCAACTCCCCATGCCCGAGCTGGTGTTCTTCTCCGGAACCATGGACTGCGGAAAGAGCACCCTCGCTCTTCAGATCGAGCACAACCGGTCCGCGCGCGGCCTCCAGGGCATGATCTTCACCCGCGACGACCGCGCCGGTGAGGGCAAGCTGTCCTCCCGGCTCGGCCTGGTCACCGACGCGGTCGAGGCGGCGGAGGGCTTCGACTTCTACGCGTATCTCGTCGCCCATCTCTCCCAGGGCGGCCGCTGCGACTATGTGATCGCCGACGAGGCGCAGTTCCTTGCGCCCGAGCAGATCGACCAGCTCGCCCGTGTTGTCGACGACCTCGACCTGGACGTCTTCGCCTTCGGTATCACCACCGACTTCCGCTCCAAGCTCTTCCCCGGCTCGCAGCGGCTCGTCGAGCTCGCCGACCGGGTCGAGGTACTGCAGGTCGAGGCGCTGTGCTGGTGCGGTGCGCGGGCCACGCACAACGCCCGTACCGTCGGCGGGATCATGGTCCTCGAGGGCGCGCAGGTCGTCGTGGGCGACGTCGACCAGTCGCCGGACGAGATCGGCTACGAGGTGCTCTGCCGGCGCCACCACCGGCGGCGGATGACGGCGGCCACCGCTCGCGCGGCCGCTCTCTCCCCGGACGTCCTGCCCGTCGAGGTCAGCGAGAGGCCGTCCGTACGATCGTGAAGACCGCGCCCTCCGGGTCCGCGACGGTCGCGAGCCGGCCGCTGCTGCCGTCCCTCGGCGGCTGCAGCACATGCCCGCCGAGCTCCACCACCTGGCGTGCGGCCTCTTCGGTGTCCTCGACCTCGAAGTGGGTCATCCAGTGCGTGCCCCTGCGCGGAAGGGCCTGACCCACGCCGTGGAGGGCGGCCACCGGGCGCCCTGCCAGGTGCAGCGTCAGATAGTCGAAGTCGGCCGAGACGACCGCCTCCACCTCATAGCCGAAGACCGCCTCGTAGAACTTGCCGACGAACGACGTCTCCGGGGTCACCAGCTCGTTCCAGACGGGCGTGCCATGCGTGCCGTACACGGCGGTGCCGCGGTGGGCTGCCGTCTGCCAGATGCCGAAGACCGCGCCCCCGGGGTCGGTCGCGATGGCCAGCCGGCCCGCGGCGCCCGCGTCCAGCGGGCCTACACCGACCGTCCCGCCGCGGCTTCTGATCGTCTCGGCGGTCACATCCGCGTCGTCGGTCGCCAGATAGGGCGTCCAGGCGATCGGCAGTTGCCGGCTGCTCGGGATCCGGCCGATGCCTGCGACCTCCTTGCCGTCGATCAGCGCGCGGACGTACGGACCCAACTGCTGGGGGCCGGGGGAGAACTCCCAGCCGAACAGAGCTCCGTAGAAATCCTGCGTCGCGTCAAGGCCGTGCACCATCAAGCTCACCCAGCAGGGTGTGCCGGGTGTGTGCCGAGTCGCCTCGGTCATCGTCACTCTCTCCTCGGACCATCGTGGTGGCCGTGCGGGGGGACCGGGATCCGTTGTGCGGAATGGCTGTGCCCCGTGCAGATGCTTGCACCACAGGGCGGCCTGCGTGCCCCGGCCGCGCCGGATTTGGCGGGTTCCCGCCGGAGGATGCCCTTTTTGGCACGTCTCATCCGCTCCGGCGGCGTTACGGGCCGGCCGGTCACTGCGCGAGGATGGCTCTCATGAACCCCACCATCTCCGCCACGGAACTCGCGAGCGAGCTGACCGGATCCCGCCGTCCGGTTCTTCTGGACGTCCGCTGGCAGCTCGGCGGACCGCACGGGCGGCCCGCGTACGAGGCCGGGCACATCCCCGGAGCGGTCTTCGTCGACCTGGATGCGGAACTGGCCGGTCCGCCCGGTGCGGGAGGCCGCCACCCGCTGCCCGAGCCGGATGCCTTCGGCGCGGTGATGCGCCGCGCCGGAGTATCGCCCGGTTCGCCGGTGGTGGCGTACGACGGCGGCCAGGGCTGGGCGGCGGCCCGCGCCTGGTGGCTGCTGCGCTGGACGGGCCACGAGGATGTGCGGGTCCTGGACGGCGGCCTCGCCGCCTGGACCGGGCCGTTGGAGACCGGGATTCCCTCTCCCGAGGAGGGCACGTTCGCCCCGAAGCCGGGGGCGCTCCCGCTGCTGGACGCGGACGCCGCCGCGGCACACGCCCGCTCCGGCCTGCTGCTCGACGCGCGCGCGGCGGAGCGCTATCGCGGCGACGTGGAGCCGATCGACCGCATCGGCGGTCACATCCCGGGCGCGGTCTCGGCCCCGACAGCCGAGAACGTGGCCGCGGACGGTCGCTTCCTTCCGCCCGAGACTCTTGCTGCCCGCTTCTCCGCACTGGGAGCCTCCGCGCAGGGGGATCCGGTCGGCGTCTACTGCGGCTCGGGCGTTTCCGCCGCACATGAGGCCCTGGCCCTGGAGATCGCGGGCTTCGAGCCGGCCCTGTACGCAGGCTCCTGGTCCGAGTGGTCCAACGACCCCCACCGCCCCGTGGCGAAGGGCCCACAACCGGCCTGACGGGCCCGACGGGAGGGGTGAGGCCCGGCCGGGGGCACGCCGCACACCTGCTTCGGGGGCGGGCGGGTGGAAGGGACCCCTGAGCGCGCGCAAGAAGGGGTCCGGCACGGGATACCGTGCCGGACCCTCTGGGTAACCGGAGCCTCCGGGCAATGGGACGTGTGCCCGCTAGTCCTGCTTCTTGCGCCGGGTGCCGAAGACGATCTCGTCCCAGCTCGGTACCGCCGCCCGGCGGCCGGGGCGGACACCGTCCGCCTCCGCCTGGCGGTCCGTGGTGCCCGTCAGGCGGTCGCGGTGACCGGCCACCGAACGCGGCATCAGCACATCCGCGTACGCCGACCCCGCACCCGCCGAGGCCGCAGGGGCCACCGGCTCCTCCGCCTCGGGCTCCTGGACGGGCTCGGTGGCCGACGGCTCCGGTGGTGCCGGGCGCTCGGGGACGACCATGTCGCCGCGGAAACTCGGCACCGCTTCCAGCAGACTCGTCAGGGAGTCCCGCTCCCCGCCGCTCTCCTCCGGTTCGGCCGACGGCGCGGTCGGCCGCTCCAACTGCCGGTCGAGGGCGCGGTCCAGCGGCCTGTCACGCGGCAGCCGTGCGATGCGCGGTACGAACGGAAAGCTCGGCTCCTGCGTCGCCGCGATCGTGTCGTCGGTCTCGCCGATCAGCGCACGCGCCTCGTCGTCGACGGCCTGGACGAGCCGCCGCGGCGGGTCGTACGTCCAGCTCGCCGAGTGCGGCTCACCCGCCACCCGGTAGACCAGCAGCACCTCCCAGGTGCCGTCGTCGCGGCGCCAGGAGTCCCACAGCACGGTGTCCTTCTCGGCGCCGCGCAGCGTCAGCCGCTCCTGCACCGCCTCGCCGAGCTGAGGCCCGGTGTTCTCGCCGGGACGGCGTACGGGCGTCTTGCGGGCCCGCTCCGCCATGAAAGCGCGCTCCGCGAGCACAGGCCCCTCGAAGCGGCGCACCCGGTCGACCGGAATTCCGGCAAACTGGGCGACCTCTTCCGCGGAGGCGCCGGCACGTATACGGGCCTGGATGTCGCGGGGACGGAGATGGCTCTCCACCTCGATCTCGATCTGGCCGAGGCGGGCGCGGTCATTGCGTACGGCAGCGCGCAGCCGCTCATCGATCGGAAGCGTGTATTCCGTGCTGTCCGCAGCCTTGAGCACCAGTCGTGTGCCGTCGTTGGAGACGGCCACGACACGCAGTTCGGGCATGGGGACCTCCCGGGTGGTGCCTGCCGACGTCACGTGCGTCGCTGCTTCCGCTAGTCGAGTGTGGCCTGCCCGGGTGCAGCCTGCCACAACCTTGCCGAGTTGCCCGGCGTGTCGGGCACAGGCCCTGGAACGCCGTTATGGCACGGTTACCTGTTTGCGACTCTGAGTGACTGGCCTGTCACTCTCCGCATCGGGTACCCGTGCGGTGCCGCGGCGCCGCCGGATCGAGCGCCGCTTTCGGCCCCCTACCTGGGGTCCCACCACCCGAGAGGGAGGCCGGGCCCAGGGCTCGCCACAGTACTCCATTCGGGCCACGGGGGTGGACCGCCGCGCCGCCGAACTTCTCCAGGGGTGCGGGGGGTTGGGCCTCCGGGGCATGCGTGACCAGGTGTTCTGATTCACGGAATCTGCCCAAAGGGAACTATTCGCTTCGCTCAAATGTCCCTACTGGGTGCACGGCGGGTCAGATGGGCGAGCATGGGTGGAAAGATGGATCAGAAGCGTGGCAGCGCGACAAAGCAGAAGGAACTGAGCGAAGCAAAGGAAAAGAGCGGAAAGCGGCTGGATCTGAACCTCCCTCAGGTCGCGGGCAGTGCGCTGGCGGCGATCGCGGCGGCGGTGCCGGCAGGAATCCGGCCAGGGCCGGAGCCAGGACAACGACCAGACCCCCAACACCCGTACCGGCAAAGGCCGGTCCGCGGACCCCGGCTCCGGGCAGGGCGACGGCGGCACATCCGCAGCCCCCACGCCCGACCCTTCGAAGTCCAGCGGCGGCGACCCGACGCCGGCACCCACCCCGACGCCGTCCGGCTCCGTCGGCACGACCCCGGTCCCTCGGCCCGGCGCCGGAGCCGGTACGACGGCCGGACAGTGAACGGTCGTCAGTCGCCCAGCACCCGGCGGAGGTAGTCGTTGCCGAACAGCCGTTCCGGATCCAGCCGGTCCCGCAGTGCCGTGAACTCACCGAACCGCGGATACACCCCGGCGAAGTACTCCGCGTCCCGCGTGTGCACCTTGCCCCAGTGCGGCCGGCCGCCGTGCGAGGTCATGATCCTCTCCACCGCCGTGAAGTACGACCGGTACGGCGTGCCCCTGTAGAGGTGCACGGCGATGTACGCGGTCTCCCGGCCCGACGCCGTGGAGAGCGCGATGTCGTCCGCCGGGGCTGTACGCACCTCAACCGGGAAGCTCACACGCAGCGGTGAGCTCTCGATCATCGCCTTGACCTCGCGCAGCGCCCCGACCGCCGCCTCACGCGGAAGCGCGTACTCCATCTCCACGAACCGCACCCGGCGCGGAGAGGTGAAAACCTTGTACGGGATGTCCGTGTACGTACGGGCGGAGAGGGCGCGGCTGGAGATCTTGGCGATTGTCGGAATCGTCAAGGGCGCGGCCCGGCCGAGCGAACAGGCAAGCTGGAACACGCCGTTGGAGAGCAGCTCGTCCTCGATCCAGCCGCTGATCTGTCCGGGCGGAGCGGCGGGACCCGCGCTGCGGTTGTTGCGCTTGGTATTGCAGTTGCCAGTGTGCGGGAACCAGTAGAACTCGAAGTGCTCGTTCTCCGCGAAGAGCGCGTCGAATTCGGCCGTGACCTTGTCGAAGGTCATCGGTTCCTCACGAGCCGTCAGCAAGAAGACCGGCTCCACGGCGAAGGTGATCGCGGCGATGACGCCCAGTGCGCCGAGCCCGATCCGGGCCGCCGCGAAGATCTCCGGATTCTCCTTCTCGGAGCAGGTCAGCAGCGAGCCGTCCGCCGTGACCAGCTCAAGTGCCTTGATCTGCGCCGCGATCGAGGCCGATTCGCGGCCTGTGCCGTGCGTGCCGGTCGATGTCGCGCCCGCGACCGTCTGATCCATGATGTCGCCCATATTCGTGAGCGACAGGCCCTCGCGGGCGAGGGCCGCGTTCAGCCGCTTGAGCGGAGTGCCGGCCTCGACGGTCACGGTCATCGCCGTGCGGTCGATCTCCCGGATCCCGGTCAGCAGATCCGGCCGTATCAGCACCCCGTCGGTGGCGGCAGTGGCGGTGAAGGAGTGTCCCGTGCCGACGGCCTTCACCCTCAGCCCGTCCCCGGCCGCCTGACGGACGGCGTCGGCGAGCTCCCGGGCGGAGGCGGGCGAGACCTCCCGTACCGGACGGGCGGTGACATTCCCCGCCCAGTTACGCCACGTGCTGCGCCCCGTCCTCGTAATCCCGCTCACGCTGCCCCTCCCGCGTCGGCACCGGCTTGGCCAGCCGGCGGTACCCCAGGAACGCCACCACGGCCGCGATTGCTCCCGCCACGGCGGGCACCACGTAACCCGCGCCCGCCCCGGACGCGTCGACCGTCCAGCCTGCGGCCGACGAGCCGAGCGCCACACCGACCGCGAGCCCGGTACTGGTCCAGGTCATGCCCTCGGTCAGCTTGGTGCGCGGTACGTGCGCTTCGACGAGGGCCATCGTGGTCACCATCGTGGGTGCGATGGACAGGCCCGCGACAAAGAGCGCCACGGCCAGGAAGGGAAGGTTCCCGGCCAGTTGGAGGGGGATCATACTCACGGCCATCGCACACACTCCCACCAGCCACCTTCGGGAGGCCGGGCCCTGGAGGTGCAGCAGTCCGAACACAGCGCCGGCGAGGCAGGACCCGAGCGCGTACACCGCGAGGACCAGGCTCGCCGCGGCCTTGTGACCCTGCTCCTCGGCGAAGGCGACCGTGACGACGTCGACCGCGCCGAAGATCGCGCCGGTGGCGACGAAGGTGGCCACCAGGACCTGCAGTCCGGGGGAGCGGAGGGCGGAGCCGCCGGTGTGGTGGTCGCGCGGATGCGGCACAGGCTCGGTGGCGCGCTGAGCGGTCAGCCAGAAGACGCCGACGAGCAGGAACGCGGCGGCGAGCAGCGGGCCCGCCTCAGGGAACCAGGCGGTGGAGAGCCCGATGGAGATGATCGGTCCGATGATGAAGCAGATCTCGTCGACGATCGACTCCCACGAGTACGCGGTGTGCAGCGCACGCGGCAGCCCCCGGTAGATCTCGGCCCAGCGGGCCCGGATCATCGAGCCCACGCTCGGCACACAGCCGGCGGCCGCGGCGAAGACGAACAGCGTCCAGTCCGGGGCCTCTTGGTGGGCGCAGATCAGCAGACCGGTGACCGCCGCCACCGAGACGAGCGTGGCGGGGCGCAGCACGCGCGCCTGACCGTGCCGGTCGACGAGCCGGGAGATCTGCGGACCGACCGCCGCGGCCGACATCGCCAGGGTCGCGGAGAGCGCGCCCGCAAGCCCGTAACGCCCAGTGAGCTGCGAAACCATCGTCACAATCCCGATGGCCATCATCGACAGCGGCATACGACCGAAGAAGCCGGCGGCGGAGAACCCCTTGCTGCCGGGGGCGGCGAAGATGGCGCGGTACGGACTGGGCAAGGGGCGCTCCGGTAAGGCGTACGAGTGGCGTTCACAGATTACGTCCGTAGGGCGGTCCGGCGCACGGCGGTTTTTCCGCGGTCAGAGGCGGGTGGCAGGATCGGTCCCATGTCCGATCAGCGCGATCCAGCCCCTTACGACGCCCTGCTGCTCCTCTCCTTCGGCGGCCCAGAAGGCCCGGACGACGTCGTCCCGTTCCTGGAGAACGTGACGCGCGGCCGCGGCATCCCCAAGGAACGGCTCAAGGAGGTGGGTCAGCACTACTTCCTGTTCGGCGGGGTCAGCCCCATCAACGAACAGAACCGCGCTCTGCTGGACGCCCTGCGCAAGGACTTCGCCGAGCACGGCCTGGACCTGCCTGTGCACTGGGGCAACCGGAACTGGGCGCCGTATCTGACCGACACCCTGCGCGAGATGGTCGTGCAGGGCCACCGGCGCATCGCCGTACTCGCCACCAGTGCGTACGCCTCGTACTCGGGCTGCCGGCAGTACCGCGAGAACCTCGCGGACGCGCTGGCCACGCTGGAGGCGGAAGGCCTCGAGCTGCCGCGCGTGGACAAGCTGCGGCACTACTTCAACCACCCCGGTTTTGTACGGCCCATGATGGAAGGCGTCCTGGAGTCCCTCGCGGATCTCCCCGACGAGGTGCGGGCAGGCGCCCGGCTGGCCTTCACCACCCACTCCATCCCGATGTCCGCCGCCGACGCGTCGGGCACGGCGGAGGAGCACGGCGAGGGCGGTGCGTACGTACGACAGCACCTGGACGTGGCCCGGCTGATCGCGGACGCCGTGCGCGAGGAGACGGGTGTCGAGCACCCCTGGGAGCTCGTCTATCAGTCCCGCAGTGGCGCCCCGCACATCCCGTGGCTGGAGCCGGACATCGGCGAGCACCTGGAGGAGTTGCATGCCGCGGGCGCGCCTGCCGTGGTGATGGTGCCCATCGGCTTCGTCTCGGACCATATGGAGGTCCTCTACGACCTCGACACGGAGGCCACCGCCAAGGCCGCCGAGCTGGGTCTGCCCGTGCGGCGGGCGTCGACGGTGGGCGCCGACCCGCGCTTCGCCGCGGCCGTACGGGACCTGGTCCTGGAGCGTGCGGCGACCGAACGGGGCGTGCGCGCCGAACGGTGCGCGCTGGGAAGCCTCGGCCCCTCCCACGACCTCTGTCCGGTCGGCTGCTGTCCGGCCCGGACGCCGAAGCCCGCGGCCGCCGGTGCCGACAGCCCCTACGCGTAAGGAATACCTGTGACCGACCCCCTCCTGTCCGAACTTCTCGACCTGGCTCTCGAGGCCGCCCGCCGGGCCGGGGAGCTGCTGCGCGACGGCCGCCCCGCCGACCTGGGCGTCGCCGCGGTCAAGTCCAGCCCCATCGACATCGTCACCGAGATGGACATCGCGGCGGAGAAGCTCATCACGGGGTTCCTGGCCGATCGCCGCCCGGAAGACGGGATCCTCGGCGAGGAAGGCGCCTCCACCACCGGCACCAGCGGTGTGCGCTGGGTCATCGACCCGCTCGACGGCACTGTCAACTACCTCTACGGGCTGCCGACCTGGGCGGTCTCCATCGGTGTCGAGCGCGAGGGCGAGACGGTCGTCGCGGTCGTCGAGGCCCCGATGCGCCGCGAGACCTACCGTGCGGTGCTCGGCGGCGGCGCGTACGCCAACGACAGGCCCCTGCGCTGCCGTCCCGCGCCTCCGCTGGACCAGGCCCTGGTCTCCACCGGCTTCAACTACGTCGCGACCGTACGCACCCACCAGGCGGACGTCGCCCGGCAGCTCATCCCGCGACTGCGCGACATCCGCCGCAGCGGCTCCGCGGCAGTCGACCTCTGTGACGTCGCCGCCGGCCGCCTGGACGGCTACTACGAGCGCGGCCTCAGCCCCTGGGACCTGTCGGCGGGCGACCTGATCGCGCGCGAGGCGGGGGCGCTGACCGGTGGCAGGCCGGGCGATACGGCGAACGGCGATCTGGCGGTCGCGGCGAGCCCTGGCGTATTCGAGCCGCTGCAGTCCCTGCTGGAGGAGTTCGGCGCCTGGCACGACTAGATCGGCCCGGCACCGCGCACAAGTGGGCCCCGACACCGTCCTGCGGCGTCGGGGCCCACTTGTATCGGAGGTTGTACGGCTCGCGTCAGGCGGCGCTGACCTCCACGCCGTGCTCTGCCGCCAGGCGGCGCAGGTCGTCCAGCTCTGCCTGCTCGACATCCGCGAGGAAGTCGTCGCCCGTCTCACGAGCCAGCGTGAGGTCGGTCTCGGCGGCCTTTATGCGCTGCAGCAATCCTGTGGTGAATGCGTCCATGGTGCGCCCCCTCGTCGTGGGTCGGTGGCACGGGGGTGTGCCGACGGTGGGTGGATCAACCCGGAAACAGGTCGTGATATGCCACAAACAGGGCGTGATCTCTGGGTGTGCAGTCGTCCTCCCCCGGCCTTCCCTCAGAGAAACCTCAACTGGCCGGGGAATCCGGTGAATTCCTGGGGCCGGTGATCCCCGCGATCCGCCTTACAGCCGGTTTACGCGCGTAACGGGCAGGATGGAGGCGCACAGTCAGTGCTCACACACCTGCCCTGATCAACGCTTGACGGGCACAGAGGAAGGACAGCGACGTGCGCGTACTCGTCGTCGAGGACGAGCAGCTGCTCGCCGATGCGGTGGCCACCGGACTGCGCCGGGAGGCCATGGCGGTCGACGTCGTGTACGACGGCGCTTCCGCTCTGGAACGTATCGGGGTCAATGACTACGACGTGGTCGTGCTGGACCGTGACCTTCCTCTGGTCCACGGCGACGATGTCTGCCGCAAGATCGTCGAGCTGGGCATGCCCACCCGGGTGCTGATGCTGACCGCCTCCGGAGACGTCAGCGACCGCGTCGAAGGGCTCGAGCTGGGCGCGGACGACTACCTTCCCAAGCCCTTCGCCTTCAGCGAGCTCACCGCCCGGGTGCGGGCGCTCGGCCGCCGTACGACCGTGCCGCTGCCGCCCGTCCTCGAGCGCGCCGGCATCAAGCTCGACCCCAACCGCCGCGAGGTCTTCCGCGACGGCAAGGAGATCCAGCTCGCGCCCAAGGAGTTCGCGGTGCTGGAGGTGCTGATGCGCAGCGAGGGCGCGGTCGTGTCGGCCGAGCAGCTCCTCGAGAAGGCGTGGGACGAGAACACCGACCCGTTCACCAATGTTGTCCGCGTGACGGTGATGACTCTGCGCCGCAAGCTCGGCGAGCCGCCAGTGATCGTCACCGTGCCCGGCTCCGGCTACCGGATCTGACTCATGGCCACTGCCCCGGCGCCACCGCAAGCGCCTCCGAAGCCGACGTGGGATCCGCGCGATCCCGTACGCCCCTGGCTGCGTCCGACGATCCGGATACGGCTGACCCTGCTGTACGGAGGCATGTTCCTGATCGCGGGCATCCTGCTGCTCTCGATCATCTATCTGCTCGCAGCGCAGGCCATCCACCAGGGCAGTGAGCTGGTCCTGAAGGTCACGGGTGTGAACGTGAACCTCGACAGCCCCACCTGCCCGGAGCTCAACGGCGCGATCAACAACGAACAGCTCAACGCGGCGCTCAAGACGTGCATGTCCGTGCAGCGCCAGCACGCCCTGGACGATCTCCTGCGCCGCTCGCTCTTCGCACTGCTCGGCCTCAGCATCATCGCGTTCGCCTTCGGTTACGCGATGGCGGGACGCGTCCTCTCGCCGCTCGGAAAGATCACCCGCACCGCCCGTCAGGTGGCCGGCTCCGATCTCTCCCGGCGGATCGAGCTGGACGGTCCCGACGACGAGCTCAAGGAGCTCGCGGACACCTTCGACGAGATGCTGGACCGTCTGGAGCGGGCCTTCACCGCTCAGCAGCGGTTCGTGGCGAACGCCTCGCACGAGCTGCGTACGCCGCTGGCGATCAACCGCACGCTGCTGGAGGTCCATCTCTCCGACCCCGGGGTGCCCGCGGAGCTCCAGCAGCTCGGCAAGACGCTCCTGACCACCAATGAACGCAGCGAGCAGCTGGTCGAAGGCCTGCTGCTGCTGGCGCGCAGCGACAACCAGATCGTCGAGCGGAAACCGGTGGACCTCGCCGAGGTCGCCACGCGTGCCGTCGACCAGACCCGGGCCGAGGCAGAGGCGAGCGGCGTGGAGATCCGCGGTGAGCGCGCGCTCGCCGTCGTGCAGGGCAATGGCGTCCTGCTGGAACGGATCGCCCTGAACCTGGTGCAGAACGGCGTGCGGTACAACATCCCGGAAGGCGGGTGGGTGGATGTCGCCACCGAGGTCCGGCAGGGCGAGGCGGTCCTGGTGGTATCGAACACGGGACCGGTGGTTCCCGCCTACGAGATCGACAATCTCTTCGAGCCATTCCGGCGGCTGCGGCAGGAGCGGACCGGCAGCGACAAGGGTGTCGGACTGGGGCTTTCGATCGCCCGCTCGGTCGCCCGGGCCCACGGAGGCCGTATCATCGCGGAGCCTCGTGAGGGCGGTGGTCTCGTGATGCGTGTCACCCTCCCGGTCTGAGATGCTGATCGACGCGAATCGTTTCTCTCGCTGCGTTCGCTTTACGCTGAATTTTCGGGACCCGTGCCCGAGGGGTCGGTGTGCGATCGATCACAGAGGCGAATTTCAGGCCATCTACTCTCCGTGATCAAGACTCTTGCCGGAAAGCCGGGAAAAGTCCGGGTTTCCGGGGGGTGAGATCACGGGAAGTACACGGGGTGGCGCCCGTGCAGTGCGACATTCGGACCGTGTACGGTCCCGATCGCCACCCAACCCCAGCACTCTTGAGGGATCCGGTTGGGTGTCGATTGAGTAACAGACCTTGATGTGAGGCAAAATCTCCGCCTCAGGTCGGGCACAAGTCCGGCCTCTCGCGCGTTACGTGCGCTGAGACACCGAAGACACCCAGAGGGGGAGAGGCACACATGGCAACGGACTACGACACCCCACGCAAGACCGATGACGACGTCGACTCGGACAGCCTTGAGGAACTGAAGGCCCGCCGGAACGACAAGACGACCTCGGCCGTCGACGTTGACGAGTTCGAGCAGGCTGAAGGCCTGGAGCTGCCCGGAGCGGACCTTTCCAACGAGGAACTGTCCGTCCGCGTGCTGCCCCGGCAGGCCGACGAGTTCACCTGCATGAGCTGCTTCCTCGTGCACCACCGGAGCCAGCTGGCGCGCGAGAAGAACGGTCAGCCGATCTGCCGCGACTGCGACTGAGGTCCGGCCGGCCGTGGCAGGCGAAACACCGTCCAGGAAGCGGCGCTTTCGGCGTCAGAAGCCGCCGGAGGCGCTCCAGGGCGGTACGGGTCCGGCAGAAGGCGCCACGGCGTCTGCCGAGCACTCGGCCGCGCTCCTGCCCCACGGCGCAGGAGACGACGACGAGCGGGGCCCGAGGGCCTCGCTCGAAGGACTCGGAACCGCGGATCAGGCGGGGCCCCCGACCAGGGCCTCGCGCCTGGCCGCGGTCAGGAACGGCGTCCGCAGGAGCGGCGCGAACGCCAAAGCGGCGCTCGCGTACGTCGCCGACCGGCTCATCGAGAACGCACCACGCGTTCCGGTGCGCGATCTCGCCACGCTGCGCAAGCAGTTCCCCGGCCTCGCTCCCGAGCAGCTGGCGGACAAGCTGGTCGCGGGTGCGGCGAACGCCACTTCCACAGTGGGGGCGGGCATCGGCGCGGCCGCGATGCTGCCCGTACCGCCCGCGATGCCGGCCGAGCTGGCCACAGAGATCGTCAGCGTCGCCGCGATCGAGCTCAAGCTCATCGCCGAGCTCCACGAGGTCTACGGGATACGGCCGCCCGGCTCCCTCAAGGACCGCAGTACCGCCTATCTGACCTCCTGGTCGGAGGAGCGCGGGATCCAGGCGACCAAACCGGCGACGATCGACGCCGCACTCGGCGGCCAGCTCAAACGCGAGCTGCGGCAGCAGATCATGAAGCGCACGGTCCGCAATCTGCCGAATCTCATGCCGTTCCTGGTCGGCGCGGCCGTCGGCGCGGTGATGAACCGCCGGGACACCAGAAAGCTCGCGCACCGGATCCGCAAGGACTTGAGAAGCCGGCAGGTCCCCTGGGACGCCCTGCCCGCGCTACCGCCGCTGGAACAGCCCAAGGAGCCCCTGGAGACGACGTTCATCCCCAGAGAGCTCGGGCGCTGAGGCAAGTCCCCGTCAGGCCGCGCGAACGGCCGCGAGAGCGGCAGCCAGCGCCTTCGGGTTCCGGGTCGAGAGGTAGAGATACGGCGTCGGGTCGGCCGGGTCCGTGACCTCGACCCGCAGGGCCGTCGGCACATAGCTCCGCAGCAGCATGAATGCCCGTGTATCGGCTTTGTACGAGCGCCAGGCGCGCGCTTCCTCCGCGTCCAGCACCTCGGCCTCGCCGAGCGCGGACAGCGGGATCCGCGCGTCGCCCGCGACCAGTGAGCCGGCCACCACCCGGATACGGGCCGAGCCGTACGAACTCACCACGACCGCCGCGACCGCGGTGGCGGCGATCAGGCCCCCGAGCAGCGCCGGCGGACCGAACGGCAGCAGGATGAGGCCGCCCGCGACACCCACGAGGGCAGCGATGAGCCACCACGAACGGGGCGCGGTGAGACGTTCTTCGTAGTGCGGGGCGGAAGGCTGCATGAAACCAAGCTTGGCACGGTGCGACCTGCGGGTACCCGCGCGGGTAAGGTCAGCGCCTGTGAGTACTGCGAAATCCCGGGGGGCGGCCCCCGGTTCCCCGGCCCGCGCTGCGGCTCTGACCCCTCCGGCCGACGCCATACCGCCGGTTCGGCACCCCGACGCCCCGGCCCCAGGTGAGCTCCTCGGCTCGCACTACGAGCACTGCTTCGGCTGCGGCGAGGGCCAGCCCCACGGGCTGCACCTCCAGGCACGGGCCGGGGAGGGTGTCCGCATCACCGCCGAATTCACCGTCAAGCCGGCCCACCAGGGCGCGCCCGGCCTCGCGCACGGCGGCGTCCTCGCCACGGCTCTGGACGAGACCCTCGGCTCGCTGAACTGGCTGCTGCGGGTGATCGCGGTGACCGGCCGGCTCGAGACCGATTTCGTACGGCCCGTGCCCGTGGACACCGTGCTGCATCTGGAGGCCGAGGTGACCGCGGTCGCCGGCCGCAAGATCTACTCCACCGCCGTGGGCCGGATCGGCGACCCCGGCGGCCCCGTCGCCGTCCGTGCCGATGCCCTTTTCATCGAGGTCAAGGTCGACCACTTCATCGACAACGGCCGCCCGGAGGAGATCCAGGCAGCCATGGCCGACCCCGACCGGATCAGGCGCACCCGCGCCTTCGAGGTGAACCCCTGATGCGTACCCCTGTCGATGTCCTCATCCGCCGGGTCGACCCGGAGGTACCGCTGCCGGCGTACGCGCACGCCGGCGACGCCGGAGCCGATCTGGTCACCTGCGAGGCTGCCGAACTCGCCCCGGGCGAGCGGGCTGTGCTGCCCACCGGAGTGTCCATCGCCCTCCCCGACGGTTACGCCGCCTTCGTGCACCCCCGCTCCGGTCTCGCGGCCCGCTGCGGAGTGGCCCTCGTGAATGCCCCGGGGACGGTGGATGCCGGGTACCGTGGGGAGATCAAGGTGATCGTGGTCAATCTCGACCCGCGCGAGAGTGTGCGGTTCGATCGGTTCGACCGGATTGCCCAACTGGTCGTCCAGCAGGTCGAGAAGGTGCGCTTCCACGAGGTGGCGGAGCTTCCCGGCTCGGCGCGGGCCGAGGGGGGCTTCGGGTCCACCGGCGGTCATGCCGCTGTGGACGGCTCAACGGGTGGGAATCGATACGCTTCGGTCGTATCCGACCGGGAAGGACAGTGACGTGTTCGGACGTCGCAAGAAGAGTGGTTCCGCCGAGGACGCGGCGGACGCAGCGGGCGAGGCCGAGCAGGTCGTCGACGAGCGCGACACGGAGTACGCCGAAGAGGAAGGCTCGCCTCGCCGGGTGAACCTTCCGCCGGAGCCGCGGCCCGACGGCCCCTGGGACGTCTCCGAGGTATCCAAGCCCGGCGAGGGCCGGGTCGACCTGGGCGGACTTTTCGTGCCCGGAGTCGACGGCATGGAGCTGCGCGTCGAGGTCGCGGGTGACGCGATCGTCGCCGCCACCGTCGTACTGCGCGACAGCGCCGTACAGCTGCAGGCCTTCGCAGCGCCCAAGAAGGAAGGCATCTGGAGCGAGGTCCGCGAGGAGATCGCTTCCGGCATCACCCAGCAGGGCGGCATCATCGACGAGGTCGAGGGTCCGCTGGGCTGGGAGCTGCGAGCTCAGGTGCCCGTGCAGCTTCCGGACGGCACCGGCGGCGTGCAGCTGGTGCGATTCATCGGCGTCGACGGGCCGCGGTGGTTCCTGCGCGGAGTGATCTCCGGACAGGGCGCGGTGCAGCCGGAGGCCGCCGGGCTTCTGGAGACGATCTTCCGGGACACCGTCGTCGTACGAGGCGAAGGGCCGATGGCGCCGCGCGACCCGATCGTCCTCAAGCTGCCGGAAGACGCCCAGATGGTGCCCGAGGGCGTGCAGCAGGAGGAGCAGGAAGGCTCGCGCTTCTCCGGAGGCATGGGCCAGTTGCAGCGCGGACCTGAGATCACCGAGGTGCGCTGACTCCTCGACCTGAAATCGACCCGGCCGGTGGGCCGTACTCCCCTGAAGGGAGTACGGCCCACCGGTCTTTTTGCAGGTCAGCGCCGGGCCGGCGCAGATTCCGTATGGGAGTCGTCAAGGAGACGCCCATGGCCGTAAGGGAGCCGTCAACGGTGGCCGAAAAGCGGTCAGGAGGAGGTTTGCTCGAGAGGTCCGAGAATCCGTACCTCATCTAGGAGCACACGATGGCCGACGTGGCCTTCGTCGTCACCACGATCGCGGTTTTCGCGCTGGTGGCGTTCATCGCCAGGGGGGTGGCGAAGCTGTGACTGCCGAGAACATTGTCGGCCTGGTCGTGGCCGTAGCCCTGCTGGGTTACCTCGTCCTCGCCCTTGTGTACCCGGAGAGGTTCTGAGTACAGCTATGAGCCCCCTCCTCGCCGGTGTGCTCCAGATGCTTGCGCTGATCGCCGCGCTCGCTCTCGCATACCGTCCGCTCGGCGACTACATGGCCGGCGTCTACTCCTCGACCAAGCATCTGCGGGTGGAGAAGTGGATCTACAAGGCCATCGGCGCCAACCCCAACGCCGAGATGCGCTGGCCCGCGTACCTGCGCGGTGTCCTCGCCTTCTCGGCGGTGAGTGTTCTCTTCCTCTATCTGCTGCAGCGGCTGCAGGGCAGTCTGCCCGGCTCGCTGGGATTCTCCTCGATCGACCCGGACCAGGCGTTCAACACCGCCGCGTCGTTCGTGTCGAACACCAACTGGCAGTCGTACTACGGCGAGCAGGCCATGGGCCACGTCGTGCAGACCGGCGGCCTGGCGGTACAGAACTTCGTCTCCGCCGCCGTCGGTATCGCCGTCGCGGTGGCCCTTGTGCGGGGCTTCGCCCGCTCCCGCACCGGTGAGCTGGGCAACTTCTGGGCCGACCTGGTCCGCGGCACCGTCCGGATCCTGATCCCGCTCTCCGTGATCGGCGCGATCGTGCTGGTCGCGTGCGGCGCGATCCAGAACTTCGCCGGGATCCACGAGGTCGGCCAGTTCATGGGCGGCTCGCAGCAGTGGAACGGCGGCGCGGTGGCCTCCCAGGAGGCGATCAAGGAGATCGGCACCAACGGTGGCGGTTACTTCAACGCCAACTCGGCCCACCCGTTCGAGAACCCCAACCCGCTCTCGAACCTCTTCGAGATCTTCCTGATCCTGCTCATCCCGTTCTCGCTGACCCGCACCTTCGGCAAGATGGTCGGCTCGATCAAGCAGGGTTACGCGATCCTCGCCACGATGGCCACCATCTGGCTGGGCTTCGTTCTCCTCATGATGTGGACCGAGTTCGCACACCACGGTCCGGCGTTCGAGGTCGCGGGCGGCGCGATGGAGGGCAAGGAGACCCGCTTCGGTATCAGCACCTCGGCGATCTTCTCGGTCTCCACCACGCTCACCTCCACCGGCGCGGTCAACTCCTTCCACTCGTCGAACACCGGTCTGGGCGGCGGCATCAACCTGCTGGGTATGCAGCTGGGTGAGATCGCTCCCGGTGGTGTGGGCTCCGGCCTCTACGGCATGCTGATCCTCGCGATCATCGCGGTGTTCATCGCGGGCCTGATGGTGGGGCGTACGCCCGAGTATCTCGGCAAGAAGATCGGCACCCGCGAGATCAAGCTGGCGGCCTGCTACATCCTCATCACGCCGGCGCTGGTGCTCTGCTTCACCGCCGCCGCGATGGCCCTGCCCACCCCGGTCAACTCGATGACCAACTCGGGTGCGCACGGCTTCTCCGAGATCCTCTACGCCTACACCTCGGGCGCCAACAACAACGGCAGCGCGTTTGCCGGCCTGAACGCGGACACGCAGTGGTTCAACACCACCATCGGTCTCGCGATGCTGCTCGGCCGCTTCCTGCCGATGGTGTTCGTGCTGGCGCTGGCCGGCTCGCTCGCCGAGCAGAAGCCGGTCCCGGCCACCGCTGGCACGCTGCGGACCGAGAAGCCGCTCTTCACCGGTCTGCTGGTCGGCACGATCCTGATCATCACCGGTCTGACCTACTTCCCGGCCCTGGCGCTGGGCCCGCTCGCCGAAGGGCTGGCGTCATGACCATCGACGTAAAGAAGCAAGACGACTCCATGTCCACTACAACGCCCACGCCCGCACCGCACTCGGACGTGCCCACGGGCCACAAGACGGACGCCGGCCGGGTCGGCGGGGGTCTCTTCGACCCCAAGCAGCTGATCAAGTCCTTCCCGGACGCCGTCCGCAAGCTCGACCCGCGGGTGATGATCAAGTCCCCGGTGATGTTCGTGGTCCTGGTCGGCTCCGTGCTGACCACGATCTTCGCGTGTCTGGACCCGACCGACTGGTTCGGCTGGGCGATAGCCGCCTGGCTCTGGCTGACCACGATCTTCGCCAATCTGGCGGAGGCGGTGGCCGAGGGCCGCGGCAAGGCGCAGGCAGACACCCTGCGCAAGGCGAAGACCGACACGGTCGCGCGGCGGCTCGTCGGCAGGACCGAGGAGCGGGTGCCCGGCACCGAGCTGAGTATCGGCGATCTGGTGGTCTGCGAGGCCGGCGACACCATTCCCGGCGACGGAGACGTCGTCGAAGGTGTGGCGTCGGTGGACGAGTCGGCCATCACCGGTGAATCGGCCCCGGTCATTCGCGAGTCGGGCGGCGACCGGTCCGCGGTCACCGGCGGCACCAAGGTGCTCTCCGACCGGATCGTCATCAAGATCACGACGAAGCCGGGCGAGACGTTCATCGACCGGATGATCGCCCTGGTCGAGGGCGCTGCCCGGCAGAAGACGCCCAACGAGATCGCGCTGAACATCCTGCTCGCCTCGTTGACCATCGTCTTTCTGCTCGCCGTCGTCACGCTGCAGCCGTTCGCCAAGTACGCGCACGCCGAGCAGACCATGATCGTGCTGACCGCCCTGCTGGTCTGCCTGATCCCGACCACGATCGGCGCGTTGCTCTCCGCGATCGGCATCGCCGGTATGGACCGGCTGGTGCAGCGCAACGTGCTCGCGATGTCCGGCCGTGCGGTCGAGGCCGCCGGCGATGTCTCCACGCTGCTGCTCGACAAGACCGGCACGATCACCCTCGGCAACCGGCAGGCCGCCGAGTTCGTCCCGGTCAGGGGAGTCACCGAGGCAGAGCTGGCGGACGCCGCCCAGCTCTCCTCGCTCGCCGACGAGACCCCCGAGGGCCGCTCCATCGTCGTCCTGGCGAAGGAGAAGTACGGCCTGCGCGAGCGACACCAGGGCGAGCTGAGCGGCGCCGAGTGGGTCGCCTTCACCGCGCAGACCCGTATGTCCGGCGTCGACCTCGTCGAGAACGGCACGGGCCGCAAGGTCCGCAAGGGCGCGGCCGGCTCGGTCATCACCTGGGTCACCGAGCACGGTGGCCGGGTGGCCGAGGACGCCGACGTCACCGCCAACAAGATCTCGCAAGCGGGCGGTACGCCGCTGCTGGTCGCCGTCGAGGACGACAAGGGCGCCCGGGTACTGGGCGTCATCCACCTCAAGGACGTCGTCAAGGAAGGCATGCGGGAGCGGTTCGACGAGCTGCGCCGTATGGGCATCAAGACGGTCATGATCACGGGCGACAACCCGCTGACCGCGAAGGCGATCGCCGAGGAGGCCGGTGTCGACGACTTCCTCGCCGAGGCCACCCCCGAGGACAAGATGGCGCTGATCAAGCGGGAGCAGGCCGGCGGCAAACTCGTCGCGATGACCGGCGACGGCACCAATGACGCCCCGGCGCTGGCCCAGGCGGACGTCGGGGTGGCCATGAACACCGGTACCTCGGCCGCCAAGGAGGCCGGGAACATGGTGGACCTGGATTCCAACCCGACCAAGCTGATCGAGATCGTGGAGATCGGCAAGCAGCTCCTCATCACCCGGGGCGCGCTCACCACGTTCTCGATCGCCAACGACGTCGCGAAGTACTTCGCGATCATCCCGGCGATGTTCGCGGTGGTCTACCCGGGCCTGGACAAGCTCAACATCATGAACCTGTCCTCTCCGGAGTCGGCGATCCTGTCGGCCGTCATCTTCAACGCGCTGATCATCATCGCGCTGGTGCCGCTCGCCCTGAAGGGCGTGCGGTACAGGCCGACCAGCGCGGACCGGATGCTCCGCCGCAACCTGGGGATCTACGGCCTCGGCGGCCTGATGGCGCCCTTCATCGGCATCAAGATCATCGACGTGCTCATCTCCCTCATCCCTGGCATCGGGTGACGACCATGAACAACTCTGTAGGAAACACAGCACGGTTGATCTGGGCCGGGCTGCGCGCCCTGCTCGTCCTGACCGTCGTCTGCGGCGTCATCTACCCGCTCGCCGTCACCGGGGTGGCCCAAGCCCTGTTCCACGACAAGGCCAACGGTTCCGAGATCAAGTCCGGCGGCAAGGTCGTCGGCTCCGAGCTGATCGGGCAGACCTACAACCTGCCGCTGAAGAAGGGCGAGGAGACCCCCGAGCCCGACCTGAAGTGGTTCCAGCCCCGCCCCTCCAACGGTCTCGGCGTCAACAGCGTCAACACCCAGTACAAGCTCATCCTCTCCGGCGCGACCAACCGCTCCGGCGACAACCCGGAACTCATCAAGTGGGTCACCGACGCCAAGGCCGCCGTCGTCAAGGACAACTCGGTGGGTGGCTACAAGGTCAAGCCCTCGGACGTGCCGGCCGACGCCGTCACGTCCTCGGGGTCCGGTCTGGACCCGCAGATCTCACCCGAGTACGCAGAGCTCCAGGTGCACCGGGTCGCCGAGAAGAACAACCTCTCCGTGGCCCAGGTGGACAAGCTCGTCCAGGACCACACCGACGGCCGCACCCTCGGCTTCATCGGCGAGCCCGGCGTCAACGTCCTCACCCTCAACATCGCACTGAAGGAGCTCGCCGCGAAGGGCTGATCCGCGGGCAACACGGCTGCGGCCCGCTCCATCCGGCGGACCGTGCCCCCGAAACGCCGGGGGTGGGCGTCAGAATCGCGTCAATACGCGGCTGAGGCCCGTCCCCGGCCCGATGTGACCGGATCTCCGGCCGTAAGGTCGACGCAGCGTATACAGCTGTTCCTGAAAGACAATGAGGCCATGGGACGCGGCAAGCTACGGATATATCTCGGGGCTGCACCGGGCGTCGGCAAGACGTACTCGATGCTGTCGGAGGCGCACCGCCGTGTGGAGCGTGGCACGGACTGCGTCGTCGCCTTCGTGGAGCACCACGGACGATCCCGCACCGAAGTGATGCTGCACGGCCTGGAGCAGATCCAGCGCCGCGAGATCGAGTACCGGAGCACCGTCTTCACCGAGATGGATGTCGACGCCGTCCTGGAACGGCATCCCACCGTCGCCCTCGTGGACGAATTGGCCCATACCAATGTGCCCGGCTCGCGCAACGCCAAGCGCTGGCAGGACATCGAGGAACTGATCGGGGCCGGTATCGATGTCATTTCCACTGTCAACATCCAGCACCTCGAGTCCCTCGGCGACGTCGTCGAGTCGATCACCGGCGTACGCCAGCGGGAGACCGTCCCCGACGAGGTCGTCCGCCGCGCGGACCAGATCGAGCTCGTCGACATGTCCCCACAGGCGCTGCGCCGCCGCATGGCCCACGGCAACATCTACACGTCCGACAAGGTCGACGCGGCCCTCTCCAACTACTTCCGCCCCGGAAACCTCACCGCCCTGCGTGAGCTCGCCCTGCTCTGGGTCGCTGACCGGGTCGACGAATACCTCCAGCAGTACCGCGGTGAGCACGACATACGCTCCACCTGGCAGGCCCGCGAGCGCATCGTGGTCGGCCTCACGGGCGGGCCCGAGGGACGCACCCTCATCCGCCGCGCGTCCCGGATGGCCGCCAAGGGCTCCGGCAGCGAGATCCTCGCCGTCTACATCGCCCGCAGCGACGGTCTGACCTCCGCCTCGCCCAAGGAGCTGGCCGCCCAGAGGACCCTGGTCGAAGATCTCGGCGGAACCTTCCACCACGTCATCGGCGACGACGTCCCGTCCTCGCTGCTGGAGTTCGCGCGCGGAGTCAATGCCACGCAGATCGTCCTCGGCTCCAGCCGCCGCAAGGCCTGGCAGTACATCTTCGGCCCCGGCGTCGGCGCGACCGTCGCCCGCGAATCCGGCCCCGACCTCGACGTCCACATCGTCACTCACGACGAGGCCGGCAAGGGCCGGGGACTGCCCGTGGCCCGCGGCGCACGCCTGGGCCGTTCCCGCATCATCGCCGGCTGGCTCGTCGGAGTCGCCGGTCCCGTCCTGCTCTCGCTGATACTGACCGGCCTCGAGGACAGTCCGGGACTCGCCAACGACGTTCTGCTCTTCCTCTTCCTGACCGTGGTGTCGGCGCTGCTCGGCGGACTGCTGCCGGCGCTGGCCTCGGCCGCCGTCGGCTCACTGCTGCTGAACTACTACTTCACCCCGCCCACCCACACCCTGACGATCAGCGACCCGAAGAACATCGTCGCCATAGTGATCTTCTTCGCGGTGGCCGTCGCGGTGGCGTCCGTGGTGGATCTGGCCGCCCGCCGCACCCACCAGGCCGCCAGGCTGCGCGCCGAGTCGGAGATCCTCTCCTTCCTGGCCGGCAGTGTGCTGCGCGGCGAGACCAGGCTCGACGCCCTGTTGGAGCGGGTCCGCGAGACCTTCGCGATGGAGTCGGTGGCGCTGCTCGAGCGGGAGAGCGACGTCGCGCCCTGGACCTGCGCGGGCAGCGTCGGCCCCAGTTCCGTCGTACGTCCCGAGGACGCGGATGTGGACATGCCGGTCGGCGACCATATGGCACTGGCCCTCTCCGGCCGCGTACTGCCCGCCGAGGACCGCCGGGTGCTGGCCGCCTTCGCAGCCCAGGCCGCAGTCGTACTGGACCGGCAGCGGCTGGTCGGACAGGCGGAGGAGGCCCGACGGCTGGCCGAGGGCAACCGCATCCGTACGGCGCTGCTCGCCGCCGTCAGCCATGATCTGCGGACCCCGCTGGCCGCCATCAAGGCCGCCGTCTCCTCGCTCAGGGCCGACGACGTGGCCTGGTCCGAGGAGGACGAGGCCGAACTGCTCGAAGCCATCGAGGACGGCGCCGACCGGCTCGACCATCTCGTCGGCAACCTCCTCGACATGTCCCGGCTGCAGACCGGCACCGTCGCCCCGCTGATCCGGGTGACCGACCTCGACGAAGTCGTTCCGATGGCGCTCGTCGGAGTGCCCGTGGAGAGCGTCGAGCTGGACATCCCGGAGACGCTGCCGATGGTGTCCGTCGACCGCGGGCTGCTGGAGCGGTCGGTCGCCAACATCGTCGAGAACGCCGTCAAGTACAGCCCCGACGCCACGCCGGTCACCGTCGCGGCGAGCGCGCTCGGCGACCGCGTCGAGGTGCGGGTCGCGGACCGCGGACCCGGCGTCCCCGATGACGAGAAGGACCGGATTTTCGAGCCGTTCCAGCGTTACGGTGACGCTCCACGCGGTGCCGGAGTGGGCCTCGGTCTCGCGGTCGCCCGCGGCTTCGTCGAGGCCATGGGCGGCACGCTCACCGCCGAGGACACCCCCGGCGGTGGCATGACCATGGTCCTCACCCTCAGGGCGGCGCCGGGGGTCGTTCCGGTCGCCTCCGACCTTCCCGCCCAGGTGACCTCATGACCGGGACGGCAGCGCGGGGACGGGCGGCAGTACGGACGCCGACGGCAGTGCCGACGGCAGTACAGACGCAGACGGCAGTACAGATCCAGACGGCAGCGCAGAGACAGCAGAGACAACAGTGCGGAAAGGCAGGCCGGCGAAAATGACCCGGGTGCTCGTGGTCGACGACGAGCCGCAGATCGTACGTGCCCTCGTGATCAATCTGAAGGCGCGCAAGTACGAGGTGGACGCGGCCCCCGACGGGGCGACCGCGCTTCAGCTTGCCGCGGCCCGTCACCCCGACGTCGTCGTCCTCGACCTCGGCCTGCCCGACATGGACGGCGTCGAGGTGATCAAGGGTCTGCGTGGCTGGACCCGCGTCCCGATCCTGGTGCTCTCCGCCCGTCACACCTCCGACGAGAAGGTCGAGGCGCTGGACGCCGGCGCCGACGACTATGTCACCAAGCCCTTCGGCATGGACGAACTGCTGGCCCGGCTGCGCGCCGCGGTCCGGCGGGCCGAGCCGGTCGGCGGCGGGGACGACGATCTCGTGATGGTCGAGACGGAGGGCTTCACCGTCGATCTCGCCGCGAAGAAGGTGCAGCGGGACGGCCGTGATGTCCGGCTGACCCCGACCGAGTGGCATCTGCTGGAAGTTCTCGTACGCAACACGGGCCGGCTGGTCAGCCAGAAGCAGCTGCTCCAGGAGGTCTGGGGCCCCTCCTACGGCACGGAGACCAACTATCTGCGGGTCTACATGGCCCAGCTGCGTCGCAAGCTCGAGGCCGATCCCTCGCACCCCAAGCATTTCGTCACCGAGCCGGGCATGGGATACCGCTTCGAGCGTTGATCCGGCGCGGTTCGTGGCCGGTAGGCTTTCTGTATGAGTGCCGTACCCCGTTCCGAGAAGGCCGAGAGGCCGGCGAAGCCCGCCGGCCGCTTCCGCCGCATGCTCGACCGGCTGTCCACCTCCCAAGAGGACCTCGAGTCGGAGGAGCTGCAGGAGGACGCGCAGGCATCGGGGTGCACCCGCATCGCCGAATGCAACGACCGCCAGATAGTACGGGTGACTGGTACCTTGCGCACGGTCACCCTGCGTCCGCGGGCCGGAGTGCCCGCGCTGGAGGCGGAGCTCTTCGACGGCACGGCCCCGCTGGACGTCGTCTGGCTCGGCCGCCGTTCCATCGTGGGCATAGAGCCGGGCCGGAAGCTCATCGCCTCGGGCCGGATCTCCATGAGTCACGGCCGCCGGGTGCTGTTCAACCCCAAATACGAACTCCGACCGCTCGGACAGGAGTAGCCGGTGACGTCTTTCGACAAGCCGACCACCACCACGACGAACGACCAGCAGGACAGCGACGCCAAGGCCGTCACGGAGGCCGCACTCTTCGAGGCCTTCGGCGGCGTACGCGGCATGGTCGAGACGGTCCTGCCCGGGCTGCTCTTCGTCACGATCTTCACGGTCAACAAGGACCTCCACATCTCGGCCATCGCGGCCCTGGCGGTCTCGCTGCTGCTCGTCGCGGTCCGGCTGATCCGCAGGGACACCCTCAAGCACGCCTTCAGCGGGGTCTTCGGAGTGGCTTTCGGTGTCGTCTTCGCGATGATGACCGGCAATGCGAAGGACTTCTATCTGCCGGGCATGATCTACACGCTCGGCCTGGCGGTGGCGTACATCGCGACGACGATCGCGGGCGTGCCGCTGATCGGCCTGATCCTCGGCCCCGTCTTCAAGGAGAACCTCTCCTGGCGGACCCGTAACCCCGGCCGCAAGAAGGCGTACGCCAAGGCCAGCTGGGCCTGGGGCCTGATCCTGCTCGCCAAGTGCGCGATCCTCTTCCCGCTCTACTGGTGGGCCGACACCGCTCAGCTCGGCTGGGTGCTGGTGGCGCTGAAGATCCCGCCGTTCCTGCTCGCGGTGTACCTGACCTGGGTCTTCCTGGCCAAGGCGCCGCCGCCGATCGACGTCTTCGCGGAGATGGAGGCGGAGGAGCAAGCCGAGAAGGAGCGCCGGGACACCGCGGAGCGGCTCGGCGAGGCGGTGCAGAGCCTCGCGGACGGCGCCGATCCCCAGCGCCTGACCGACGGTCCGGCCAAGCACCGCAAGCCGTAGCTCTTCTCGCTCGTACGCCGATGGGGCGCCCGGATCATTCCGGGCGCCCCATCCGCGTACTGCCTGCGAGACCGTACTGCTTGCGCGACTCAGCTCGAAGCGTCCTCCCGGCGTACCGAGAGCAGGTCCTCCAACTGCTCCTCGCGCGCCTGCGCGGCCACGAACAGCAGCTCGTCGCCCGCCTCCAGAGTCTCCTCGGAGCCTGGCGTCAGCACCCGGGAGCCGCGGATGATCGTGACCAGCGAGGTGTCCTCGGGCCAGGCCACATCGCTGACCTGGGTGCCGGCCAGCGCCGACTCCGGGGGCAGCGTGAGCTCGACCAGGTTGGCGTCGCCGTGGCTGAAGCGCAGCAGCCGTACGAGATCGCCGACGCTCACCGCCTCCTCGACCAGAGCCGACATCAGACGCGGCGTGGAGACCGCGACGTCGACACCCCAGGACTCGTTGAACAGCCACTCGTTCTTGGGGTTGTTGACCCGGGCGACCACCCGCGGCACCCCGTACTCGGTCTTCGCCAGCAGCGAGACGACCAGATTGACCTTGTCGTCACCGGTCGCCGCGATCACGACGTTGCAGCGCTGAAGCGCCGCCTCGTCGAGCGAGGTGATCTCGCAGGCGTCGGCCAGCAGCCACTCCGCCTGCGGCACCCGCTCCACCGAGATGGCGGTCGGCGCCTTGTCGATCAGGAGGACCTCGTGCCCGTTCTCCAGCAGCTCGCCCGCGATGGAACGGCCCACCGCGCCGGCGCCCGCAATAGCGACCCGCATCAGTGACCGCCCTCCTCAGGGCCCTCGGCGAAGGCCGCCTCGACCTTCTCGACCTCGTCCGTACGCATCATCACGTGGACGAGATCGCCCTCCTGCAGCACCGTCTGCGACGTCGGCAGAATCGCCTCGCCCAGCCGGGTGAGGAAGGCGACGCGCACGCCGGTCTCCTCCTGCAGGGTGCTGACTTTGTGGCCTATCCAGGAGGCCGAGGTGTGCACCTCGGCGAGCTGCACCCCGCCGCTGGGGTCGCGCCACAGCGGCTCCGAGCCGGACGGCAGCAGCCGCCGCAGCATCTGGTCGGCGGTCCAGCGGACCGTGGCGACGGTCGGAATGCCCAGGCGCTGGTACACCTCGGCGCGCCGCGGGTCGTAGATACGGGCCGCGACGTTCTCGATGCCGAACATCTCGCGCGCCACCCTCGCGGCGATGATGTTGGAGTTGTCGCCGCTGCTGACAGCGGCGAACGCGCCGGCGTCCTCGATCCCCGCTTCGCGCAGGGTGTCCTGGTCGAAACCGACTCCGGTGACGCGGCGGCCGCCGAACCCGGAGCCCAAGCGGCGGAAGGCCGTGGGGTCCTGGTCGACCACGGCGACCGTGTGCCCCTGCTGCTCCAGGGTCTGCGCGAGAGCGGATCCCACTCGCCCGCATCCCATGATGACGATGTGCACGACCGTCCTTCCGGCTGTCAATGGTTTTCTGCTCAGGCTTAACACGGTCAGGGTCTCAGACCGCGGCCCAAGCTACACACGCGCAGTCCGCCCAGGGACCCCCTGTGCGAGGGGAGCAGAAGATTCCGTATCGGTAGGGGTGGGCGGGTGAGCGCCGTTCATACGGAACGCTTACGATCCTCTGCGTGCCCAAACTGACCGACGTGCCCAAGCGGATCCTGATCGGGCGGGCGCTGCGAAGCGACCGACTGGGAGAAACGCTCCTCCCCAAGCGCATCGCGCTTCCCGTCTTCGCCTCCGACCCGCTGTCCTCGGTGGCGTACGCACCGGGCGAAGTTCTCCTGGTGCTCTCCATCGCGGGTGTGTCGGCCTACCACTTCAGCCCCTGGATCGCGGTCGCGGTCGTGGTGCTGATGTTCACCGTCGTCGCCTCCTACCGCCAGAACGTGCACGCCTACCCGAGCGGCGGCGGCGACTACGAGGTCGCCAACACCAACCTCGGGCCCAGGGCCGGCCTCACCGTCGCCAGCGCCCTGCTGGTGGACTACGTCCTCACGGTCGCGGTCTCGATCGCCTCCGGAGTGGAGAACCTCGGCTCAGCGATCCCCTTCGTCGTCGAGCACAAGGTTTTCTGCGCCATCGCGATCATCATCCTGCTGACGCTGATGAACCTGCGCGGCGTGAAGGAGTCGGGCAAGCTCTTCGCCATCCCGACGTACGTCTTCGTCGCCGGTGTCTTCATCATGATCGCCTGGGGCGCCTTCAAGGGCCTGGTGCTCGACGACACCATGAAGGCTCCCACGGCCGATTTCGAGATCAAGGCCGAGCACCAGGGGCTGGCCGGCTTCGCCCTCGTCTTCCTGCTGCTGCGGGCCTTCTCCTCCGGCTGTGCCGCGCTCACCGGCGTCGAGGCGATCAGCAACGGCGTGCCCGCCTTCCGCAAGCCGAAGAGCAAGAACGCCGCGACCACGCTGGCCCTGATGGGCGGTCTCGCCGTCACCATGTTCTGCGGCATCATCGCCCTGGCCATGGCCACCGACGTGAAGATGGCCGAGCAGCCCGCGCAAGACCTGCTGAGCAACGGCAGTCCGGTCGGCGAGAGCTATGTCCAGAACCCGGTGATCTCGCAGGTCGCGGCCGCCGTCTTCGGCGACGGCACATTCTTCTTCGTGGTGCTCGCCGCGGCGACCGCGCTGGTCCTGTTCCTGGCCGCCAACACCGCGTACAACGGCTTCCCGCTGCTCGGCTCGATCCTGGCCCAGGACCGCTATCTGCCGCGCCAGCTGCACACCCGCGGCGACCGGCTCGCCTTCTCCAACGGCATCGTGCTGCTGGCGGGCGCTGCGGTACTCCTGATCTGGCTGTACGGCGCCGACTCGACCAAACTCATCCAGCTCTACATCGTCGGCGTCTTCGTCTCCTTCACGCTCAGCCAGACCGGCATGGTGCGGCACTGGAACCGCCATCTGAAGACCGAGAAGGACCAGGCCAAGCGCCGCCATATGATCCGCTCCCGCGCGATCAACACCTTCGGTGCCTTCTTCACCGGTCTGGTGCTGGTCGTCGTGCTCGCCACCAAGTTCACGCACGGCGCGTGGGTCGCACTGCTCGGCATGGTGATCTTCTACGGGACGATGACCGCGATCCGCAGGCACTACGACCGGGTCTCCGAGGAGATCGCGGCTGCGGAGGAGCGTCCCGACGACTATGTGCGCCCGTCGCGCGTGCACTCCATCGTCCTGGTCTCCAAGATCCACAAGCCGACCCTGCGCGCCCTCGCGTACGCCAAGCTGATGCGCTCCGACAAGCTCGAAGCCATCAGCATCAGCGTCGACCCGGCGGAGACAAAGGCACTCAAGGACGAGTGGGAGCGGCGCGGCATCAATGTGCCGCTGAAGATCCTCGACTCGCCGTACCGCGAGATCACCCGGCCTGCCATCGAATACGTCAAGGGGCTGCGGCGCGAGAGCCCGCGGGACGTGGTCAGCGTGATCATTCCCGAGTATGTGGTGGGGCACTGGTACGAGCACCTGCTGCACAACCAGAGCGCGCTGCGGCTGAAGGGCCGGCTGCTGTTCACGCCCGGGGTGATGGTGACCTCGGTGCCGTACCAGCTGGTGTCCTCGGAGGCCGCGAAGAAGCGGGCGAGGAAGCGCCAGGAGTGGAACGCGCCCGGTTCGGTACGGCGCGGGCCCGTGGACCAGCGGCCCAAGGAGCCCACCGGGAAGAGCTGAGGCTCGCGCCCTCGCGCACTCGCGTCTTCGGGGACTTGCGTCGTCGACGTCCCTGGTCTTCGGGGTCGCACTGGAGCCGAGGTTTCCGCTCGAACGTTCGTGGCAAGCGGCCGGTCGACACCCACGTACAGTGGTGGGTTGTTGTCCGGCCGTTTTCCTTTGATCCTCTGGAGTCACCCCACCATGCAGAACGCACCTGAGTCTTCGCTGGTCGGGGAGGAGTACGAGGTCGAGGTCGGGCCCGTCGCGCACGGCGGCCACTGCATCGCCCGCACCGAGGAGGGGCGGGTGCTGTTCGTACGGCACACGCTGCCCGGTGAGAAGATCGTGGCCCGTATCACCGAGGGCGAGGAGGACTCCCGCTTCCTCCGCGCCGACGCCGTCAAGATCCTCGAGGCGTCCAAGGACCGCGTCGAGGCGCCGTGCCCGTACTCCGGCCCCGGGAACTGCGGCGGCTGCGACTGGCAGCACGCCAAGCCGGGCGCCCAGCGTCGCCTCAAGGGCGAGGTGATCACCGAGCAGCTGCAGCGGCTCGCGGGCCTCACCCCTGAGGAGGCCGGCTGGGACGGCACGGTCATGCCCGCGGAGGGCGACAAGCTTCCGAAGGGCGAGGTGCCGGCCTGGCGCACGCGCGTGCAGTACGCGATCGACACGGAGGGCCGCGCGGGGCTGCGCAAGCACCGCTCGCACGATGTCCAGCCGATCGATCAGTGCATGATCGCCGCCCCGGGGGTCACCGAGCTCGGCATCGAGAAGCAGGACTGGGCCCAGATGGCCACGGTCGAGGCGATCGCGGCGACGGGATCCAGCGACCGCCAGGTCATTCTCACCCCGCTGCCCGGCGGCAGGCTGCCGCTGGTCGAGCTGGACAAGCCGGTCTCGGTGCTGCGCGTCGACGAGCGCGACGGTGGAGTGCACCGGGTGCACGGCCGCGCCTTCGTCCGGGAGCGCGCCGACGGGCGCACCTACCGCGTCGGCATGGGCGGCTTCTGGCAGGTACATCCGCAGGCCGCGGACACCCTGGTCAAGGCCGTGATGCAGGGGCTGATGCCGCGCAAGGGCGATACGGCGCTCGATCTGTACTGCGGCGTCGGCCTGTTCGCCGGTGCGATCGCCGAACGGGTCGGCGACAGCGGTGCGGTGCTCGGCATCGAGTCCACCAAGCGCGCCGTCGAGGACGCCCGGCACAACCTTCAGGATCTGGAGCGGGTACGGATCGAACACGGCAAGGTCGATCAGATCCTGCCGCGCACCGGCATCACCGAGGCGGACCTGATCGTCCTCGACCCGCCGCGCGCGGGGGCGGGCAAGCAGACGGTGAAGCGCCTGGCAGGCCTGGGTGCGCGGCGTATCGCGTACGTGGCCTGTGACCCGGCGGCGCTCGCGCGCGACCTGGCGTACTTCCGCGAGGGCGGCTACAAGCCGCGCACGCTGCGGGCGTTCGACCTTTTTCCGATGACGCATCACGTGGAGTGCGTGGCGATTCTTGAGCCTGCGGACAAGGGCATCTGACGCGTAAATAGGTCCAGGGCAGGGACTGTTTGGGCAGGACTGGGTGCCGGTGGTCGTTGCGGCCGCCGGGCGCTTGGTCGTGGGTGGCTAGGCTGCGCCTTCGATCGGGTTGAGGGGCACCTTCACGCCGAAGGCTGACGAGGCCGCGGTCCACGTCTGCGACGAGGCGAACCCCCTGAAGGAGGCGCTCATCGAGCTGGCGGGCCATCCGATCCTCGTCGCCCCGGCAGAGTCCGGTGACGCCATCGTCCGCCTGGCCGAGGAGAACGGAATGAGGGCGCAGCGCACGTCGGCCACCCACGTCCAGGTGCGTCATCGAGACGGCGAGCCGATCACCCCGGCTGGGCACGCGACAGTGCTCGTCGAGGGAAGAGAGTGGCTGGTCACCGTGCTCGCACCCGCCATGGAACTAAAATCCGGGGTGTTCGTGCGCCGCAGTGAACGAGGTGTCCGTGCAGCGCTCGAACGGCTTCGCACCATCCGCGTCGTGCAGGCTGACGACGTGGAGATTGCCATCTCCGGGACACCGACCGAACCGTCGTCGACGACGCGTGCGCTGTCGCTGCCGGACGAAGAGCACCCCACGGTGGTCGTATGGAGGAGCGACGAGGGCTGGGACGAGCTGCAGACGGCGACACCCGCCGTCGCGCAGCTGCTGGGCAGGCCGTGGATACAGGACGCATTGAAACTGGTCCTGGTCAAACTCGAGCGGCACTTCAGTAGCCACAGTCCGACACACATCGACGACAGCACCCTCGCGACGGCGCTGGACACGACCGAGGCCAGGTCACCGAGATCAGGCACAATCTCACCAGCGACGTGCAGGACACAGTGAGAGCTCCGCCCGGTGCTGGCATGCCTCGCCGCCGACGACTGGGACGAGGAGGCGGCCCATGTCCTCGGCCGGGCGGCCGGCGAACGCGAACTCGGCGAGATCATCGACCGGTACGCGCCCGGTCTGCCGGTGCCGTCGGTCGACTTGGTGGCCCTGGCCCGCTCTTCCACGACGCCTGCCGAACTCCGTGACGAACTGCGACTCGACTTCCGGCAGTTCAACGACGCGCTCGCCTCGCTCGGGCCCGGGTACTCCCCGTATTCCTACCCCGACTTGCACGAACAGGTCTTCGGCGACTTCGTGCGCGCCCGCTCCGAGGCTGTCCTCGACAGGCTCCGCGAGCGGTACGCCGTCGCCGCGCACCAGGGCGAGGACATCTCCGGCTACGCAGCGGCCCGCGGTCTCCACGACCTGCAGCCGGACCCCGACTGGCTTCCCCGGTTCATCACTCCGTCCGAAGAAGCGATGCGGAGCAGGGTGCAGGAGTGGCTGCGTGCCCACGGAGCCGACGACGACCTTGAGCGGCCCACAGGGCTTCAGCCCGTCGACCGGCTTCGCGCACTCAATGCTTCCGCGCTCGACGAGCTCGTGCCGACGCTGGTCCCCTTGGTGGCCGCATGGTGCCGTCGTCACGCCGTCCAGACACCCGCCGGATGGCACGGGGCGATGCTGCTGGAGTGCAGCCTCATCGACGGAACCGGACTGAGCGACCTGCTGCTGAGCGAGGAACAACTGCTCGACGCAGTGGGACGCGCCGTGGGGTGGCCTGTCGGAATGCCGCACGCCGCGGATCCTGCGCGACTGGGTCTCACTGACAAGGATCTTGCGCAGGCGGCGGCGCCGTCCCAGGCCCCCGGCGGTTCGATCGGCGCCGCCCCGCGCGCGATCACGATCGGAGACAACGAGGTCAGGGTAGGACGCGACCAGTTCTCCACCATCGCGGACATCGCATCGAGGAGCATCGACGAATGCTTCCTCGCCCAGTCCGGCAGAGTGCGCCTCGACACCGTGGCTGGTTTGCCCCAACCGCGACGCAGAGGTGCTTCGCCCGCCAAGCCGCGCATCGTCGTCGCGAAGATGCCCCAGACCAACGAAGACCAGCGGTCCGCCATCGGCCTCGTCGGAGAAGTGGCCGCGCGCGCTTGGCTCCTGCGCCACTACACCGATGTGAGGTGGAGATCGGAGGTCGCCTCCCGATTGCAGGAGCGGGGTATCACTCCCACGGAGATCACCCCGGAAGGGCCGAGGAAGGCCGAGGGGGTCCACATCGGCACCATGTACCGCTTCAAGGGGCTGGAATACCAGCGAATGATCATCGCCGGGGTCTCCGAAGGTCTGGTGCCCCGCTCGTCGGTGGACAACTGGGAACGAACCGACAGTGCCCGCCACAAGCGGGAACTGCAGCGCGCCCGTTCGCTGCTCTTTGTCGCCGTGACGCGCGCCCGGGACGCTCTCGCAATCTCATGGAACGGCGAACCGAGCCGATTCCTCAAACCTCTCGGGACGACGGAGTCGATCTGACGCGCTTGCTGAGCGTGGGCGTCTCGGCACCATCTCGACGACCCATCAGGTCAATTGCGCCCGCGGCGGTCGTGGAGCCGGCGCACAAGGGACGGTTCATCAATCCGGTTGGGCGGGCCGTACTCGCGTTTGTGACCGAGCCGCCTGAACGATCTTCCGTCACGCTGGACTGCCTAACGCTGCAAGCCATCCGCGAGTAGGTCGGCCGACAGGTCCTCTGTTCCCCTGCACCCTGACGGCAGCCGTGTGCGGGTGGGCGAAAATCCGACATCGTACGTGTTGAGGGGGCCGGTCGGGGAGGATGGACCGACGATGACAGCCCAGACTCCCGGCCAGAACTCGGCCGACTACGGTCCCTTCGCCCACCTCACCGTCCCCAACGCCGCCCTCTACCGGCAGGTGATGCGTGCGTTCCTTGCCGCCAAGGAGCGGTTCGCGGTGCATCTGCGGCCGGAGGACGTGTACGCCGCGCTGGACGCGGGGAGCCGGCCGGCCGACGTGGAGGCCGTAGCGAAGGCGCTGGACAGTCTTGTCGCCTGGGGGAATCTGCGGGCCGATCCGGACACCGCCCGGGTGACGGCGGTCGAGGACTTCTACCGGAAGCGGTTCATCTACCAGCTCACGCGGGCCGGTGAGGCGGCCGAGGCGGCGCTGGGGACGTACGACGAGGTGCTGGGACGGCGCGGCGAACTCCAGGCGGTCGCGCTGCACGACATCGTCACGCAGCTGCGGGCTCTGCTGGTGATCGCGTCGGAGGACGAGCCCGACCCGGCCAAGGCATACGTCGCCCTGTCCGTGCTGACGGCGCGCTTCAGCGACCTCGCGGACAACGCCCGTGCCTTCATGGGGTCGCTCCAGCGCACCATCGACTTGCACGACATCGAGGTCGAGGCGTTCCTCGCGTACAAGGACCGGCTGATCCAGTACCTGGAGAGGTTCATCCAGGACCTCATTACGCTCGGCGGGCGGATCGCCCTGCTGATCGGGGAGTTGGAGGATCAGGGACGGGTCGGGCCGCTGCTGCGTCTGGCCGCCGCACGGGAGGCCACCGACGCCGCTCCCGAGGACGCCGAGCACGCGGAGGCGGCGGCGCATGAGAAGTGGGCCGCTCGGTGGTCCGGGCTCGCCCAGTGGTTTGTGTCGGCGGAGGGGCGTGAGTCGCAGGCCAGGCTGCTGCGCGGGCGGGCGCTCGGTTCGATTCCGCAACTGCTGTCCGTAGTACGGCAGTTGAACGAGCGACGGGCCGGGCGATCGGATCGCTCGGCCGACTTCCGCGCGCTGGCGCGCTGGTTCGCTCAGGCGCCCGACGACGCGGCGAGGCACCGGCTGTGGCGGGTGGCGTTCGGGCTGCACCCCTCCCGGCACCTCACCGTCGACGCCGACACCCTCACCGAACGGACGGCTGCGCCGGAACCGGCCTCGACCCCGTGGGGCGAGGCGCGACCGCTGCGGATCAGCCCCCAGCTGCGCCGTACCGGCAGCTACGAGCGGCGCGGCAAGCCGCGCAAGGTGGCCGACCGGGGTGAGGCGAAGCGCAGGCTCGCCGAGATCGCCGCCCGGCAGGCGGAGCAGGCCGGCGCGGCACGGGACCGCCTGGCGACGGGCGGTCCGGTCCGGCTGTCCCGTCTGGGGGAACTCGACCCACTCGCCTTCCAGTTGTTCCTGCGTCTGCTCGGCGATGTGCTCTCCACCTGGCGGCCGGGCATGACGAGCACCGTGGCCACCAGCGGTGACGGCTCGATGGAGATCCGGCTGACCGCGCTCGACGACGGCTCGACGGCCGAAGTGCACACGCCGGACGGGGTGTTCAGCGGCCCCGACCATCTGATCGACATCGTCGACCTCACGGCGGCCGGGGAGCGCGGCGGGCCGTTCGCTGCCCCGGCCCTGCCGATTCCGCAGCCCGCGACCCTGTCCGTCCCACGGCAGGGCACCCCCCTCCGGCCCTCCCGGGCCACCCCACAGCTCACGGAGGACCGATGACCGGCCCCCTGACCGAGGTCCTGGACGGCCAGCGCGAGGCCGGCCTCCAACGGGCCGCGCGAGCCCTGCTGAAGGAGCCGCTGCTCACCGCCGACGGGCCGTACGCCGACGAGTTCCGGCTGGTGCGCCGACACGCCGCCGAACTGGGGGAGTGGTTCGAGCGCAACGTCGGCTGGACGCTGCGCACGGACGCCGACGCCGCACGGCTGCGCAAGACGCCGGGCACCCTCACCAACGCCACGCACCCCGCACGCGAAGCCACCCGGACCGCCCTGCCCTTCACACGCCGCCGCTACGTCCTGCTCTGCCTGACGCTGGCCGCGCTGGAGCGGGGCGAGTCGCAGGTGGCACTCGGACGCCTCGCCGAACAGGTCGTTCTGGCCGCGGCCGATCCCGAACTCGTCGCCGCCGGGATCACGTTCACCCTCGAGCGGCGCGACGAGCGCCTCGACCTCGCAGCCGTCGTACGACTGCTGCTGCGGCTCGGTGTGCTGCGGCGGGTGGCCGGTGACGAGGAGGCATACGTCAGCGGATCGGGGGACGTGCTGTACGACGTGCGGCGGCGCGTGCTGGCCGGGGTGCCGGCGTCCCTGCGTGGCCCCTCCATGATCGAGGCCGAGGGCTTCGAGGAACGCCTGGTGGAGATGACGGCGCAGACCGCGCTCGACAGCGACGAGCTCAGGTTCCGCGCGATCCGCTGGAAGCTGACCCGCCGCCTCCTCGACGACCCGGTGCTCTACTACGACGACCTGACCGACGACGAACTGGCCTACCTCACCCGGCAGCGCGGATTCATCACCGCCCGCATCAGTGAACTGACCGGTCTGGTCGCGGAGGTCCGTGCCGAAGGCATCGCCATGGTCGATCCGATGGACGACCTGACGGACGTACGCATGCCGGAGCAGGGCACACATGGCCACATCACCCTGCTGCTGGCAGGACACCTGGCACGGGCCGACGGACCCGTCGAGCCGACGGAGCTGGCGTCCCGCGTACGAGAGCTGGCCGTGGAACACGGCGGCTTCTGGTCCAAGTCGGCGAGAGAGCCGGGAGCCGAGCCCGAACTCGTGGAGCAGGCCGTGACGAAGCTGGTGGCACTGGGACTCGCCGAGCGCACGGAGCGGGGCGTCGTGCCGCGACCGGCCCTCGCGCGGTACGCGGTCGGTGAGCCCGTCGTCAGGGAACCAGGACCAGCTCGCCATCCTGCCGCGCTGCCGGACACGACCATGAAGGACGAAAGGTGAACCGCGCCTTGACCGCGCTCCCCAGCCCAGCACCCGGCCGGTGGCGGCCCCTGCGCATCGGGCTCGTCGACCTGTTCCACTACGACGTCGAGGAGTTCTGGTTCCGCGACGGCCGTCTGCTGCTGCGCGGCAACAACGGCACCGGCAAGTCGAAGGTGCTCGCCCTCACCCTGCCGTTCCTGCTGGACGGCGACCTCTCCGCCCGACGCGTCGAGCCCGACGGCGACCCGGGCAAGCGGATGGAATGGAACCTGCTCCTGGGTGGCGAACACCCACATCCGGAACGGCTCGGCTACACCTGGATCGAGTTCGGACGGCTCGACGAGACCACGGGTGAGCCGCATTTCCGTACGCTGCTCTGCGGGCTGAAGGCGGTCGCCGGACGCGGCATCGCCCGCCACTGGTTCGCGCTGACGGACCAGCGGATCGGCGCAGGCCTCGACTTGCTGGACGCGACCGGCACGGCTCTGTCCCGGGACCGGCTCGCGGAGGCCGTCGGCAGCCGCGGCATGGTGTACGACACCGCGAAGACGTACCGCAGAGCGGTCGACGAAGCTCTCTTCGGGCTGGGGGAGCGGCGCTACGGCGCGCTCGTAGACCTCCTGATCCAGCTGCGCCAGCCCCAGTTGTCCAAGCGCCCCAACGAAGCCGCCCTGTCCCGGGCGCTGACGGAGGCGCTGCCGCCGATGGACCAGGCGGTCATCGCCGACGCGGCGGAGGCGTTCAGGTCGCTGGACGAGGAGAAGGAGGAGCTGCGGGCGGCCCGCGAGGCCGAGCAGGCCTCGTCGGGGTTCCTCGACCACTACCGGCGCTACGCCCGTATCGCCTCCCGGCGCCGGGCCCGCCTGCCCCGCCGCGAACACGCCCGGTACGAGCACCTCCAGCGTGAACTCCTCAAGGCACAGGGCGACCGCGATCGGGCTGTGGCGGACCGGACGGAGGCCCAGGCGAGGGGCGCCGCACTCGACGAGCGGGCCGCGCGGCTGAGCACCCAGGACGCCGCACTGCGGTCCGGACCCGAGATGCGTGACGCCCGCGCACTCGATCAGGCGGCGGTCGACGCCTCCCGCACGGCAGGAGAACTGACGCGTGCCGAGGCGGACCGGCAGACGGCGGCCGAAGCACACACCCGGGCCCTGGGCCGGCTCGCCACCGCGAGTAATCGGCTCACCGCGGCTCAGGAGACCCTGGACGACATCCAGGGCCGCGTGGCGGAGAGTGCCGCGGCGGCCCGGCTCGACGTCCCCAGGACACAGGGAGCCCCCGATGCGGCCCTGCGCCGGAAAGCGGACGAGGCGACAGCGAGCAGGCGGCGCGCCGTCGAGCATGTGGAGGATCTCGCCACGCGGGGCGAGCGGACCGAGGAGACGCGCAGGGCCGCCCAGCTGCGCGCCGACGAGGCCGACGAGGAGGTCGTGCACAGCAGGGAGCGGCTGGCCGAGGCGGAGGAGAGCGTCGCCGAGGCAGGACGTGTGCTGATCACGGCCGTGAAGGAACATCTCTCCGGGTGCGTGGAACTGCGCGTCCCCGGACTGCCGGGGGTCCTGGACGCGGTTCAGGACTGGGCGAGCAGTCTGGACGGCCCTCACCCGGCACGCGCGGCGGCGGCCGCACCCCATCGCACCGCCGCCTCTCAGCTGGCCGACCGGGCGGCCGGTCTGACCCACCGCGAGGCGGCGAGGGCGGAACGCCGGCGGCTGGCGGCCGAGGAGCTGACCGCCCTCGAATCGGGCGGGGAGCGCGGTCCGTTTGCTCCGTACACGCGCACTCCCGGTGTCCGGGACCGAGGCCTCGGCGCCCCGCTGTGGCGACTCGTCGACTTCCGTCCGCACGTCACCGAGGCCGAACGCGCGGGACTGGAAGCCGCGCTGGAGGCGTCGGGGCTCCTCGACGCCTGGGTACGGCCGGACGGCTCCGCGGTCTCAGCGGACGGCCACGACGTGCTGCTCGACCCCATGGGCACGCGCAGAGGGGGCGGCCTCGACCGCGCGCTGTGCCCGGCGGTCAACCACGCGGACGTGCGGGCCGCCGCCGTGGGGGAAGGGACGGTCGAGCGCCTGCTCGCCTGGATCGGGCTGGCCGGAAAGAACGGCGACAGGTCCGAAGGGCCCTCCTGGGAGGCCGAAGGCAACGACACCTGGGTCTCCACGGACGGGCGTTTCCGCGTTGGCGCGCTGACCGGAAGCTGGGCCAAGGACAGTGCCCAGTACGTGGGAGAAGGAGCGCGGGAACAAGCGCGCCGCGCCCGGATCGGCGAACTGCGCACCGAACTGGACGCGTTGGAGGCGGAGCGGGAGCAGCTGGCCGAGGAACTGGGCGCCGTGGCCGAGCGTCGAGGCGTGCTCGACGCCGAACTCGCGGCGGTACCGGGCGACGACGACCTGCGTCATGCCCACGCACGCGTCACCGCCGCGGCCGACGCGGCTCACCGGGCCCGTACCCGGCAGGACGAGCGGGCCGCAGAACTGGCTCTGGCGGCCGGGAACGCCGACCGTGCGGCGGCCGAGCTCACCGAGACCGCGGCCGCCCTGAACCTCCCCACCGACAGGACGGGACTGGGCTCCGTGCGCCAGGCGCTCGCCGACCACACCGCTTGCCTGGCGGCGCTGTGGCCGGCGCTGCGTGAACGCGCCGAGGCCGAGCACGCGGTCTTCGGTGAGCAGGCGGAGACCGGCCGGGCCGAACTCCGCGTCTTCGAACTCGCGGAGCGCAGGACAGAAGCGGCCCGCCTCGCCGCGGCGGCGGACGAGCGCCTCACGACACTCCGCTCCACCGTCGGAGCAGCCGTCGCCGAACTGCAGCGGCGGCTGGAGGAGACAGAGGCGGCGGTACGCGTCTGCGAGAGCGAACAGCAGCGCGCCCAGGCGGACTTCGGCGACGCGGACCGGCGTGCCAGCCACGCCGAGGGGCGCATCGAGCGGCTCGCAGAGGACGTCACCGAGGCGACCGCCGCGCGTGAACGTGCCATCGTGGCTCTTCAGCGGTACGCCTCGACAGGATTGCTCGCCGTTGCCCTTCCCGACGTCGTCGTACCGGACGACGAGGGAGGGACGTGGGCGGCGACCCCGGCTGTCAACCTCGCTCGCGCCATCGAGTCCCAGCTCTCCTCGGTCGACGACTCGGACGCGGCCTGGGAGCGCGTACAGAAACGGCTGAGCGAGGAGTACGGCAGGCTACAGGACGCGCTGTCCCGGCACGGCCACACCGCCACCGCCCGTCCGAGCGAGGACGGCATGCGGGTCGACATCGTCTACCAGGGCCGTGAACGGGCCGTTCCCGAACTCGCCGACGCCCTCGCCACCGAGGTCGCCGAGCTGACCCGCATCCTGTCCGCGCACGAGCGCGAGATCCTTCAGACCCATCTGATCACCGAGGTCGCCGGCACGCTCCAGGAACTGATCGGTGCCGCCGAACGGCAGGTGCGCGCCATGAACAGGGAACTGGAGGAGCGCCCGACCTCGACCGGAATGAAGTTGCGGCTGGTGTGGCGGGCGTCGCGCCGGGCCCCGCAGGGACTGACACAGGCCCGTGAACGGCTGCGCCAGTCCGCCGACGCGTGGTCGCCACAGGACAGGGCCGCGGTCGGCGCGTTCCTCCAGGAACAGATCGCCCGTCGGCAGGCCGACGACAGCGCCGGCAGCTGGCTGGAGGATCTCACTGCCGCCCTCGACTACCGGGCTTGGCACGAGTTCGGCGTCGAACGTCACCAGCACGGGAAATGGGTACCGGCCACCGGGCCCGCCTCGGGCGGCGAACGGGTCCTGGCGGCGTCCGTGCCTCTCTTCGCCGCGGCGTCCTCCCACTACGCGAGCGCGGGCGGCGCCCACGCCCCACGCCTGGTCACTCTGGACGAGGCGTTCGCCGGCGTGGACGACGACTCGCGCGCCAAGTGCCTCGGCCTGCTGCGCGCCTTCGACCTCGACGTCGTCATGACCAGCGAACGGGAATGGGCCTGCTACCCCCAGGTCCCCGGAATCGCCATCGCACAACTTTCGCGCGTCGACGACATCGCCGCCGTGCTGGTGACCCGGTGGGAGTGGGACGGGAGCGATCGACGGCGTGGCACGGAGCCCGGCGGACAGGCGAGCGCTTCCACAGGGCCCTCTCATGCCGCCGTCTCGGACGGAGCGGCCGCTGGGGCGGACAGGCCGTCAGCCGGGCCGGGACGGACTGCCGTCGCCGACGGCACCGGAGAACAGGAGTCCCTGTGGACGTGAATGCTGCGGTGCCTGCGTCCTCACAGACCGGTCAGCTGCCCGGAACCAGCGGACGGGCGGGGCGGGAGAGGCCGGCGGACACCGTGGAAGCAGTGCCTTCCGCGACACCGCAGAACGGCGAACAGGTCGACGCCGAACGCCTCGGCCGGCTGCTCGGTGATCCCGGCCTGGCCTGGCTCGTGGACCGCGCCCGGCAGCGGATGGCACGCGGCCGACCACTCACCGGCCCCCTCACCCTGTCCCATCCCGACGAATCCCAACGTCGTGCTGCGGAGAGTTTGTTGGGACGCGTACCAAGAGCCGGTCGTTCTCTGACCGTTCGACTCGACACGGTGGATGCGATCCTGCGCCGCTCCGGTGTCAGCCCTGACGGACTGGGGGTCGCCGTGGTGGCACTCACCGGCCCCGTCACCCTGCACGCGGCGACACGGGACAAGGAGGAGCGGGCCTGGGAGGAGGCGTACGCCCCGCTCGGCACCCTCGACGCCGAGCTGGCCGACTGGGCGGAGCGGATCCGCAGGGACGGTCTCGTACGGCGCCTCGCGCGCACACCGGAAGCCGCCGGGCCCCTGGTGGACGCTGCCGTGCGCGCGCTGCGTTCGCTGCCCGTGTCACCCCCGATGTCACGCGCCACGTTCGCGGCGCGAAACCTCGCGGGCGCCCACGCCCTGGACGAGGGGACACCGCTCGCCGCTCTCGTCCTGTCGGGGCTCCGTTCCGTCACGGGCTTCCCTGACGGCGCCGGTGCCGAATGGCGACGGGAAGCATGGGCTTCGGCGGGCCTGCTCAGGGACGACGTGTCATCGACCGTCCTCTCCCTCAACCTGCGGGGCACCCCGTCCCTCGACTGGATGGCCGATACCGGTGAGCCCGCGGTCCTGACGCTGCGTTCCCTCACCCGTCACACGCCAGTCCCCGTCGTCACGACCACGGGAACCGTCCACGTCTGCGAGAACCCGGCCGTCCTGTCCGCCGCCGCCGACACCTTCGGCCGGGCTTGCCCGCCCATGGTGTGTCTCCAGGGACAGCCCTCAGCCGCCGCGCTCACTCTGCTGCGTGGCCTGTCCGCCCAGGGAGCCGGGCTTCTTTACCACGGCGACTTCGACTGGGGCGGCGTGCGCATCGCTACGGCGCTGCGACGAAGTGTCCCGTGGCGGCCATGGCGTTACACAGCCGCTCACTATCGGGCGGCGGCGGCCAGAGTGACCGAGGTCCCGGACCTGACGGGCGCGCCCGCCGCTACTCCGTGGGATCCGGCTCTGGCCGTCGCTCTCGCCGAACGCGGTGTTCGTGTCGAAGAAGAGGTGGTGCTCGACGATTTGCTGTCGGATTTGGAGAGGCAGGCTCATTGAGAAGCGTCCAAGAGCGTCATCGCTCGCCCGTCGCCCTCGCCGCGCACTACGACCCAGTAGGCGACGCGCTCCTCGTCGCCGTGGCGGAACGCCTCAGATGTGGCTTTGGCTATCCGGGTAACGCCCCCAACCGCGCGCCAGCCGCAGGCCGCGCGGCAGCATCAGGGCCCAAGCCCACACAGCCCTTCGGCTGAGAGAGCCGCGAGCCATGAGCATCGGTCACGGCGAGTGTGCCCCCTTCAGCTGCAGGGTCAGAGTCGGAAGGAGCCGTGGAGTTCCGGCGGGCCCGAGAACGAGTTCACCAACCGCAACACCACCTTCATGACCTGGAACCTGATGCACCTCGCCGCCATGCTCAAGCAGGCGGGCGGTATTCCGGCGCACCGCAACCGGCGCGCCGGGTGGGACGCCGACTGCCGCTTCGGCTGCCCGAATCCCGAACACCGCTGAGAAGCGGCGGACGGCCCGGCCGGCGCACCATGAAGTCGTGGACGACGCCGCCTGATCCGTGCCGCAGTCCGCCGAGCATTGGTGCGGTTCGGAAAGACCTCCGCAAGTCCGGTCGTTCGCACGTGTACGACCGGCCCCGCGGTCCGCTGCGGATGATGCCGCCCACGCCGACGTGAGCGCCGGCAGCGACAGCGGGGAGTGCTGTTTCCCCGACCGCAACTGGGCCTCCCGTCGGCAACCACCCGCTCTACGACTGGAGAACCAGGTAACCGTCCGAATAGGGAAGCGCCTTCGCGCGAGGTAGATGCACCAGGAATTCCTCGATCGCAGGAACCCCGTCCTCTCGTGGCACCTTCGCCTTCATGGGCTGGCCGGCCACGTCGATCTCGAGCACGCGCTGAGGGCCGTGGTCCTGGACACCGCGAAGCCTGGCGGTAAAGGTGTTCGGCCCGGGTTCCGTGACGACCTTGACGTACTCGGGCCGGATTCCCACCTGGACCTCGCTGGTGCTCTCCGGGATGTCCCACGCCACGGCAAGGGTCCGGCCTCCGAGGGTGAACTCCTGGTGCGCCCGGTCCAGGGTGAGGAAGTTCATGGCCGGTGATCCGATGAAGTAGCCGACGTATGCTGATGAGGGCGCCTCGAAGAGCTGCTCCGGAGTGCCCTGCTGCATGGCCTGGCCGTCCCTCATGACCAGCACTTCCTGCGCAATGCTCATGGCTTCGTACTGGTCGTGGGTAACGTAGATAACTGTGGGCTGGAACTGCTCGGTGATCTCGCGGATCTTCCGCCTCAAAGAGTGCTTCAGCTGCGGATCGATGACGGTCAGGGGCTCGTCCATCAGCACGGCCGCCACGTCGTCACGGACAAGGCCACGGCCGAGCGAGATCAGCTGCTTGTCGTCCGCGGTGAGCCGCCGGGCGGGCTGCCCCAGCCGGTCGTCCAGGTCCAGCGCCTCGGCCACCTGATGGACCTTGGCATCGATCCTCGCCTTGTCCCACCGGCGGCACTGCAGCGGGAAGGCGAGGTTCTCGTACACGGTCATCGAGTGGTAGATGACGGGGAACTGGAAGACCTGGGCGATGTTGCGCGCCTTCGTCGGCAGAGCCGTGACGTCGACGCCGTCGAACAGGACCTGGCCCTGTGACGGTTTGACCAGCCCGGACAGGATGTTCAGCAGCGTCGTCTTGCCGCAGCCCGACGGCCCCACCAGTGCGTATGTCTTGCCGGCCTCGAAGGTCAGCCTCAGTGGCCTGAGGGCCCACTGCTTCTCTTCGGCACCGGGCGTGTAGCTGTGCCCGACGTCGACGATGTCCAACTGCGCCATCTCAACGCCCTCCCACTGAAACAAGATCGTACGAAGGTGTCCGCACGAGCGAGCCCTTCTCGTCGAAGGCGTACAGCCGCTCGGGGCGTAGCCGGAGCTTCACAAGGTCACCGAGAGCGACGTCATGGATGCCCTCGATCTGTATGACGAACGGAGTCTTGCCGACAGCCGCGTGAACGAAGGTCTCGGAGCCGGAGATCTCCACGAAGGTGACCGCGCCCTCGACACCGGCGGAGGCCAGGCTGACATCCGTTGCCCGCAGGCCGAACTGGTAGGCGCCGTCGGGCAGGTCGGCGAGATGCGCGGATACGTGCGTGGCCTGGAAGCCGGCCACCGTGACCTGACCGCCCTCGATCCGGCCAGGGAAGATGTTCATGGGCGGGTCGTTGATGATGGATGCCACCGTGGTCGTCGCCGGGCGCTCGAAGACCTCCTGTGGGGGGCCGACCTGGAGGATCCGTCCCTCGTGCATGACCAGCACCACGTCACCGAGCATCATCGCCTCGGCGGGCTCGGTCGTCGTATAGACCACTATTGTGTCGCCCTGGTCCGAGAAGAGGGTCTTGAACTCGTCGCGCAGCTGTTCGCGCAGTTTGTAGTCGAGGTTGGCCAGTGGCTCGTCGAGCAGGAGAATTCCCGTGCCGCGTGCGAGGGCGCGCGCCACGGCGACGCGCTGCTGCTGTCCGCCGGAGAGCTGCGACGGCTTGCGCCGCTCGAAGCCGGTCAGGCCGACAAGCGCCAGGCTCTTGCTGACCCGCCGTTGGATCTCGTCCCGTGACAGTCCCTGGCGGCGGAGCGGGAAGGCCACGTTGCCGAACACGCTGAGATGTGGGTAGTTGATGAACTGCTGGTAGACCATGGCGGTGTCGCGCCGCCAGACCGGCGTTCTCAGGAGGTCGGCTCCGTCCCTGGTCAGGGAGCCGGAGTCCACCACCTGCAGCCCGGCCAGGGCCCGCAGCAGCGTCGTCTTTCCCGCCATGGTCCGGCCGATGACAGTGTGGAGCCGTCCCGGTTCAAAGATTGCGGTCACGCTCTTGAGATGGTCGACGCCATCGATGGTCAGGCTCAGATCAGTGGCACTCAGGGTCATCGGACTGCTCCCGACAGGTTGCCTTTTGACAGATAGCGCTCCACCCAGATGGCGAGCAGGACCAGCGGCGCCACACCGAACAGGGCAGCCGCGGACAGGGTCCACCAGGGCGGGATGGACGAGTTGAGGGCGACGACCGCCTGGGGCAGAGTCTGGACCTCGGTGAAGGTCAGCCTGAAGGCGAAGAAGAAGTCGTTCCAGCCGAACACCGCGCAGAACATCGCGGCCACGGTCAGCCCGGGCAGGGAGTTCGGCAGGATCGCCCGCACGAAGGTCTGCAACGGCCCGCATCCGTCGAGCATGGCCATCTCGTCGATCTCACGCGGGATGCCGTTGAAGAAGTCCACCATCACCCACACCGCGATCGGCAGCAGCAGGGCGACCGTCACGATGACCAGTCCCGCGATGCTGTCCAGGAGGCCCGCCCACTGCAGTAGATAGAAGAAAGGGATCACCAGGACGACGGGCGGCATGATCCGTTGTGACACGAAGAAGAAGACGATGTCGCTGTTCTTGATGAAGCCGATCTTGAACCGGTAGCGGGACAACGCGTAGGCGGCCAGGGATCCGAGAACGAGGCTGATGGCCGAGGCGGCGATGGTGACGATGGCACTGTTGATGAAGGGCTGGATCACATCGATGCCACCGGCTCCGCCGAAGATGTTGCGCCAGCCGGTGGCGGTGGGCTGGTACTGGATCCAGGGAAGATATGTGGCGCCGCCCTGCACTGCGTTGGCGTCCTTGAAACTGGTCGTCATGGCCCAGAAGAACGGTCCCGCGACGAAGCAGGCCCACACTGCGATCACGGTGTACTTGAATACGGGGTAAAGGCGCGGCCTCATGAGTGCCCCTTCAGCTTGAGGGCCCTGGTGAGCAAGGCGGCGACAACGGTGAGCGTGACGATCATCAGGACCAGGTAGGTCAGGGACATCGCCCCGCTGTAGCCGGTCTGCTGATCCCGCAGCCCCTGGATGTAGAGGTAGTAGCCCGGAGTCTCCGTGGAGGAGCCCGGTCCACCGGAGGTCAGCACGTAGACGCTGTCGGAGAGCTTGGAGGCCTCGATCAGCCGGATGATGACCGCCGCGACCGACACCGGCGCCATCAGCGGGAAGGTCACCCTCCAAAAGGTGCGCCACACGTCGGCGCCGTCGATCGCGGCGGCCATGAACGGTTCCTTGGGAAGGCTCAGCAGGCCGGCCAGCAGCAGCAGGAACATGAAGGGGGTCCACTGCCAGACCTCGACGGTCATCAGCGCGACCAGCGCCGGCCCGGACTCGGTGAGCCAGGCAACCTTGGTCAGGCCCAGCATCCCGAGTAGATCGTTCAGCGGCCCCAGCGACTCGTGGAAGATCATCTGCCAGATGGCGGCCATCACGACGGGAGTGGTCATCATGGGGACGAGGAACAGCACCCGCCAGAACCTGCGGCCGCGTACATCGCGCCAGACGAGCAGGGCCATGCCGAATCCGATGACGTACTGGATCAGGACGGTGCCGCCGGCCAGCAGGATCAGGCGCATGATCGACGACCAGAAGCGGCTGTCGTGCAGCATCGTGGCGTAGTTGGCCCCTGCGATGAAGTCCATCTGAGGGCTGCTGACGTTCCAGCCGGAGAAGCTCACGCGAATCGTGAACAGAAGGGGGAAGATGATGATCAGTAGGAGTGTGAGCAGTCCTGGGAGCAGGAACATGCTCTTGTGCCGGCGCAGGCCGTACATGGTGCTCCTTGTGGAAAGGGGCGGTCGCCCCCGGGTGGCCGGCCGGACCGGCCGGCCACCCGGGGCGTCCTGTGGTCGGGTCAGCGGTAGTCCTCGAGCGCGACCACGTTGCGATAGGCGTCGTGGACGGTGTCCTTGCCGATCTGCTCGGTGATCTTGGCCCATTCCCTGGCCGCCTCGTCCAGCGCCTGCTGCGGCGTCTTCTGCCCCGCCAGAGCTGCGGCGACGCCGTTGGCCAGCGCGGACATGTACTGGTTGACGCCGGGGACACGCAGGTCGAAGACGCGGTTGGTGCTCTTCTCCATGCCGGAGAGCGTCTGCACGTACGACTTCGCGACGTCCTTGTCCCAGCCCTGCTTCTCCCAGAACGCCGCATCGAAGTGGGCGTTGCGGTAGGGATTGACGCCGAAGCGGCCGATGGTCAGGTCGAGGGCGGTATTGGCCTCGTTGCTGAAGAAGCACAGGTAGTCGAAGGCCATCTTCTGGTGGCCCGAGGCCTTGGACACCGCCGAGGTCCACCCCCAGGTGAAGTACGGAGCCTGGTTCGGCTTCTTGTCCCACGCCTTTTTGGTGCGGTTGTAGACCTCGGTGGAACCGGGCAGCGCCGCCGCTTCGATCTTGTTGCGTATCTTGCTGTCCGGCTGCTGGGCCTGGATGAACGCGTCGTCCCATGAGTAGGACATCAGCGTCTGGCCGCCTCCGAAGGAGAAGATCTCGTCGCCCAGACCGAAGTTGGCGCCACCGGGTGCCCAGGTCGACTTGGCCTTCACCATGTCGTCGAGAGCGCGTACGAAGCCGGGGGTGTTGATCAGAGGCTTCATGGTGTCCAGGTCGAAGAAGACGCCCCCCTTGACGTCCGGGTTCTTCACGTACGGTGCCGCCCGGCTGATGAAGGCGGAGAACGTCAGGTCGTCACGCTTGGTCACCTCGGCACTGCCGAAGTTGGGCTTGCCGTCGCCGTCGACGTCCTTGCCGCTGAAGAACTTGGCGACCTCCTGGTATTCGGCCCACGTCTTGGGCGTGCGCAGGTCCTTGCCAGTGGCCGCCTTGTACGCCGCCTGCTGCTTCGGGTCCTTCAGTACGTCCGTGCGGACCTTGAGGTAATGCCGGTCACCGTCCACGGGGTACTGCACGACCTGCCCGTTCCAGGTGGCCACGTCCATATAGGCCTTCGTGACGTCCTTCATGCCGGGGGTGTCCAGGTACTCCTGCGGCACCGGGGCCAGATACGGGGCCATGTCGCCGATCCACAAGGAGGGGTAGAACATGACGTCGTACGCCGGCTGGTTCGCTTGCAGGGGCGTGAGGATCTTCTGGTGCAGCTCCCCGAACGGGACGTTGACCACCTCCACCTTCGCCCCGGTGATCTCCTCGAACTGCCTGGCATGCAGCTTGGTCGGCTCGCCGATGACGGGGACGGCATGGCTGATGATCTTCAGCGTCTGCCCGGAGTAGTCCTTACGGCTGATCGACTCGTAACTGCAGGAACCCGGTACGTCCTTGACCTTCGTGGCCGGGTAGTCCTCGCCGTACTTTCTGTAGCTGATGTCCGAACCCTGCTTGAACAGCGCCGGCTTGTCGGGCTTGCTCTCCGCCTTGTCCTGGCCGGTACATCCTGTGGCGGTGAGGGCCACGACGGCCGCGGCGGCGATCATGCCCTTGTACGAGTTGTTGCGCATGGGTCTGCTCCTTCGACTCACGGGATCAAGATCGCTCGGCCGCGGACGGCACCGGCGGACAAGTCTTCGAGGGCGTCACGGAAGGACGCCAGGGGGTACCGCTGGGTGTGCAGGCTGACCTTGCCCTGGGCTGCCAGGACCATCAGCTCGGAGAGGTCGTTGTAGGACCCCACGAGGTTGCCGATGAAGTTGATCTCGGTGGAGATGACGTCGATCGTCGGAACGTCGAGACGGCCGCCGTAGCCGATGACGTAGTAGTTGCCGTTGCGGCGCAGGCAGGCCACGCCGGTCTCGACGGCACCGCCCTCGCCCACGAAGTCCAGAACCGCCTCGGCCCCGTGCCCGCCGGTGAGTTCCAGGACGCGTCCGCTCTCACTCCCGTCCGCGACCAGCGTGTGTTCGGCGCCCAGTTCCTTGGCGAGGGCAAGAGCGTCCGGGCTTCGGTCGATCACGATCATCTCGACCGGCGACAGGGCCCGGAGCACTTGGATGCCGATGTGCCCGAGACCTCCGGCGCCGATCACCACGGCCCGATCGCCCGGTCGCAGGACCCGGGCCGCCTTGGCGACAGCGTGGTACGCCGTCAGCCCGGCATCGGCCAGGGCCGCAACCGAGGCCGGCTCAAGGGACGGGTCGAGTGCCACCACTGAGCGGGCGGTGGTCTTCAGGTACTCCGCGTAGCCCCCGTCGGTGTCGATGCCCGGGAAGGCCGAGTTCATACAGTGCACGTCGTCGCCGGCCCGGCAGGCACGGCACAGACCGCAGGTCACGAGAGGGTGCAGGATGACAGGGTCGCCGACCTTGACGTTGGTGACGGCCTGTCCCACCTCCTGCACCCAGCCGGCATTCTCATGACCGATGGTGTAGGGCAGGACGACCCCGCTCTTGTCGCTCCACTGTCCTTCGAGAATGTGCAGATCGGTGCGGCAGACCCCCGCGCCCCCGACCTTCACGATCACATCCAGCGGACCGGTGATCTGCGGGTCCGGCACATTCACGAGCACTGGCGGCTCGTCGTACTCGATGACCTGCACGGCTTTCATGGCGCTCCCTGCGAATCGGCGGGGTGGATGGTGCGCCGATTACACAGCCCGCCGCGCGCAGGCCGATGTCTCAGAAGCGGTCCGCGGATGTATCAATGTGATACAGGCCATAGGCGCGGCGTCATCGAGGTGCTCCAATCACTCCACCGAGGGATGACGCGCGCGATACGGGAGTGTTAAATGCCCCGACATCAACCTGGCAGCTCTCTGACAGCAGCCAGAGAGCTTTACCAGGAGATCACCAAGGATCCGAGCGCCCGCCCGCTCGTGGTCGCCTCCTGGCAGCGCTCGATCGAGTACCAGGTGAAGTCGAGCTGCATCGACGCTCCCTACCTCGAGAACCCCAATCTGGACAGCCCGCTCGCCAAAGCGGCGCTACCGATCCTGAACGCGCTGCACGAGCAACTGGCCGACGACCCGGTGTCCACGATGGTCACCGACCGCAACGGCGTGGTGCTGTCCCGCATGGTCTCCCAGCAGGCTCTGACGACGCGGCTGAACCGAGTGCAGCTGGCCCCGGGCCACGTGTTCGCCGAGCGCTACGTGGGCACCAACGGCATCGGGACCGCACTGGCCAGCGGCCGCCCGGTCATGATCGCCGGAAGTCAGCACTACGTCGAGGCGCTGCGGGACTTCTACTGCGCGGCCGTGCCGATCCTGCATCCCACCCGGCGCACCCTGCTGGGAGCCTTCAACCTGACCACGGCCCGTCAGGGCTCAGCCGGCATGCTCATGGCCCTGGCCCGCTCTGTCGCGGGCCAGATCGAAAGTGAGATCGCCGCGATCAGCTCGCGACGGGAACGGGCCCTGTTCCAGGACTACATGGACGCGTGCTCCTCGGTGCGCCCCGGACCTGTTCTGGCCATCAATCGCGATGTCGTCATGATGAACGAGCAGCTGAGATCGGCCGTTACAGGGACGGATCACTACGCACTGCTCGACCACGCACGTGAGATCGCCGACGACCTCCGGTTCGAAGGTACCCGGAGCATCGCACTCCCCTCCGGACGCATCGCCGAGCTCCGGGTGAGCCGTAGCCGGCGCGAGGACAGCGACGCGGGCACCATCTTCCGAATCCGGGTCATCGGGCGTCCCCAGTCCGGACCGGTCGCTTCCGCTGGATCCACACGATCGGGCCTGGGCCTGGTGGGCTCCTCCCCGCGATGGCTGAGCGCGGTCGCCGAAACCGAAGCGGCGTTCGTCGCCGGGTCCTGGCTTCATCTCGTGGGAGAAGCCGGGGCCGGGAAGGGGACGCTGATCGAAGCCCTCCACCGAGCCAAAGGTGCCGGGCGCCGGCTCGAGAGGGTGGAAGCGCCGCTGTCGGAGTCGACGCACGCCACCGAGCAATGGCTGCGCAACGTCCGCGAGCTGCTGGCCGAGCCGTCGAACGTGGTCGTCCTGCGCGATGTCCACCTTCTTGCCGCCCACTCGCGCCAGCAGCTGCGAAGCCTCCTGACACACCTGGACACGACCGCCACCGGGCAACTGATCATGACCAGCCAACCGTCCATGGTCACGACCGACGACGTGCTCGACCGTCTGTGCGACGCCTCGGTAGAGGTGCCTCCCCTCCGTCATCGCTATGGAGACATCGAGCACCTGGTCCGGTTCTTCCTGCTCAAATACAGGCCGAGCGGAGAGAGCAGCTGCTCCCCGGATGCGCTGACGATGCTGCAGCGCTGCCCCTGGCCGGAGAATGTCCGGCAGCTCGAGTCGGTGATCCGTGGCCTGGCGCGGCGGCAGTCCGTCCGGATCCTGCGAGTGGAGGATCTCCCGCCGGAATGCCGGGTGTCCTCGCACAAAGTCCTGACCACCATCGAAGCGCTGGAACGGGACGCCATTCTCCGAGGGCTGATGGACCGCAGCTCCAACGTCCAGCGCACCGCACAGGATCTCGGCATCTCCCGCGCCACCATGTACCGCAAGATGCGCCGTTACGGGATCGTCCCGTCGAGCCTCACCTAGGACTCCCACCGGCGTTCCCCAGTGGCGTACTGGAGGGCGCGCCGGCCGTGCTCTCCAGCAATCGGATCGACGCCGATATCTCCATGGCGGTCTACGGCACCGTCGCCTCCTGTGTGCGGGGCGCCCGTCGACTCGGAGATCGGCCTGAACCAGCTGCTGTGGGCGAGAGGGTGGTGCAGTCAGGAGGAAGCGCGCTCCGAACTGGCCCCTGCAGACGGCCTGGCTGATGAAGACCAGCCGTTGCCCGATGTATGAGCTGTCTCGGAGAGGCCGCCCGCAAGGACGATCCGCAATAGCGGTTCGAAATTTGCCTGGACTCCGTCCTTGACGGTATCGCCGATCGGCCGAAAATCGATCACGTACCGTCCGAAATGTGACGGACGTCGATCGGTTCAAGCCGATCGACATATACAGGACAGCTCCGTCAGGGAAATGGAAGGCCCGCTACAGAGGATTGACATAGAACGGGCCTTTCCTTGCCTGTCGTGGAATCCGCGAAATATATTCGCCCCACTTTGAGACGGGGGCAACATGACACGCGAATTCAATGACACGACACGGGCGCTCTACGCGGTGGCGGAGCTCGCGGAATGCGAGGGCATCGCATGCCGCGGCAAGAGTGAGGCATCGGCGCGTCCCCGAGACCTCACCGCGGCCGGAACCCGGCTCTGCCCGGCCTGCGTCCTCCACCTGACCAGCGATCTGACGCGGCTGCCCCGCCTGTACGACGAGTGCGGACTGCTCCTTGGGGGCTCCGACCGGCCGCGCGAACGTACGTCCGGCGGCGGCTCGTTGCCCGGGCTCCCCTTCAACACCGCGGCGGCCGAGGCCCGCTCCGTGATCCTCGGTGTGCTGCGTTCCTGGGCCGGGCTGGTCGTCGGGGAGCGGGTCGTCGCCGCGCCCCGGGACACGGTGGCCGGCGTCGTCGAGTTCCTGATCCGGCACGCCGGGTGGCTGGCCGCCCACGAAGCCGCGGGGGAGCTGTCCGGGGAGGTGGCGCGAGCGGTACGCCGGGCGCGGTATGTGATCGACCCGTCCCCCGGCCGAGGCATGCAGGTCGGGACGTGCGTCGTGGCGGACTGCGAGGGCGGGCTGACGGCCGTGGTGCGCGCCGACCGGGCCGATCCGCCGGTCGAGATCAGCTGCGCCGCGGTTCCCTCCCACCGCTGGTCCGCGCAGGAGTGGATGGCGCTGAGCCGCGGCGCGTCGGCGGACCGGACGGAGCGGTCGGCCGGCCCGGCGCTCCCGGCGCCGACGGTGCGGTGGCTGAGCGCCCGGGACATCTCCCTGCTGTGGGGGATTCCCTCCGGCAGCGTGTACCGCCATGCCAGCGAACAGCGGTGGCGGCGGCGCAGCGGCAAGGGCCGCACGTTCTACCACGAGGAGGATGTCCTGCGGTCTCTCGGAGCGCGCACTGGCGGTCGCTCCTGACGGATCGGACCTCCAGGAACGAGCGGGCACGGCCTCGGCGCCGTGCCCGCTCTCGTTTTCCGGCAAATATGCGAGCGCGTGTGAAACCGCGTCGCATGCGCACCCTGGCCAGGTGAAACCGCGTTGCCGCACAGGGGGATTTAACCATTCTCTGACTCGGCCCTGTCGCTGCTTTGAGAAAGCGGCATTGACATTCTCCGGTTCTTCGAAGAAGCTGATCACTAACTTCCTCAGAACTGTGTCGGTTCACCGGCCGGGATAATCGACGGCCGTTTGGGGGATATTCCTCATCCGGCCCGAAGTGAAATCACTGAATTTCTCGCGCGGCGCACCGACGGGATATTCCGGTGCGCCGCTTCGGTGTACCCATCTCATTTCGACGTCTCCCCGAGGGCGCAGCCATGGACGCATCAGTCATCGTCGCCGGAGCGGGTCCCGCCGGTCTCATGCTCGACCGGCGCGGACTGCTGAACCGCTTCGGTGACATCGGCACCAGCGACGCGGGGCACTTCGGGAGTTGGTGACCGGCAACCGCAAGACCAGCCGCACCCAGGAACTGCACGCGGGGAGGGGCGTTCTGCTCGACCTGGAGGACAACGCCGTCCTCCGCGGCCGGGCGTCGTCGGGCTGGTCCGACCGTGTGGACGTCGTGACCGCGGCTCCCCACGGGCTCCGGCCCGGCAGCCCGCGCACCGGCACATCGGCCGTCCTCGTACGCCCCGACGGGCACATGGCCCGGGCCGCGCCCGGCAGCCACCACACCTGCCCATGGCGCTCGAACACTGCTTCGCCCCTCCCGAATCCGACCATCCCGATAAGGAGATGTGGATGCACAGCACGTTGATCGTGGCCCGGATGGAACCCCACTCGGCCGCGGAGGTCGCGAGCCTCTTCGGCGCGTTCGACGACACGGAGATGCCGCATCGGATGGGAACCAGGCGCCGAGAGCTCTTCTCGTACCGTGGCTTGTATTTCCACCTGCAGGACTTCGACGGCGAAGACGGTGGCGAGCGCATCGAGGAGGCGAAGACCGACTCCCGGTTCGTCACCATCAGCAACGACCTGAAACCGTTCATCACGGCCTACGACCCGGCCGCCTGGCGCTCTCCCGCCGACGCCATGGCGGAGCGCTTCTACCACTGGACCGCACGGTGAGCGCGCCGCATGGCCGGCGGGTCGTCATCACCGGAATCGGCGTCACCGCGCCCGGTGGTGTGGGCGTCAAGAACTTCTGGAGTCTGCTGACCGACGGCCGCACCGCCACCCGCCGCATCAGTTTCTTCGACCCGACCCCGTTCCGCTCGCAGGTCGCTGCGGAGGTCGACTTCGACGCCGAACTCCTCGGGCTGAACACCCAGCAGATCCGGCGGATGGACCGGGCCGCGCAGTTCGCCGTGGTGACCGCACGCGAGGCGGTGGCGGACAGCGGACTGGACCTCACCGCCCTCGATCCGCACCGCACCGGCGTGACGATCGGCAGCGCGGTCGGCGCCACCATGGGGCTGGACGAGGAGTACCGCATCGTCAGCGACAGCGGCCGGCTCGAACTCGTCGACCACACCTACGCCGTCCCGCACCTCTACAACTACCTGGTGCCCAGCTCCTTCGCCGCCGAGGTGGCGTGGGCCGTGGGTGCCGAGGGCCCCGCCATGGTGGTCTCCACCGGCTGCACCTCCGGGCTGGACGCGGTGGGCTACGCCACCGAGCTGATCCGTGAGGGCTCGGCCGACGTCATGGTGGCCGGCGCGTCGGACGCCCCCATCTCACCGATCACGGTGGCGTGTTTCGACGCGATCAAGGCGACCACGTCGCGCAACGACGATCCGGAGCACGCCTCCCGTCCCTTCGACAGCACCCGCAACGGATTCGTCCTGGGTGAGGGAGCGGCCGTCTTCGTCCTGGAGGAACTGGACAGCGCCAGACGTCGCGGCGCGCATGTCTACGCGGAGGTCGCCGGCTACGCCACGCGCAGCAACGCCTTCCACATGACGGGCCTGCGCCCCGACGGACGGGAGATGGCCGAGGCGATCCGGGTCGCCCTGAACGAGGCCCGGCTCGATCCGGACGATGTCGACTACGTCAACGCGCACGGCTCGGGCACCAAACAGAACGACCGGCACGAGACCGCCGCCTTCAAACGCAGCCTGGGCGAGCACGCCTACCAGGTGCCCGTCAGCTCGATCAAGTCGATGGTCGGTCACTCGCTGGGCGCCATCGGTTCGATCGAGATCGCGGCCAGCGCGCTCGCGATGGAACACGGTGTCGTGCCGCCGACCGCCAACCTGCACACGCCCGACCCCGAGTGCGACCTGGACTACGTGCCGTTGACGGCACGGGACTGGCGGACCGACGCCGTGCTCTCGGTGGGCAGCGGCTTCGGCGGATTCCAGAGCGCGATGGTGCTGGCCCGTCCCGAAAGGAGAGCGGCATGAGCGGCGCCGCCGTCAGAACCGTGGTCACCGGTCTGGGCGTGGCCGCCCCCAACGGCTGTGGCACGGACACGTACTGGGCGGCGGCCCGCAAGGGGATCAGCGGCATCGGCCGTATCTCGCGGTTCGACCCCACGCAGTACCCGGCCCGGCTGGCGGGGGAGATCAACGACTTCGTCGCCGAGGACCATCTGCCGGGGCGGCTGCTGCCACAGACCGACCGGATGACCCGGATCGCTCTGGCGAGCGCAGACTGGGCGCTCGCCGACGCGGGTGTCGACCCGCGGGAACTGCCCGACTACGGCATGGGCGTGATCACGGCCAGCTCGTCGGGCGGTTTCGAGTTCGGCCAGCGGGAGCTGCAGGCGCTGTGGAGCAAGGGCAGCCGTTACGTGAGCGCCTACCAGTCCTTCGCCTGGTTCTACGCGGTCAACAGCGGCCAGATCTCCATCCGCAACGGCATGCGCGGCCCGAGCGGTGTGATCGTCAGCGACCAGGCGGGCGGGCTCGACGCGATCGCTCAGGCCCGGCGTCAGATCCGCAAGGGCACCGGGCTGGTGATGTCAGGGGCCGTCGACGCCTCGATCTGCCCGTGGGGCTGGGTCGCCCAGATGGCAGGCGGCCGGCTGAGCACGAGTGAGGACCCGGAGCGGGCGTATCTGCCCTTCGACGCCGCCGCGCGAGGACATGTGCCGGGGGAGGGCGGGGCGCTGCTGGTCCTCGAGGATCTGGAGAGCGCCCGTGCCCGAGGGGCCCGGGTGGTCTACGGAGAGATCGCCGGATACGGCTCCACCCTGGACCCCCGGCCGGGCAGCGGCCGTCCCCCGGGGCTGGCCAGGGCGATCGAACTGGCGCTGGCCGACGCGGGCGTCGCTCCGGAGGAGATCGACGTGGTGTTCGCCGACGCGGCCGCGATCCCCGAGCTGGACCGTGTCGAGGCCGAGGCGATCTCCCGGGTGTTCGGTCCGCGGGCCGTGCCGGTCACCGCGCCCAAGACCATGACCGGACGCCTCTACTCGGGCGCGGCACCGCTGGACGTGGCCGCCGCGTTCCTCGCCATGCGCGACGGAGTGATCCCGCCCTCCATCGGCGTCACCCCCGACCCCGAGTACGACCTGGACCTGGTCGTCGAAGAGGAGCGCACCGCGACGGTCCGCTCCGCCCTGGTGGTCGCCCGCGGCCACGGCGGCTTCAACTCCGCGCTGGTGGCACGCGCCGTCTAGTGACAATACCGGTGATTTAGGTTGTCTTCCGGCGGGTCGGTCTGGCCTTGGTCGGCCCGACCAGGGTCACGCGGGGAGTGTCCGGCCGGGGCGGATTGTGGTGCTCGGCGCGTTTGAGCTTCCAGTTGGACATCTTGCGTTTGATGACGCGGGGGCTGGAGCGCAACCGCCGGGGTGCCAAGAGCCGTTCGCGGATCTCATGCAGGGCCGTGACCAGTGCCCGGGCCAGCCGGGAGGGGGGAAAATGCCGCCTGGTCGGTGACGTGGCGGCGGACGACGCGCAGGGTGCGGGTGAAGGAAATCCGGTCCGGGTCCTGCTCGGATTGCTGTGCGGCCTGGTGCATTAGGTCTCGCAGTGCGTGGTGCACCAGCAGGAAGGCGAAGATCTCCTGCTCGGCGCCGCGGGGGTGCTGGGAGCGTAGGACGAGGCGGGGGCCTCCGAGATGAGTCTTGATCTCATCCAGCGTGCTCTCGATCTCCCATCGCTGGGCGTACAGCGCGGCCAGCGAGGCGGCAGGGCCGGCTTTCGGGTCGAGGATGGTGGTGATCAGCCGGTACACCGTGTCGCTGCCGTCGCGGCCGAGCGTGTACTCGATTACCCGGACCCGGGCCGGGTCCGCGCGACGGTTCTTGTCCCGGGCCGCAACAATCTCCGAGAGGTAGGAGCCGTCCTCCAGCAGGGCCCGGACGGGGAGTACGGCGTCGTTCCTGACCCGCCACGGCAGGTCGGCGCCGGTTGCGGCGGCGGCCCGCCACAGGTCGAAGCCGCGAAAGCCCCGGTCGGCCAGCAGTAGCATGCCCGGCGTCAGTGAGCTGAACAGGCGCTGGGCCAGCTCGGTTTCATGGACAGCCAGCGGTCCCGCCTCCGCCGCGAAGACAGCGTGGGTGCCGCACTCGGCCAGCGCGGCCACCCTCACCTGCGGATAGGCGCTCTTCTCCTGTCCGCGGCTGACTCCCGGGCGGCCGAAGAAGGCGGCATTGGCCTCGGTGTCCGGCACGTCGAAGGTGGTGCCGTCCACCGCGACCAGCCGCCACCCCCGATACCAGGCCCCGCTCGTGTCCTCGGTCGCCACCGGCCGGCACACCCGGGCAAACAGTGCCTTTAGCGGCTCCGGGCCCAGTCGCAGACGGGCCCGGCCGATCGCCGCGGTGGTCGGCACCTGCCAGGTCCCCTTCCACCGGCCCATCCGCTCCAGTCCGTGCGTCAGGAGTCGGGCGACCTCCTCATAGCCCTGCCCGGAGAACAGACACATCGCCAGCACGAAATAGACCACCACCCGGGCGGGCAGCAGCCGTTGGCGCTGCTCGACCCGGCCACATCCCGCGACCACCTCATCCACCAACTCCGGCGGAAACGCGCGGGTCAGCACCCCAATCGCGATCCGATCCGAAAATCGGTCATCCGACGACGACTTCACCTGTCCGGGCCTTGGCACACCACACCCAACGACCCGAAAACCCCAAAGTCACCGGTATTGCGTCTAGTGAGCTGGTTTTGAGTCGGTAGCTCGCCTCGTGTGTCGCTTCTCGTTTCAGATCTTGGTGGTCTGCTGCGAGGAGCGGTGGGGCTGCGTTGTGCTGGGGGCATGGGTGATCCGAGGCTGGAGCCGCTGGTGCTGTCTGAGGCTGAGCGGGTGGTGTTGGAGAACTGGGCCAAGCGCCGCACGACTGCGCAGGGCCTGGCGAAGCGGGCGCGGATCGTGCTCGCGTGTGCCCGGGGGTGGAACAACACCGTGGTCGCCGCGCGGTGTGACACGGACCGCTCCACGGTGCGCCGTTGGCGGGACCGGTTCCTGCAGGACCGGCTGGACGGCCTGTCCGACGAGCCGCGTCCCGGAGTGCCGCGCACCATCACCGACGCCCAGGTGGAAGAGGTGGTGGTGCGCACCCTCGAAGAAGTCCCCGAGGGCGGCACGCACTGGTCGAAGCGGGAATTGGCCCGGCAGGTGGGGATCTCGCCCAGCAGCGTGCACCGCATCTGGCGGGCCTTCGGCCTGCAGCCCTGGCGGACCGAGGAGTTCAAGATCTCCCCGGACCCGCTGCTGATCGACAAGATCCGGGACGTGGTCGGGCTCTATCTGGCACCGCCGGCCCATGCGGTGGTCTTCTCCGTTGACGAGAAACCCCAGATCCAGGCGCTGGAGCGGACCGCGCCGGTGCTGCCGGTGCTGCCCGGAGTGCCCGAGCGCCGCAGCTTCGACTACGTGCGGCACGGCACCATCGACCTGTTCGCCGCGCTGAACACGGCAACCGGACAGGTGATCAGCCGCCTGTCCGCGCAGCACCGGGCCGTGGACTTCCGGGACTTCCTGGCGGAGATCGACCGCCAGACCGAGCCAGGCCTGGCGGTCCATGTCATCTGCGACAACCTCTCCGCCCACAAGGCACCGGTGGTGCACAGGTGGCTGCTCGCACACCCCCGGTTCACCCTGCACTTCACCCCGACCTACTCGTCGTGGATCAACCAGGTCGAGCGGTGGTTCGCCGAACTGCAACGACGCTGTCTGGAACGTGGCGTCTTCTGCTCACTCGACGATCTCAAGACCGCACTCGACGAATGGATCAAGATCTGGAACGAGGCCGCCCGGCCCTTCAAGTGGACCAAGACCGCCGACCAGATCTGCCACTACTGCGACAGGATCTCCGGACCGGCTCACTAGCCCGGCCCCCGCAGTGACCGCCCCACCGAGATGAAAGGACAGCCATTCATGTCTGCCCACGAGTTCACCGTCGACGACCTGAAGCGCATCCTGCGCGAGGGTGCCGGCGCGGACGAAGGCGTCGACCTCGACGGAGACATCCTCGACACCGACTTCGAGTCGCTCGGCTACGAGTCGTTGGCCATGCTGGAGACCGGCAGTCGCATCGAACGCGAGTTCGGTGTGACGCTGGACGACGACACGCTGACCGATGCCAGGACGCCACGCGCCCTGATCGAGGCCGTCAACGGCGTGCTGGTGCCGTCCGGCGTCGCCTGACCCCCCCCCACACCGCGCCGCCGGTCCCCGCCGGTCAACCGTCGATGCCCCGACGGGGCCGGCGGTGCGCCCACTCCACTTCACGCCCCCGCAACTCCGTGCCACGGCCGGCGTGCCCGGCCTCGCCCACCGACGCAGTCAGGAGACAGCATGACGGAGCAGAAACCGAAGGTCGCCATCGTCACCGGCGCCACCAGCGGCATCGGCCTGGAGGCAGCCAGGCTGCTGGCCCGCCAGGACCACCGCGTGTTCCTCTGTGCCCGCACGGAGGACAGCGTGACCCGTACCGTCAAGGAACTCGTCGACGAGGGACTCGACGTCGACGGCGCCCCCTGCGACGTCCGCTCCGCGGCGGACATCCACCGCTTCGTGCAGCAGGCCGTCGACCGCTTCGGCCCGATCGACGTGCTGGTCAACAACGCCGGCCGGTCCGGTGGCGGCGTCACCGCCGACATCGCCGACGAGCTCTGGTTCGACGTCATCAACACCAACCTCAACAGCGTGTTCCTGATGACCCGTGAGGTGCTCAACACCGGTGGCATGCGGCACAAGAACCGCGGCCGGATCATCAACATCGCCTCCACCGCCGGAAAACAGGGCGTGGTGCTCGGTGCCCCGTACTCCGCCTCCAAACACGGCGTCGTCGGCCTCACCAAGGCGCTCGGCAACGAACTGGGCCCGACCGGGATCACCGTGAACGCCGTCTGCCCCGGCTATGTCGAGACCCCGATGGCGCAACGCGTCCGTCAGGGCTACGCGGCCGCCTACGACACGAGCGAGGAGGCCATCCTCCAGAAGTTCGAGGCGAAGATCCCGCTGGGCCGTTACTCCACCCCCGAGGAGGTCGCGGGCCTGGTCGGCTACCTGGCCTCCGACACCGCCGCCTCCATCACCGCACAGGCACTGAACGTCTGTGGCGGCCTGGGCAACTTCTGACATTCGCGGAGAAGAGGACCATGACGAACCGCCTGGTCGAGCACGAGATCACCGTCGACGCCCCGGCCGCCGCCGTCTACCGGCTGATCGCCGAAGTGGAGAACTGGCCCCGGATCTTCCCGCCCACCATCTACGTCGATCACGTGGAGCGAGGCGTCGACGAGGAGCGCATACGGATCTGGGCCACCGCCAACGGCGAGGCCAAGAACTGGACTTCGCACCGCACCCTGGATCCGCGAAAGCTGCGGATCACCTTCCGGCAGGAGATCTCCAGCCCGCCGGTCGCCGCCATGGGCGGCACCTGGATCGTCGAACCGCTCTCCGACTCGGCTTCCCGGGTGCGGCTGCTGCACGACTACCGGGCGGTCGACGACGACCCCGAGAGCCTGAAATGGATCGACGAGGCCGTCGACCGCAACTCCCGCACCGAACTCGCCTCCCTGAAACAGAACGTGGAACTGGCCCACGCCTCCGAGGAGATCACCTTCTCCTTCGAGGACACCGTCCAGATACGGGGCCGGGCCAAGGACGTCTACGACTTCGTCAACGAGGCGGGGCTGTGGGCCGAGCGGCTCCCGCACGTGGCGAGCGTCCGCCTGGAGGAGGACATTCCGGGGCTGCAGACCCTGGAGATGGACACCCGCGCGCAGGACGGTTCCACGCACACCACCAAGTCGTACCGGGTGACCTTCCCGCACCACAGGATCGCGTACAAGCAGGTCACCCTGCCCGCCCTGATGACGCTGCACACCGGCTACTGGACCTTCACGGAGAACGAGCGGGGCGTCGCCGCTTCTTCGCAGCACACCGTGGTCCTCAACACCGACAACATCGCCCGGGTGCTCGGCCCCGAGGCGAGCGTCGCGGATGCCCGGGAGTACGTCCGCAACGCGCTGAGCACCAACAGCCGCGCCACCCTCGGCCATGCGAAGGACTACGCGGAGAACAAGGGCTGACCATGGCCGCGCACTCTGTGGACACCGACGTGATCGTCGTGGGTGCCGGCCCGGTCGGGCTGATGCTCGCCGGGGAACTGCGGACCGGCGGGGCGCGGGTGACCGTACTGGAGCGGCTGGCCGAACCCACCACCGAGTCCCGCGCGTCGACCCTGCACGCCCGCACCATGGAGATCTTCGATCAGCGAGGGCTTCTTGACGCATTGGGGTCGGTGCCCAACGACATGGTCGGGCACTTCGGTGGGATCCGACTGGACTTCAGCGGGCTGGACAGCCGCTACCGGGGCCAGTGGAAAGTGCCGCAGGCCCGCACCGAGCAACTGCTGGGCAGCTGGGCGGTCGGTCTCGGCACGGTCGTCAGGCGCGGTCACGAGCTCGTGGGCCTGCGGCAGACCGAGTCGGGGGTCGAAGCCGAGGCGGTGGGCCCCGAAGGCAGGGTCCGGATCCGGGCCGCCTACCTGGTGGGATGCGATGGTGAAAGCAGCGCCGTACGGCGGCTGGCGGGCTTCGCGTTCCCCGGCACGGACGCGACGCGGGAGCTGCTCCGCGCCGACGTGGCCGGTATCGACGTGCCCAACCGCCGGTTCGAACGCCACGAGCGCGGCCTGGCCATCGCCCACCGTCGGCCCGATGGGGTCACCCGGGTCATGGTGCACGAGTTCGGCAGGGCCGCCGCGGCACGCGCCGGGGAGCCGGAGTTCGCGGAGGTCGCCGCCGCGTGGGCGAGGGTCACCGGGGAGGACATCGGCGCGGGCAGGCCGATCTGGGTGAACGCGTTCGGGAACGCCCGCAGGCTGGCCGAGCGGTACCGCGGCGGCCGGGTGCTGCTCGCCGGGGACGCCGCCCACGTGCAGATGCCGGTCGGAGGCCAGGCCCTCAACCTGGGCCTGCAGGACGCCGTGAATCTGGGCTGGAAGCTGGCGGCGCAGGTGCGTGGCTGGGCGCCGGCAGGCCTGCTCGACAGCTACCACGACGAGCGGCACGCCGTTGGCCGCCGTGTGCTGGCCAACATCGAGGCGCAGGCCACGTTGCTGCTCGGCGGCGCGGAGGTGGAGCCGCTGCGCGCGGTCGTGGCCGAGCTGCTCGGCCACGACGAGGTGGTCGGGCAGCTGGCCGGCATGATCAGCGGTCTGGACGTCCGTTACCCCGACGGAAGCGTCGCCCCGCTGCTCGGCGGCCGGGTGCCGCACTGGGAGTTGACCGCCGAGACCGGCCCGTCCAGTACCGCGAAGCTGCTCCGCCCCGGCCGCGGGGTGCTGCTCGACTTCGCCGCCGGCCTGCCGTCGGGAGCGGTTGCCGGCTGGGCTGACCGGGTCCGCATGGTATCGGCAGCGACGCCGCACGGCTCTGGGACAGGGTCCCCGTTCGAGCCCGGCGGCACGGCCGTCCGTGCGGTCCTGCTCCGCCCCGACGGTCACGTCGCTTGGGTCGACGACGGTACGACACCTCTCCGTGCCGCGCTGCACCGCTGGTTCGGCGCCCCGGACGCGGACCGGGAGAGAACGCCCGCCGTGACCGGGACCGCAGGGAAACGAGCCGACCCGCCGGTGCGTGTGCACGGCGGTACCGCCCGATGATCCGTGTGGTGACGGGCCGCCCGACGGCCGAGGAGTTGGCCGCCGCGATCACGGCGCTGCCGGCGCGCCGGGAGGCCGGCTCTCCCGCGCCTGGCCGGGCGCGCCGGGCCACCGCGGGCCGGCGGCGCCTCGAGCGGGCACCGGGGTACCCGTCGCCCCGCAGCCGGCAGTCGCCCGCCGATGCGTGAAGGTGCCCGGGCGCAGCCGCTGCTGTTCGCCATCGAGGGCGGCGACACCCCGCACACGGTCGCCGAGCCCACAACCTGAACAGGAGAGCTTTGATGGATGCTGCGTTGGACGCCGAGGTCATCGTCGTCGGCGGCGGGCCGAGCGGGCTCATGCTCGCAGGAGAGCTGCGCCTGGCCGGGGTCGAGGTCGTCGTGCTGGACCGGCTGACCGAACCGACCACCGAATCGCGCGGGTTGGGCTTCACCCCAAGGACTATGGAGGTGTTCGCGCAGCGCGGCCTGGTGGACAGGTTCGACGTGCTGGACACCCCGCTGCAGACAACCACCCGCGGGCACTTCGGCGGGCTGCCGCTGGACTTCGGGGTGTTTCCCGAGGCGCATCCGGCCGTCGTGAACCTGCCGCAGGTCCACACCGAGACGATGCTGCGTGGCTGGGTCGCGGAGCTCGGCGGCGACCTGCGCCGCGGCCACGCGGTCGTCGGCCTGGCCGACACCGGCGAGACCGTGGAGGTCCAGGTCGAAGGGCCTGACGGGCCACTGGTGTTGCGCACGCGGTACCTGGTCGGGTGCGACGGCGGCCGCAGCACGGTTCGCGGGTTGGGCGGTTTCGACTTCCCCGGCACCCCCGCCACCCTCGAACTGTTCCTCGCCGACGTCCGGGGCTGCAACATCCGGCCACGCTTCATCGGTGAGTGGCTGCCCGGCGGGGTCGCGATGTCGGCCCCCATCGGCGACGGTGTGGACCGGGTCGTGGTGTGCGAACGGGACACACCCCCGCAACGGCGCACCGAACCACCGGCGTTCAGCGAGGTCGCCGCCGGTTGGCAGCGGCTCACCGGAGAGGACATCAGCCACGGCGAGGCGCTGTGGGTGAGCGCCTTCGGCGACGCCACGCGACTCGCGACCGAGTACCGCAGGGGGCGGGTGCTGCTCGCCGGTGACGCCGCGCACGTCCACCTCCCGGCGGGCGGGCTCGGCATGAACACCGGCATCCAGGACGCCTTCAACCTCGGCTGGAAGCTCGCCGCCGCGGTGCGTGGCCACGCCCCGGACACGCTGCTCGACACCTACCACGACGAGCGGCACGCGGTGGGCAGGCGACTGCTCAACAACACCCGCGCCCAAGGGCTGCTCTTCCTGGGCGGCACCGAGATGCAGCCGCTCCGCGACGTGCTCGGCGAGCTCACCGACCACGAGGTCGTGCACCGGCACCTGGCCGGCATGGTCAGCGGGCTGGAGATCCGCTACCCGATGGGCCCGGGTGACCACCCGCTGCTCGGGCTGTGCATGCCGGACCTCGAGCTCGCCGACGATGCGGGGACGACGACGGTGTTCCCGCTGCTGCGCGGGGCGCGCGGCCTGGTGCTGGACCTCGCCGACGACGAGTCCGTACGGCAGTCCGCGCAGCCGTGGGCCGACCGGGTGGACGTGGTGACCGCCAAGCCGGCCGCCGATTCCTCGGTCCCGCGGGTGGACGCCGTGCTGGTCCGGCCCGACGGGCACGTGGCCTGGGCCGCGCCCGGCGGGCAGGAGGAGCTGGCCGACGCGCTGGGCCGTTGGTTCGGCGCCCCTGTCACCCCGGTGGGCCCTGCCACCCCTGTGGGCTGAGAGCAAAGGAGGATGCACATGCCGCACGACGCGGACCCGATGCGCCGGCTCGCCGACCGGATGGATGTCCAGGAGCTGGTCGACCGCTATGTGGTCGGTCTGGACGAGGCGGAGTTCGACGACGCCTGGGCACGGTCGATCTTCACCGAGGACGGCAGGTTCCAGTTCTCGATGGGCGGTCACGACGGAGTGGCCGGCATGGCCGAGTACACCGCCGCGATGATGGGCAAGTGGCGGCGGACCCACCACGTGGCCGCCGGCCACCTCGTCGAGATCGACGGGGACGGGGCGCGGGTGAGGGGAAACCTGATCGCCACCCACCTGCATCCCCAAGAGGCGGCACCGCAGAAGCCGCCCGGGCAGTCAGGGGCGCACGAGACCCCCGGGGCACCCGAGCCCTTCCAAGTCGGGGACCGCTTCGAGGGCGAGGCGGTGCGGACCGACGCCGGCTGGCGCTTTGCGCGGCTCGCGTTCGAGGTCGTCTGGACCCGCGGCACGCCGCCGGGGCGCGTTGACATCCACGACAGCTAAAGGGCATTCACATGCGGATTCTTGTCGCGGTCGCACCACTGACCGCTCACCTGTACCCCAGCATCCCGCTGGCGTGGGCGCTGCAGAGCGCCGGACACGAAGTGCGGGTGGCCAGCAACACCGGTCTGGTCGAGCAGATCACCGCAGCCGGTCTCACGGCGGTCGGGCTCGGCGAACGCACCTCGCCGCCCCCGCCGATCACCGATGGGGAGCTGGACCGCTTCAGCGACGCGCTCGGGTTCGAGGCCGGCTCCGACTTCGACCAGCTCTGGCGGGCGACCCGCTACTACATGGTGGCCGCGTGCAAGCGGTACCACCCGGACGAGGAGGGACGGCAGGAGCTCGCCGACAACCTGGTCGAGGCCGCCCGGAACTGGCAACCGGACCTGGTGATCTGGGATCCGGCGTGTCCGGTGGGGTCGGTCGCGGCCCGAGAGTGCGGGGCCGCGTCCGCCCGGATGATGTGGGGCCCTGACTACTTCGGCTGGGTCCGTAGGCGCTTGGTCGAACGCATGAATGACCCGGCGTCCCCGGTTAGTGCGGACACGGATCCCCTGGCCGCGACCCTGGCGCCGGTGTTCGGGCGGTTCGGCCATGAGTTCTCCGATGAGTTGCTGTTCGGCGACTTCACTGTGGACCCGATCCCCTCGCAGCTGCCCCGGCCCGAAGGGCTGCGCCGGGTCCCGATGCGCTGGGTGCCGTACACCGGGGCGGCCCCGGTGCCGCAGTGGTTGTCGCAGCCACCGTCGCGGCCACGGGTGTGCCTGTCGCTGGGCGTCACCGGGCGCACGGTCCACGATGGCCCGGACGCGCGGGTCATGGCCGCCTTCGAGGCGGTGGCCGACATGGAGATCGAGGTGGTCGCCACGGTCAACGCCGACCAGTTGGGGGAAGGCGCGCGCGTCCCCGACAACGTGCGGATATTCGACTACATCCCGCTCACCCAGGTAATGCCGACCTGCTCGGCGGTCATCCACCACGGTGGCTTCGGCACGTTCTTCGCGGCGGCCGCGCACCGGGTGCCCCAGATGATCGTCATGGAGGAGTTGGGCAGCGCGCTGAACAGCACCCGCTATCTGGAGGCCAGGGGCGCAGGCGTGGTCCTCCCCAGCGACGGCCTGACCGCGGCGCAGGTGCGCGGCGAGCTTTCCAGGATGCTGACCGAGCCGTCGTTCCAGCGGGGAGCCGCCGCCGTGTACGCGGACATGACCGCCGCCCCCTGCCCCAGCGAGATCGTGCCGGTGCTGGAGCGGATGGCCGCGCAGTACCGTACCCGGGACTGAACCGGACATGGACGTAGTCGAGACCCGGTTGCCAGGCGCGTTCGTGTTCACCCCGAAGCAGATCTCCGATGAGCGGGGTGCGTTCTTCGAAGCGTTCCGCCGCGACCAGGTCGAAGAGGTCACCGGGCGTCCCTTCCGGCCCGAACAGATCAACTACTCGGTGTCCCGGCGGAACACTCTCCGCGGTATCCACGGGGTGGCCGTACCGCCGGGGCAGGCCAAGTACGTCACCTGTGTGCGCGGGGCGCTTCGCGACATCGTCGTCGACCTGCGGGTGGGTTCGCCCACCTTCGGTGCGCACCACGTGACCCTGCTGGACGCCGAGTCCGGGCGGTGCGTGTACATGCCGGAGGGGGTCGGGCACGGATTCCTGTCGCTCACCGACGACGCCTGCATCTGCTACGTGGTCTCCACGCCGTACGTGCCCGGCACGCAGATCGACATCAACCCGCTCGACCCCGACCTGGCGCTCCCGTGGGGGTTCGGCGAGCCACCGCTGATGTCGGAGAAGGACGCGAAGGCACCCGGCGTGCATGCGGCGCTGGCCTCGGGGTTGCTCGCGAACTGGCATGACGTGCGCTGATCCTGCCGGACGGGCGGGGCGCATGGGACGGCCGCTTGACGAGGCCGCCGCCGAACCGCGGGTGAACGGCGCGGTGCTGTCGGTGTATCAGGTGCCGGACAACACGGGCCGCATCGCCGTGGACCGGGCCTTCACCCCTCGTCGTCCATAGACAACGCAAGGAGATCCCTTTGAGTACCGACGTCGGTACGACGGCACCACCGCGGGCGACCCGTAGAGAATGGCTGGGGCTGGCGGTCCTCGCGCTTCCCACCATGCTCATCGCCATGGACCTGACCGTGCTGCATCTGGCCCTGCCCACGCTCACCGCCGACCTGCGGCCCGGCAACACCGAGTTGCTGTGGATCGTGGACATCTACGGATTCCTCATCGCCGGCTTCCTCATCCCCATGGGCGCGATCGGGGACAGGATCGGCCGCCGGCGGCTGCTGCTGATCGGCGCGGTCGCGTTCGGAGCGGCCTCGGTGGTCTCGGCGTTCTCGGTCAACCCGGCGATGCTCATCGCCGCCCGGGCGTTACTGGGCATCGCGGGCTCCACCCTGATGCCCTCCACCCTCTCCCTGATCCGGATCATGTTCCAGGATCCCAAGCAGCAGCGTGCCGCAATCGGGGCCTGGTCCGGCTTCTTCGGCCTCGGCACGGTGATCGGACCGCTGGTCGGCGGCACCTTCCTGGAGTGGTTCTGGTGGGGCTCGGTCTTCCTGATCGGGGTTCCCGTGATGGCGCTGCTGATCATCCTCGGTCCGATCCTGTTGCCCGAGTACCGGGACCGCTCGGTCGTACGTCCGGACCTCATCAGCGCGATCATGTCCGTCATCGGCATGCTCGCCCTGATCTTCGGTATCAAGCGGATCGCCCAGGACGGCCCGGGCCTTGTGCCGGGCATCGCCATCGTCGTCGGCCTGGCGGTGGCGGCGCTCTTCCTCTCTCGCCAGCGCCGGCTCGAGCAGCCGCTGGTCGACCTCTCGCTGTTCCGTAACAAACTGTTCGGCACCGCCCTGGGCATGGTGGTGCTCGCCACTCTGCTCGCCGCCGGGTCACAGTTCCTTGTCCTGCAGTACCTGCAGCTCGTGCGGGGCCTGCCCCCGGTCCGGGCCGGGCTGTGGTCGCTGCCGATCACACTCGGAGTCATCATCGGCTCCTTCGGGGGGCCGGCGCTCGCCGGACGTATGAAGCTGAGCACCCTGATTTCCGGGGGCCTTGTGGTCTCCGCGCTCGGCATGGTGCTGCTGACCCGCGTCAGTGGCCCCTCCGACCTGTTCCTCGCGGTGGCCGGGACGGCCGTCATCGGTCTCGGGCTCGGCCCGCTGACCGTGCTGGGCACCGGACTGATCGTGGGAGCCGCCCCGCCCGAGCGGGCCGGTGCCGCGTCCGGGATCAGCGCGACCGGCTCCGAGCTCGGCAGCGCACTGGGGATCGCGGTGATCGGCAGCGTCGGCTTCGCGGTGTACCGGGCCAACCTGGCCGACAACCTCCCCCAGGGGCTGCCCGCCCCCGCCGGCAAGGCGGCCGAGGACACCCTCGCCGCCGCGGTGGACGTCGCCCACACGCTGCCGGCCGCCGACGGCTCCCGGCTGTTGTCGGTGGCCCGTGAGGCATTCGTGCACGGCCTGCAGACGACCGCGACCGTCGGTGCGGTGCTCGCCGTACTGCTGGCCGTGGCGGCCGCGACCCTGCTGCGCAACACCCGGATGCCGGGCCCTCCGCCGCTCGCGGAAGCGGACGATGCGGCGAAGTCCTCAGAGAAGACGGATAACTGACGTGCTGGACACGAACTCCGCGGCCGACGCGGTCCAGACCCCCGTGGGGGTCTGGACCGGTCTGGTGCGCCACGACGGTCAGACCGACCCCTACACCATCTCCTTCGCGCCGGACGGAACGATCGCGCTGCGAACTCCCGTCACCGTGGGCACCGGGACCTGGGCCGCCGGGGAGGCGGGGCGATTCACCTACGAACTCACCGAGACCTTCACCCCGGCGAGCGGCCACGCGGGGCGACTCCAGGCGCACGTCGAGGCCCACGTCGAGGGGGCCACGCACAGGGGAGTCGGCACCGCCCGCATTTACACCCCCGACGGCGTGATGGTGCACAGCACCACGGCCGAGTCCACCGGCGAACGAGTCGGTGACGTACCAGCCGCCTGGCACGACGTCGTGAGCCTGGGCGCGCCGATCCGCGGACGCACGCTCCACCGCGGGGACGACGGATTCGAGGAGGCGAGCTCCGGCTGGCTGCTCACCGTCGAGCACCGTCCTGACGCTGTCGTGGTCGCCGCCGACGCCGACGACGTGGCCGCTGCCGTCCGGTTCGCCGCCACGACGAACCGGCCGATCGCGGTGGAGGCGACCGGGCACGGCAAGTCGGTGGCCGCCGACGGTGCGGTGTTCGTCTCGACCAGGGAGCTGCGGGAGCTGTCGGTCGATCCGCGGGCTCGAACCGCCCGGATCGGGGCGGGGCTGAGTTGGGGCGCGGTGCTCGCCGCCGCCGCCGAGCACGGCCTCGCGCCGCTGTGCGGCTCCTCCGAGCAGGTCGGGGTGATGGGCTACCTGACCGGCGGCGGACTGCCGCTGACCTGCCGCACGTACGGCTTCGCCGCAGACCATGTCCGCTCCCTCGAGCTGGTCACGGCCGACGGCCGCATCCGCACCGTCTCGCCGACCCGGGAACCCGACCTGTTCTGGGCGGTGCGGGGCGGCAACAGCAACTTCGGCGTGGTGACCACGGCCGAGATCGACCTGGTGCCGCTGCGGAGCGTCTACGCCGGCGAGCTCTATTACCCAGGTGAGGACCCCGCGCATGCGGCGCAGGTGGTGCGGTCCTATCTGGCCTGGGTCAAGGAGCAGCCGGACGAGATGTCGTCCTCGGTGACACTGCTGCGGCTCCCGGACGTGCCAGAGCTGCCCGATGGGTTCCGTGGCCGGTCATTCGTTCAGGTGCACATCGTCCACACCGGCGACGAAGCGCAAGGCGCCCGGCTGGTGGAACCGCTGCGCGCGCTCAACCCCGAGACGGACACCTGCGCCGCGATGCCGTACCCGCGGATCACCGAGATCCACCACGACCCGAAGAACCCGGTCAGGGTGCACTTTCGCAGCGCGCTGCTGTACGAGCTGGACGACGTGGCGGTCGAGACGCTGGTCTCGTTCATCGATCCGGCGTCGGCGCCCGGAGGACCGTTCCCCGGCATTGAGCTGCGCCACCTGGGAGGGGCGCTGAGTCGGCCGCCCGCACGTGCGCACGCGGTGGGCACCAGGGACGCGGCGTTCCACTTGTGGCTGCGGATGCCGGCCCCGGCCGAGGAGGCGGGCGCGGTGCGCCGGGCCGCGGACGAGGTACTGGAACGGCTGCGGCCCTGGGACACCGGCGCCCTGCTGCCAGGGTTCCTTTTCGACCACGACTCCGACCCCGAGCGGGTCCGGCGGGCCTACGCAGAGCCGGACTACCGGCGGCTGACCGAGCTGAAGGCCGAGTACGACCCGCACAACCTGTTCCGCATCAACCACAACATCCCGCCCGTCCTCGACGGAGCGTGAAAGGAGCAACAACCGACATGTCACTCTCAACAGAGACACAGGCGGCGATGGTCGAACTCGCCAAGCTGGCCGGGGCGCAGGCCGCGCAGGCCGACGTCGAGCGCAGAGTGAGCCCGGACGTGATACGGGCGATGGTGGACGCCGGGTTCGCCCGGTGGCGGGTGCCGACCCGTTGGGGAGGGGCCGAGCGCAGCCACACGGAGCTGACTGCCGCGGTGGCGCAGCTGGGTGAGGAGTGCCCCTCGACGGCGTGGCTCGCCAGCGTCGCCGCTTATTCCGCCCGGTATGTGTGCTGTCTGCCGGAGCAGGGCCAGGCCGACATCTGGGCGGACGGTCCCGACATGACGGCGGCGATCGTCTTCAAGCCGCTGGGTACGGCAGTCGCGGTGGACGGCGGGTTCCGGCTCTCCGGGTCCTGGACCTATGTCAGCGGCGTCGAGCACTTCGACTGGGCGCTGTTGACCGGCCCCGCCCCCGGCCCGCAGTCCGGCGGGCAGCCGATGAGGCTCTTCGCGGTACCGCGACGGGACTACACCTTCGAAGACACCTGGGCCTCCCTCGGCATGCGGGGCACCGGTAGCCACACGGTCGTCCTGGACGACGTGTTCGTGCCCGAGCACCGTACTTGCTTGCGCGAGGACGCGATGCGGGGCGCGATGGTGGGCCTGCCAGGTCACACCCAGCTGTCGAACCCCGCCGTGAGCGGGCTGATGTTCGTCGCTCCCGTACTGGGCGCCGCGCGTGCCGCGCTCGCCATCGCGGAGCAGCTCGTGGCGGTCGCCCCGACCGGTCCCCGGGCCGCTGCCGGCCAGCCCTACCAGGTGGACTTCGCCAGGGCCGCCGGAGAGATCGACGCGGCCCAGCTGCTGCTGGAGCGGGCCGCCGCCGTCGCGGACGGTGATGCCGTACCGCCGAAGCTCGCGCAGCGCAACCGCAGGGACTGCGCGCTGGCGCTGGAGATGCTGGTCGCCGCGACCGATCGGCTGCTGAGGATCGGCGGCACCAGGGCCCAGGAGGACGGGCACCCGCTGGGGCGGTACTGGCGGGACGTGCGCTCGGTCGCCAGCCACGCGGTCATGCAGTTCGAGCCCGCGGCGCTCGCCTACACCCTGGGTCTCCAGGGTCTCGTCGGGCCGTCTTGAAGGAGACAGCGATGATCTTGATAACCGGAGCCACCGGGCACGTCGGCAGGCCACTCGTGGACGAGCTGCTCGCGGCCGGCCGAAAGGTGCGGGCACTCAGCCGCGACCCGGCCAGGGCCGACCTGCCCGCCGAGGTCGAGGTGGCCGCCACCGCCGATCTGCCACTCGACGGCATCACCTCGGTCTTCTTCGTCACGGCCGCGTTCCCGGAAGGCTCCGCAGAGCCGATCGCCCGGATGAAGGCGGCGGGGGTCCGCCGCATCGTCGCCCTGTCGTCCTATTCGGTCCTCGACGACGACCCCAAGAACATGATCGGCGTGAAGCACCGGGATCTGGAGCGCCAGATCGAGGAGACCGGTGTGGAATGGACGTTCCTGCGGCCTGCCGGAGGGTTCGCGGCGACCGCCCTGGAGTGGGCCGAGGGGATCAGGACCGACGGCGTCGCCCTTTCGCCCTTCGGGGATGCGCGGACCGCCCCGGTTCATGAGCGCGACATCGCGGCGGTGGCCGCCCGCGCACTGCTGACCGACGACCTCGTGGGGGAAACGCCGCTGTTCAGCGGGCCGGAGTCGCTCAGCTACGCCGACCGGGCACGGATCATCGGCGAAGTGACCGGCGAGCCGGTCCGCTTTGCGGAGCTCACACACGACGAGGCGCGACAGGAGTGGCTCCGGGCCGGTGTCCCCCCGCATGCCGTGGAGTCGCGGCTGAGGATGTTCGCGACCCTGGTCGGTCGCCCGCACGAGATCTCTCCGGTCGACTCCTTCCTGGGCAGGTCAGGCCTGACCTTCGCCCAGTGGGTGGCCGATCACACCAACGCATTCCGAAAGGTGACGTCATGATTCTGATATCCGGTGCCACGGGCAACGTCGGCGGCGAGCTGCTGCGGCAACTGCGTGCCGAGGGGGTCGCCGTTCGGGCGCTCACCCGGGACCCGGCGCGGGCCGGATTCCCGGCCGGCGTGGACGTGGCCGAGGGAGACTTCGTCACGCCGCAGTCGCTGGCCAAGGCCCTCTCCGGGGTGGAGGCCCTCTTCCTCATGATGTCCGGGAACGAGGCCGCGGTGCTTGAGGAGGCGGCCCGCGCCGGGGTGCGGCGGATCGTGCTGCTGTCCACCATGGCCGTGGAGACCCGCCCGGACTCCTTCATCGGCAAGGTGCACCAGGAGGCCGAGAGCGCCGTGGAGGAGTCCGGGCTGGAGTGGACGTTCCTGCGTCCGGGCCAGTTCGCCTCCAACACCCGGTCCTGGGCAGCCCAGCTCGCGGCGGGCGACGTGGTCCGCACGCCGTACGCGCAGGTGGCCCTGCCCGCCGTCCACTCCGGTGACATCGCGGCCGTGGCCCGGACCGCGCTCACCCAGGACGGGCACGCCGGCGCGGCCTACGCGCTCACCGGCCCCGCGCCGATCACGCCCGTCGAGCAGGTGGCGGCGATCGGCGAGGCGATCGGCCGGAAGCTGCGGCACGAGGAGATCACTCCGGAGCGGGCCCAGGAGGCGATGGCCGCGCACATGTCGGCCGAGATCGTCGCCGCAACCCTGGAGTTCCTCGGCAGCCCCACCGTGGCGGAGACCCAGGCCCTGCCCACCGTCGAAACGGTGACCGGGAAGCCGGCGAGGACGTTCGCGGAGTGGGCGCGCGACAACGCCGACAGTTTTCGCTGACACCCGGGAAGGGACGCGACCGTGCTGACCCAGCGCAGTTTCCGCGACGTACTGGGATGTTTCAGCACCGGAGTGGTGCTGGTGACCGCGGAGTCGGACGGCGGGCCGGTCGGCATGGCGGTGAACTCCTTCACCTCCGTGTCACTCGATCCGCCTCTGATCGCGTTCTGCGCCGCGCTGACCTCGACCACGTGGCCGGCCATCCGGGCCACAGGCGGTTTCGCCGTCTCGATCCTCAGCGATACGCAGGAGGAGATCTGCCGGACCTTCTCGGCACCCGACGCGGACCGGTTCGCCGGCCGGGAGTGGGCCCGGACCCTCGCCGGGCGCCCCGTGACAGCGGACGGACTCGGCTGGCTGGACTGCCGGATCAGGACGGTTCAGGTCGCGGGGGACCACCACCTGGTGATCGCCGAAGCGGAGGACTGGTCCCTGGGGGCCGACGCGAGGCCGTTGATCTTCCAGGGCGGCCGCTTCGCCAGCCTGAGGGAGCGGTCTCGTGCGGAATGACGTTGCCGAGGCTGATCCAGAGAGGTCGGAGATGGGGAGGGGTCCGTGTTTCTGGTGACCGGAGCGACCGGGAACGTCGGTCGTCATGTCGTTCATCAACTGCTCGCCGAGGGCGAGTCCGTACGCGCGCTGACCCGTAGCCCGGAGGGAGCCCGCCTGCCGGCGGGGGCCGAGGTGGTCGGTGGCGACCTCAACCGGCCGGAGACGGTGGAGCCCGCGCTGGAGGGCGTCTCCGCGCTGTTCCTGTTCCCCTCGCCGGGCACGGCGGGGCCGATCCTCCGGGCCGCAGGGGAACGCGGGGTACGCCGGGTCGTCATGCTCTCGTCGTCGTCCGTCGAGTACACCACCGACGGCGCCGACAACGCGATCGTGGCGTACCACAAGGAGATCGAGCACGAGGTCGAGACATCCGGGCTGGAGTGGACCCTCGTCCGGCCCTGCGGTTTCGCCGTCAACACCCTGCAGTGGGCACCGCAGATCCGCGCCGGTGGTGTGGTGCGCGGGCCGTACGCGGAGGCCGAGATGGCGCTCATCGACGAGCGTGACATCGCGGACGTCGCCACTCGCGTGCTGCGGACGGACGGGCACGTGGGCGCGAAGTACGTGCTGACCGGGCCGGAGCCGCTCACCCAGACCGAGCAGGCCCGGCGGATCGGCGAGGCCGTCGGACGTCCGGTGCGGTACGAGGAGGTGCCGCCGGCCGTCGCGCGCGAGCAGATGATCCTGAACCGGGTCCCGGCCGACCTCGCGGACATGACCCTCAGGTTCCAGGCGGGGCGCGCCGGTGTGCCGGCGGAGATCTCATCGACGGTCGAGGAGGTCACCGGCCGCCCCGCACGCACGTTTGACCAGTGGGCCGCCGATCACGCGGCCGACTTCCGGTAGGGGCGACGGGAGGCCGTCGGCAGTCGGCGGCCTCCCGCATGCCCCGCACCGATTGCCGTAGAGCCGTGAACAACATCGTCCCTATGCAGTTCTGTGGCGGAACAAGAGAGGAGTCCTCATGGCAGATGTGCTAATCGCCGGCGCCGGCCCGGTCGGGCTGATGCTCGCCTGCGAGCTGCGGCTCGCCGGAGTGGACGTGCTGGTGCTGGAACGGCTCGCGGAGCGAAACGGTGAGTCACGAGCCGGTGGCCTCCACGCTCGGAGCGTGGAGCTCCTCGACCAGCGCGGGATCGCGGACCGGTTCCTCACGGCCGGGAGGACGGGGCCGCTCGCGCACTTCTCTTTCATACCTCTGGACATCGGGGACCTCCCGACGAGACATCCGTACGCCCTCGCCATCCACCAGTCCCGGGTCGAGCGGCTCCTGGAGGAGCGTGCGATCGAGCTGGGCGTACGGCTGCGCCGGTCCGCCGAGGTAATCGGTCTGCGCCAGGACGGGACCGGGGTCGAGGTGCAGATCGCCGGGGTCCAGGGCACCGAGCGGCTGCGAGCCGGCTACCTGGTGGGCTGTGACGGCGGCCGCAGCGCCGTACGCAAGCTGGCCGGCATCGGCTACCCCGGCACACCGGCCACGGTGACCGCGCTGATGGGCGACGTAAAGCTCACCGACCCACCCCCCGGGATCATCTTCGGCTCCGAGAGCCGACGGGAGCACGGGTCCTTTATGATCTTCGACTCCGACCGACCCGACACGCATCGGGTGATCACTATGGAGTTCGACAAGGTCACGGATCGAGACGCCCCCGTGACCCTGGAGGCGCTCAGCCGGGCATGCATCAAGATCGCCGGTACCGACTTCGGCATGCACAGCCCGCACTGGCTCAGCAGCTTCAGCGACGCCGCCCGGCAGGCCGACAGGTACCGCGAAGGACGGGTCCTGCTGGCCGGGGACGCCGCACACATCCATTTCCCCTCCAGCGGACAGGGAATGAACCTGGGGCTCCAGGACGCCGTCAACCTGGGCTGGAAGCTCGCCGCGGTCGCGCGCGGGCAGGCCCCCGAGGAACTGCTGGACAGCTACCACGCCGAACGGCACCCAGCCACCGAGCGCATGCTCGGCAGCATCCGCGCACAGACCGCCCTCTGGCGCCCAGGCGCTCAGACCGACGCGCTCCGCGAAGTGTTCGGTGCCCTTGTCGAGTTCGAGGACGCCAATCGGTATCTGGGCGGCGTCTGCACCCAGCTCGACATCCGCTACCCGGTGGGCGACGGACATCCGGCCCTCGGTCGCCGGATGCCCGACCTCGACATCAAGACACCCTCTGGGCAGATACGCGCCTTCGAGCTGCTGCACGCCGCTCGACCTGTGCTGCTCGACTTCACCGGCCGACCCGACCTGCGTGCCGCCCTCGAAGGCTGGACGGACCGGGTGGACCTTGTCGAGGCAGAGTGCCAGGACGATCACTGGACGTACCCGGTGATCGGCGACGTCCCGGCCCCCGCGGCGGTGCTGATCCGCCCCGACGGCCATGTCGCCTGGGCCGCGCCCACCGCCCCCGCCGGCTCGGCCACTCCGGAAACCACCACCGCGGCCCTCACGTCCGCGCTCACCAGGTGGTTCGGCCCTGCTCAGGGCCGCTGACCCTTTTCAGAAATCGCCCATGTTGATCGGAGAATCCCATGCCGAAGGATGAATTGACGCCCCCCGCCGCAGTCGCTGAACTCCCCCCGGAGTTCGCTACGTTGATGCGGCTCGCCGACCTGGTGACCCCCATGGCGCTGCGGGTGGCCGCGAACCTGCGGCTGGTCGACCACATGCAGGACGGCGTCCAGGACCTCGAGTCGCTCGCGAAGATGACCGATTCCCATCAGGAGACGCTGGGGAGGGTGATCCGGCACCTGGTCGCCATCGATGTGCTGGAGGAGTCCACGCCGGGCAACTTCGCGCCCACCGCCCTCGGCGAGCTGCTGGCCCACGGTCACCCAGCGACCCAGGTGGGGTGGCTGGACCCGACTCACATGATCGGGCGGGCGGACCTTTCCCTCATCCACCTCTTCGAAGCCGTCCGCGGCGGCGGCTCCATCTACAAGAAGCACTACGGCAAGGAATTCTGGGACGACGTCTCGGGTGACGCGGTCCTCGGCGCCACCTTCTACGACCTGATGGCGCACGGCCAGACGCGCATCTTCAGCGAGGCGGTGGAACGGCACGACTGGACCGGTGTGCGTCACATCCTCGATGTGGGCGGCGCCGACGGCGATCTGATCGCCACCGTGCTGGGGAAGGAGCCCGGGATCAGCGCCACCCTGCTGGAACTCCCCGGCCCGGCGGCCAGGGCGCGAGAGAAGTTCGAGGCAGCCGGACTGGCCGGCACGGTCGACGTGGTCGACGGCAGCTTCTTCGATCCGCTGCCGGTGACGTCCGACCTGATCACGGTGTCGTTCGTGCTGCACAACTGGTCGGACGACGACGCCGTGCGGATTCTGCGCAACTGTGTGGAGGCGCTGGAGCCGGGCGGCTCTCTGCTGCTCATCGAGTGCGCCGACCAGTCGCCTTCCAAACCGGATCCGGGTTTCACGAGCGGCGACATCCGGATGATGGCCTACTTCGGGGGGCGCGAACGTACGTACGCCCAGTGGCAGGAGCTTGCGGCTGCCGCGGGCCTGAGGATCGACTCGGCGTCCGATGCCCTCGCCTACGGCGCACGCGTGCTCACCCTCGTGAAGGCGTCTGCCTGACGGTCTCGTCGTACACCGCGGCCGGGTCGGGGGCCCGGGGGTCTCACCAGGCCTCCGGGTCCCCTCTCTCGGGGCCGGTGTTCTCCGTGAATTCCAGGTTGCGCGGTGGATTAATAACCCCCTGGCATCGGCATAGGGAGCTCGACGCCTTGGCCGAATTTGATCGGGTGTTTCATCTCGCGTTTGACAGTGAAAAGGCTCGGGTGTAACAGCCCGGGCGTATATGAGAAAAATCGGGCCGACTCCACTCGGAGATCGGTCCGACGCATATTCAGCACGTAGGTCACCTAACTTGCGGGGGTCGGCCCTGGTGGTCGGATCGCGCACCGGCGGAGCGGAAGGGGAACCACTGTGGCGCACGACGAGGGCCAGGCGGCAACGATGGAGGACCGCGGATACGTCGTTCAACTCATGTTCGGGACTCTGGCGGCGCACACCGTGCGCGCGGCCGTCGACTTGAGGATCGTCGAGCTGATGGGCGACAAGGAAAGGCTCGCCACCGACGTGGCCGAGGAAGCCGGCACGGCCCCGCAGCCCACACTTCGGCTGCTCCGCGCCCTGGCCGGCCTGCGCCTCCTCGAGGAGTCCGCGCCGGGCGCCTTCTCGGTGACGTCCGTGGGCGCCCTCCTCGACCCGGGGCGCCCCGGCTCCATGGCTTCGCTGGTCACCTCCTCCGGGTTCATGGAGCGGCTCATGCAGCCCGGCTGGGAGCACCTGACCGACAGCCTCCGTACCGGGGACACCTCGTTCGAGAAGGCCTTCGGCAAGGACTTCTTCAGCTACCTCAAGGACCACCCGGAGCGCTCCGCGGGCTTCAACGAGGCGATGAGCCAGGCGACTCGGGCCACCGCGACGGTGCTGCCGGGCGCCTTCGACTTCGGCCGCTTCACCACGGTCGCCGACATCGGAGGCGGCGACGGCACCCTGCTCGCCGGCGTCCTGCGGGAGCACACCTCCCTCACCGGCATCCTCTACGACACCGAGGAGGGCCTGGCCCAGGCTCCGGAGACCATGCGGCGCGACGGACTCGCGGACCGCTGTTCCGTGGTGCCCGGGGACTTCTTCACCTCGGTTCCCGAAGGCGCCGACGTCTACCTGATCAAGAGCATCCTGCACGACTGGTCGGACGACCGGTGCGTCACGATCCTCAGCCACGTCCGCGAGGTGCTTCCGGCGGACGGACGCGTCCTGATCGTGGAGCCCGTCCTGTCCGATGTGGTCGACCCCCATGCCGTGGGGCTCTACCTCGGCGACATCAACATGCTGGTGAACTGGGGCGGCAGGGAGCGCACCCGCGCCGAGTTCGACGAGGTGTGCCACCGGGCGGGCCTCGAGGTCGTATCCGTGACACAGCTCGGAGGGCCCGGGTTCTGCCTCATCGAGGCCAGGGCAATCTGAATACGGCGTACATTCGAAGCGCTTCGTGTCGCAGCGCGGGAGCCTCGTACTGAAATGGTGCATCCGTCGCGCGTGAAATCCGCCGCGACAGCACGTTTCCGCATGCTGGGAATGGGCAACTCGATGCCACTCGAGTTTGATCGGGACTTTCCTCTGGGGTTTGACAGGGAAAAGACTCGGGTGGCAGGGTCGGAGCGTTTACAGAATCCCGTGAACCGGAGACGCAAATCAACCAGCGACGGATATTAAGGAGTCACTCTGTGACAGCACCTCTCGGCCGCATTCCCCTCTCTGTCGGGGAACTCACCGATGAGCAGTACGGACAGGTCATCAGGCCTGGTGGTGCCGAGTACGAAGCGGCGCGCAGCGTGTACGCGGGCGACATCGACCGCAGGCCCGCCGTCATCCTGCGCCCCGAGAACGCCACACAGGTGGCGAGCGTCGTGGCGCTGGCGCGAGAGACCGGGCTCGAGTTGGCCGTCCGCAGCGGTGGACACAGCCCGGCCGGGCACAGTGTCTGCGAGGGCGGCATCGTCCTGGACCTGTCCAGCATGAGGGCGCTGGAGATCGACGTCGAGGCCCGTACCGCCTGGGCCGAGACCGGCATCACCGCGGGCGAGTACGCCGAAGCCGCCGCGGAGCACGGGCTCGCGACCGGATTCGGCGACGGCCGCCTCGTCGGGGTCGGGGGCATCACCCTGGGTGGCGGCATCGGTTACCTGACCCGCAAGCACGGAATGACCATCGACGATCTGCTGGCCGCGGAGATCGTCACGGCCGACGGCGAACTGCTGGTGGTGGACGAGCACGACCACCCCGACCTGTTCTGGGCCATCCGCGGCGGTGGCGGCAACTTCGGGGTGGCGACCCGCTTCAAGTTCCGGTTGCACGAGCTCGACGGCGTGTACGGCGGCATGATGGTGACCCCCGTGACCCCCGAGATCCTCGAGGCCTTCGTCGCCGAGGCGGTGGCCGCCCCCGAGGAGCTCTCCACGATCATCAACGTGTGGACGGCACCCCCCTTCCCGTTCGTGCCCGCGGAGTACCACGGCAAGCCGATCATTCTCGCGATGCTGTGCTACGCCGGCCCCGCGGAGGAGGGCGAGAAGGTCATCGGCCGGTTCCGGGCGATCGTCCCGCCGCTGGCCGACATGGTGCAGGCCATGCCGTACACAGGGATGTTCCCCCCGGCGGACCCCCTGGAGCACCCCATCTCCGTCTCGCGCAACATGTTCATCGACCAGGTCGACCGCGAGACCGCCGAGCTCATCCTGGAGCGCGTCACCGCCTCGAGCGCGATGGTCGCCGGGGCGCAGCTGCGGGTGCTCGGCGGGGCCATGGCGCGGGTCCCGAACGACGCCACGGCCTTCGCTCACCGACAGAGCAAGATCATGGCCCACCTGTCCGCCATCTACGCCGACGCGGCCGAGGCCGACGTCCACGCCACCTGGGTCGATGAGTTCATGACCGCCATGCGGCAGTCCGACTCCGGCGCGTACGTCAACTTCATCATGGACGTGACGCAGGAGCAGATCCGGAACGCGGTCTTCCCCGGGGCCACAGGGGAACGACTCGCCCAGGTCAAGGCGAAGTACGACCCGACCAACCTGTTCCGGTCCAATCACAACATCACGCCCGCGATGTCGTGAGAATCCAATCCGGTTGACCTCCGGGGCGATGCTCCGGGTGGTCGGGTGAAGGGGACGCCGTTTTCCGGCGTCCCCTTTTCGGCGTCCCCCAGCTCGCCCCCGCCCCCTCGCTTGGAGAAGTTCATGACACAGGAATCGACGACCGTGGTGCTCGATGGCGGCGGCCTGGCCGCCGTGCCCGGCTACGAGGGCCTCGCGGCCATGGCGGCCGTGATGCCGAGGAGAAATCCGTGACTTCCCTCGACAGAGCGGAGATACGCAAGCGGGCGGCAGCCCCCGAGGAGGGGGCGCCGCCCGCTCACGTTGGCCGTGCCAGGCTCGACTCGCTGACCGGACTGCGCTTCTTCGCGGCGCTCGCGGTCTTCGTCAGCCACGCCTCGAGCCCGGTCTTTCCCACCTTCGCCGACCAGCGGACCAACGCGAGCTTCAATGCCGCGGCCGGCGTGCTGGCGGGCCTCGGAGTGGGCTTCTTCTTCATCCTCAGTGGCTTCGTCCTCGCCTGGTCCGCACGTTCCACCGACCGCACCGGCGGCTTCTACCGCCGCAGGTTCGTCAAGGTTCTGCCGCTGTACTACGTGGTCGGCGTCGCGGCGGCGGTGCTGCTGTGGGACGTGGGTGTCCGGTGGCAGGACATGCTCGCCTACGGGAGCCTCGTCCAGGTGTGGGTACCGAACCCGCAGGTCAACTTCAGTGTCCTTGCGCCGGGTTGGTCCCTCGCCGTGGAGGCCGTGTTCTACCTGGTGTTCCCCCTCGTCATCCGGTGGTTCCGCGGCGTGGGCCGCCGTGTGGCCTGGACGGGCCTGGCCCTCTGCGTGGCGGTCGCCTTCCTCATACCGATCCTCGCGGACGTCCTGCCCGCCGGGAAGCTCGTGGGCGAGCAGAGCGCGGCCGGCTTCGAGATGTGGTTCGCCTACGTCTTCCCGCTCGGCCGCCTCTGCGATTTCTTCGCCGGAGTGTTCGCCGCGCTCCTGGTGACCTCCGGCCGCTTCCCGCGCGTGAGCATGCCGTGGGTACTGGTCTCGTTCGTGCCCTGCTACGTCGTTGCGAGCTACAGCCCGTTGCTGTTCGGCTGGCGGGCACCGCTCTTCATCTCCTGCGTGCTGCTCATCGTCGCCGCCGCACAGCGGGACATCGCACGGCGCCCGACGTTCCTGTCGTCGCGCGCGATGGTGCTGCTCGGCAATGTGTCGTTCGCTTTCTACCTCTGCCACTACCTGGTGCTCCACACCCTCAACATCAAGCTGCTGCACGGCCCGTTCGACTCGGTGGCCATGGTGATCGCCTATATCGCATCGGCCCTTGTCGCCTCCGTCACCGTGGCATGGCTGCTGTACCGGTACGTGGAGATGCCGATCGTCCGACGCTTCGGTACGGCCCAAGAGCGACTCTGACGCAGCGAGGTCACACGTCACGCTCAGGCCCGGGAAGTGGGCACCGCGCTCGAACGGCCGGCATGAACACACGAACCGAAAGGACCTCTCGATGAAGGCTCTGGTGCTTGCAGGCGGGTCCGGTACCCGCCTGCGGCCTTTCAGTTACTCGATGCCCAAGCAGCTCATCCCCATCGCGAACACGCCCGTCCTGGTGCACGTACTGCAGGGCGTCCGGGATCTGGGGGTGGCCGAGGTCGGCGTCATCGTCGGCGACCGCGGGCCCGAGATCGAGGCCGTGCTCGGCGACGGCTCCCGGTTCGGCCTGCGGATCACCTACATTCCCCAGGACGCGCCACGCGGACTGGCCCACACCGTGTCCATCGCCCGCGGCTTCCTCGGCGACGACGACTTCGTGATGTACCTGGGCGACAACATGCTGCCCGACGGGGTCGCCGGCATCGCCGAGGAGTTCACCACGCACCGCCCGGCCGCGCAGGTCGTCGTGCACAAGGTGACCGACCCCCGCTCCTTCGGGGTCGCCGAACTCGGCCCCGACGGCGAGGTGCTGCGCCTGGTGGAGAAGCCGCAGGAGCCGCGCAGCGACATGGCGCTGATCGGTGTGTACTTCTTCACGCCCGCCATCCACAAGGCGGTGGAGGCCATCGAGCCCAGCGCCCGCGGCGAGTTGGAGATAACCGACGCCATCCAGTGGCTGGTCTCCTCCGGCGCGGACGTCCGGGCCAGCCGGTACGACGGCTACTGGAAGGACACCGGAAAGGTCGAGGACGTCCTGGAGTGCAACAGGCATCTCCTCGACGGCCTGAGTCGGCGCGTCGACGGTCACGTCGACGCCGGCAGCGTCCTCGTCGGCCAGGTCGTGGTCGAGTTCGGGGCGCGCATCCTGCGGTCCCGGGTCGAGGGCCCGGTGATCATAGGCGCCGGCACCGTCGTCGAGGGGAGCCATGTGGGCCCGTACACCTCGATCGGGCGGGACTGCCTGGTGACCGACAGCCGGCTGGAGAGCTCCATAGCCCTGGACGAGGCATCGGTCACCGGCGTCCGCGGCCTGCGCTACTCGCTGATCGGGCGCGCCGCCTCCGTCGGCACCACCGGCCGGGGCGCGGACCATCACTGCCTGGTCGTCGGAGACCACACCCGAGTGGAGGTCGCGGCATGAGGATCCTGGTCACCGGAGCGGCCGGTTTCATCGGCTCCAACTTCGTCCGCAAACTGCTGGCCGACGAGTACACCGGCTGGGCGGGCGCCGAGGTCACCGCCCTGGACAAGCTGACCTACGCGGGTAACCGGGACAACCTGCCCACTTCGCACGAGCGGCTGGTGTGCGTCCGCGGCGACGTCTGCGACCGCGACCTGATGCGCGAACTGGTACCGGGCCACGACGCCGTGGTCCACTTCGCGGCCGAGACCCACGTCGACCGCTCCCTGGAGGGCGCCGGCGAATTCTTCCGCACGAACGTCCTGGGCACCCAGACCCTGCTGGACGCCGTGCTGGAGAGCGACGTGGAACGGGTCGTGCACGTCTCCACGGACGAGGTGTACGGCTCGATCGAGGAGGGATCCTGGACCGAGGAGTGGCCGCTGGCGCCCAACTCCCCTTACGCCGCATCGAAGGCCGGCTCGGACCTGGTCGCCCGGACGTACTGGCGCACACACGGCGTGGACCTGTCCATCACGCGCTGCTCCAACAACTACGGGCCGTACCAGCACCCTGAGAAGGTCATTCCCCTGTTCGTCACGAACCTGCTGGAGGGCCGCCAGGTCCCGCTGTACGGCGACGGGCGCAACGTCCGCGAGTGGCTGCACGTGGACGACCACTGCCGCGGCATCGACCTGGTGCTCAACCACGGGAAACCCGGCGAGATCTACAACATCGGCGGCGGCAACGAGTACACGAACCTCGCCCTGACCGAGAAGCTGCTCGAACTGACCGGCGCGGGTGAGGAGATGATCCGCCGGGTCCCGGACCGCAAGGCGCACGACCTGCGGTACTCGATCGACGAGTCCAAGATCCGTGAGCGGCTCGGCTACGCCCCGCTGACCGGCTTCGAGGAGGGCCTGGCCGAGACGGTCGCCTGGTACCGGGACAACCCCGGCTGGTGGAAGGCCGTCAAGCACGGGGCGAGCCGTGCGGCCTGAGGCCCGCCCGGTGGCCGGGCTCTCGGTCGTCGTCCTGGGCGGCACCGGATTCCTGGGCCGCCACATCGGCGAGGCCTTCGCCGCGCTCGGCGCCCGGGTCCACCCGGTGTCCCGCACCGGTGGGTACGACCCCGCGCAGGACCGCACGCCCGTACGCCTGGATCTGCTCGCGGCGGCGCCGGAGGAGATCGCCGGGCTCCTCGACTCGACCGGCGCCGACGTGGTGGTCAACGCGGCCGGCCGGGCCTGGCGGGCGGACGAGGAACAGATGGCCGCAGGCAACGCCGAACTGGTCGAGCGCCTCGTCGCGGCGCTCGCCGGGCTGTCCGGTCCGCCGGTACGGCTGGTCCAGCTCGGCAGCGTCCACGAGTACGGGGCCGGCGCACTGGACGCCGCCACCGGCGAGGACCATGCGCCGGCCCCGGTCACCGCGTACGGACGCACCAAGCTCCTGGGCACACGGGCCGTCCTGCGCGCCGCGTCCGAGCGGGGCGTCGACGGCGTGGTGCTCCGGCTCGCCAACGTGATCGGTGCCGGAGTGCCGGAGGGCAGTCTCTTCGGCCGGGTCGCGGCCCATCTCGGTGAGGCCGCGCGCGCCGACGCGCGCGGCGAGAAGGCCGCCGAACTGCGGCTCCCGCCGCTGCGCGCGGCCCGCGACCTGGTGGACGCGGGCGACGCCGTCGCCGCGGTACTGGCCGCGGCCACGGCACCGGGAGCGGCCGTCACGGGCCGGGTGATCAATGTGGGCCGCGGCGAGGCGGTCCCGATGCGCGAGCTGATCCACCGGATGGTCTCGCTCAGCGGTCTGGAGGTCCCGGTCGTCGAGGACCCCGAGGGCCCGCCCTCGCGCACCGACGTCGCGTGGCAACGGCTGGACATCGCGCGCGCCGACCGGCTGCTGGGCTGGCGGCCGCGCCGGTACCTCGACGACTCCCTGCGCGATCTGCTCGCGCCCGTACTGCCGCCCGGGCACCCACCGCCCGGTGTCACGGCCAACGCACCGGACATGGAAGGGGAATCACCGTGAGCGACCGCAAGGAACTGGTACTCGAAGAGGTCCGCAAGTACCACCAGGAGGTCTCCCCGCAACGGGAGTTCGTCCCTGGTACGACGGAGATCTGGCCGTCCGGCGCGGTGCTGGACGAGGCGGACCGGACGGCCTTGGTGGAGGCCGCGCTGGAGATGCGCATCGCCGCCGGGCGGAGCTCCCGCACGTTCGAGTCGGCCTTCGCCCGACGGCTGGGGCGCCGCAAGGCCCACCTCACCAACTCCGGTTCGTCGGCGAACCTGCTGGCCGTGTCGGCGCTCACCTCGCACGTGCTGGAGGACAGGCGGCTGAAGCCGGGCGACGAGGTGATCACCGTCGCGGCGGGCTTCCCGACAACCGTCAACCCGATCCTGCAGAACGGCCTCGTCCCGGTCTTCGTGGACGTGGACCTCACCACCTACAACGCGACAGCCGATCGGGTGGCGGCCGCGATCGGCCCGAGGACACGGGCCATCATCATCGCGCACGCGCTGGGCAACCCCTTCCCCGTCACCGAGATCGCCCAACTCGCCGAGGAACACGACCTGTTCCTGATCGAGGACAACTGCGACGCGGTCGGCTCGCTGTACGACGGGAAGCTCACCGGCTCCTTCGGCGACATGACCACCGTCAGTTTCTATCCGGCGCACCACCTCACCATGGGTGAGGGCGGCTGCGTGCTGACCTCGAACCTGGGCCTCGCCCGGATCGTGGAGTCGCTGCGGGACTGGGGCCGGGACTGCTGGTGCGAGCCCGGCGAGAACGACAAGTGCCTCAAGCGCTTCAGGTACCAGATGGGCACCCTGCCCGCCGGATACGACCACAAGTACATCTTCTCCCACGTCGGTTACAACCTGAAGGCGACCGACATCCAGGCGGCCCTGGGGCTGACCCAGCTGGCCAAGCTGGACGACTTCATCGACGCCAGGAAGCGCAACTGGCGGCGGCTGCGGGACGGCCTGGACGGCGTACCGGGTCTGCTGCTCCCGGAGGCCACCCCCCGCTCCGACCCGAGCTGGTTCGGCTTCGTGCTCACGGTGGACCCCGAGGCGCCGTTCAGCCGCGCCGAGCTGGTGGCATTCCTGGAGGACCGGAAGATCGGCACCCGTCGGCTGTTCGGCGGCAACCTGACCCGGCACCCGGCCTACATCGGCCAGCCGCACCGGATCGTGGGCGACCTGACGAACAGCGACATCATCACCGACCACACCTTCTGGATCGGGGTCTATCCGGCGCTCACCGACGAGATGCTGGACTACGTCACCGCCTCGGTCAAGGAGTTCGTGGCCGCGCACGGCTGAGCCTGCCGGCCACTTCCCTTCCAGAGATCGGGACGACGACGTATGGACATTCCGGGAACCGGATTCCTGGCGCGGAACCTGCGCCGGCCGGCCGGCCGGCATCCGGACACCGTGGCCCTCGCGGCAGGGGTTTCCAGGGCGAGCGGCACCTCCGACGCGTACTTCACGCGCGAGGCGGCGCTGCTGCTCGAGGTCGCGGAGCGGTGCGTGGCGGGCGGGCAGCGGCTGCTGTTCCTCTCGACCGCTGCCGCCGGCATGTACGGGCCGGCCGAGGTGCCCCGGCAGGGAAGACACGCCGGTGACGCCGTGCACACCGTACGGCGCACACAAGTTGGCTCTTGAGGAGATACTCCGCGACTCCGGGGCCCGACCACCTGATTCTGCGGCTCGGGCATCTCGTCCGGCCCGACCGGCCGGAGCACCAGCTTCTGCCGACGCCGACGCCGACGCCGACGCCGACGCCGACGCCGACGCGGGTGCGGGTGCGGGTGCACAAGGGAGCCGCCCGCGACCTCATCGACGTCAAGGACGTGGTCACCGTCATCGACCGGCTGCTCGCCCTCGGCCTGGGGTCCGAGACGGTCAACGCGGCGTCGGGGTTCGCCGTCCCGGTGGAGGACATCGTCGACCACCTGCTGCACGGAGTCGGTCCTCGGGCCCGCTACGAGTACCAGACGCCGGTGGTCAGCGCGTCATCTCCATCGAGAAGCCGCGTGCTCTCGCGCCGCAGGTGGCGAGTCCGGCCTTCGGGCCCGACCACCACCGGCGGATACCCGCCGACTTCACCCACGCCGTCGTGTCCGACCCCCGCGGTCCGGCGCACGGACCCAGGGAGCCCTCTGATGCCTTCTCTGTCCCTTCGATCTCCGCTCCAGGCGCGCGCGGACGCGCGTCTGCCGTCCCGCATCGCGCTGTCCGCGGCGGCCGCGGAAGGCGTCCAGCTGCGCACCGGGGACTTCGCCGCCTGGCTGGCCGAACGCGGCCGGGTCAATGAGTTCCGCGTGGACCGCATACCGTTCGCGGAGCTGGAGGGCTGGTCGTTCGACGAGCGCACCGGCAATCTCGCGCACCGCAGCGGCCGTTTCTTCACCGTCGAGGGGCTGCACGTCACCGAGGAGGACGGCCCCTACGGGGACGGTCCGTACGCCGACTGGTACCAGCCCATCATCAAGCAGCCCGAGGTGGGCATCCTGGGCATCCTCGTCAAGGAGTTCGGCGGGGTGCCGCACTTCCTGATGCAGGCGAAAATGGAGCCGGGCAACCCGAACCTGCTCCAGCTCTCGCCCACGGTCCAGGCCACCCGCAGCAACTACACCAGGGTCCACAAGGGCGCGGACGTGAAGTACATCGAGTACTTCGTCGGTCCGCGCCGCGGGCGCGTCATCGGCGATGTGCTGCAGTCCGAACACGGCTCGTGGTTCTACCGGAAGTCCAACCGCAACATGATCGTGGAAGCGACCGGTGACGTGCCGCTGCTCGACGACTTCTGCTGGCTCACCCTCGGCCAGATCGGCGAACTGCTGCACCGGGACAACGTCGTCAACATGGACTCGCGCACCGTGCTGTCCTGCCTGCCCCACCTGGACACCGGAGGGGGAGCGCTGCTCAGCGACATCGAGCTGTTCTCCTGGATCACCGGGGAACGCGCCCGGCACGATGTGCGGGCCGAGCGTGTCCCGCTCGCGAGCGTTCCCCGGTGGAAGCGCGGCGAGAGCGCCATCGAGCACGAGGACGGCCGCTATTTCCGGGTGGTGGCGGTGTCCGTGCGGGCGGGCAACCGCGAGGTCACGGGGTGGACCCAACCCCTCTTCGAACCGGTGGGGCAGGGTGTCACCGCCTTCCTCACCCGCGAGTTCGATGGCGTGCCCCACGTCCTGGTGCACGCCCGTGTCGAGGGCGGCTTCCTCGACACCATCGAGCTGGGCCCCACCGTGCAGTACACCCCGGACAACTACGCCCACCTCGACGCGCGGGACCGGCCGCGCTTCCTCGACACGGTGCTGCGTGCGCACGGAGACCGTATTCGCTACGAGGCCGTCCACTCGGAGGAGGGCGGGCGCTTCCTCAACGCCGAGAGCCGCTGTCTGATCGTGGACGCGGACGAGGCCGACGCACCGCAGGACCCGCCGCCCGGCTACGCCTGGGTCACCCCGGCACAGCTCACTTCCCTGGTCCGGCACGGCCACTACGTCAACGTCCAGGGGCGCACCCTGCTGGCGTGCCTCAACGCGACGGCGGTGACTGCCCGATGAGCGAACCGGTGGGCATCGGGGTGATCGGCTGCGCGGACATCGCGGTGCGCCGGATGCTCCCCGGCTTCGAGGCCGATGCGGACACGGAGGTCGTCGCGGTCGCCAGCCGCTCCCTGGAGAAGGCGGAACGGGTCGCGGAGCGCTTCGGCGGCCGCGCGGTGCGGGGCTACGCCGAGCTGCTGGACCTCAAGGAGGTGGATGCCGTCTATGTGCCGCTGCCCGCTTCGCTGCACGACCGCTGGGTCGAGGCCGCTCTCGACGCCGGCAAGCACGTGCTCGCGGAGAAGCCCCTGACGACGAACGCCACCCGCACCGGGCAACTCCTCGACCTGGCCCGGGACCGCGGGCTGGCGCTGGTGGAGAACGTCATGTTCGTCCACCACCCGCGGCACGAAGCGGTGCGGCGCCTGGTGGCCGACGGCGCGATCGGCGAACTCCGGGCGCTGCACGCGGCGTTCACCATCCCGGCCCTGGCGGACACGGACATCCGCCACCGGCCCGAGCTCGGCGGCGGCGCGCTGGCGGACGTCGGCCTCTACCCGCTGCGCGCGGCCGTGCACTTCCTCGGCCCCGGACTGCAGGTCGTCGGGGCCGAGCTCACGCGGGGGCGCGGTCGCGAGGTCGAGACCTCGGGCGCCGTCCTCCTGCGCACACGCGAGGGGAGTACGGCACAGATCACCTTCGGTATCGAGCACGCGTACCTCTCCCGGTACGAGCTGTGGGGCAGTACGGGCCGGATCACGGTGGACCGTGCGTTCACCCCGCCGGCGGACTTCGTCCCGGTGATCGAACTGCACCGGGGCGGGGGTCATGAGGAGATCCGGCTGGCACCCCACGACCAGGTGGCCGCCACGATCGCCGCCTTCGTCGCCTCGGTGCGCGCCGGCGCCGCTCCGGCCGAGGAGACACTGCGCCAGGCCCGCCTGCTGGACGACGTACGAAACCGGGCCGCATGACCGGCCAGCGGCCACCGCTCGGGGCCGAGCCGCGGCTGCGGCGGGGGACGCTGGACCTCTGGCTGCTGCCCGCCCCCGAGACGGCAGGCCTGCACGGTCCACTCGCGCTGCACGAGCTGGACGAGGCCGAGCGCGGTCGCGCGGACGCGTTCCGGCGGCCCGCCGACCGCGAGCGGTACGTGGTCGCCCACATCGCGCTGCGGCGGCTGCTGGCGGCGTACTTGAGGACGGCGCCGCAGGACATCGCCTTCTCACGGGCGGAATGTCCTCGGTGCGGCGGTCCGCACGGGCGCCCGGTGCTGGTCGACTCGGCTGCGCACTTCTCGCTGTCGCACAGCCGGGGCGCCGTCCTCATCGGCGTGGCCTGCTCACCGGTCGGCGTCGATGTGGAGCGGCTACCGCGACCGGAGCGTGTCGATGTGTGCGCTTCGGCACTCCACCCGAGGGAGCGGCGCGAGCTGGAGGGGCATGCGCCCGGGGACCGCCCGGCTGTGTTCGCCCGGCTGTGGGCCCGCAAGGAGGCGTACCTCAAGGGGACCGGCATCGGGGTCGGCGGCTGGATGTCGGACGTGTACCTCGGCGACGAAGGGCCGCACACCCCGTCACGGCCCGCCGACTGGACCGTCGTGGACGTGCCCTGCGGCGGGGACCACGCCGCCGCGGCCGCGATCCGGGGACCCGCGCCGCGGCAGGTCGTACGTCGGCTGCCGCCCCAGGCAGTGCTCGTCGGTGGACGCGTCCGGGCGCTGCCGAGGCAGGCGCGACCCAAGAGCCCGACACAGGAGGAAGACCGATGACCGTCTTGGACGACCACCCGTGGGAGAGGCACCAACTCGAGAACATGCGCGGGCGAGTGGCGGAGCTGCACGAGATTCGTGCCCAGGCGTTGGCCGGCCCCAGCGAGAAGGCGACCGAGGAGCAGCACGCCAAGGGCAAGCTGACCTCTCGGGAGCGCATCGAGCTGCTGCTGGACCCGGGTTCCTTCAACGAGGTCGAGCAGCTGCGCCGGCACCGGGCCACCGGATTCGGACTGGAGGCGAAGAAGCCGTACACCGACGGTGTCGTCACCGGCTGGGGCACGGTGGAGGGCCGTACGGCCTTCGTCTACGCCCATGACTTCCGCATCTTCGGCGGGGCGCTTGGCGAGGCCCACGCCACGAAGATCCACAAGATCATGGACATGGCCATCGCGGCCGGGGCTCCGCTGGTGTCGCTGAACGACGGCGCGGGCGCCCGTATCCAGGAGGGCGTCTCCGCCCTCGCCGGTTACGGCGGCATCTTCCAGCGCAACACCAGGGCCTCCGGTGTCATCCCGCAGATCAGCGTGATGCTGGGCCCCTGCGCGGGCGGCGCGGCCTACTCGCCCGCGCTGACGGACTTCGTGTTCATGGTCCGCGAGACGTCACAGATGTTCATCACAGGCCCGGACGTCGTCAAGGCGGTGACCGGCGAGGAGATCACCCAGAACGGCCTGGGCGGCGCGGACGTGCACGCCGAGACGAGCGGTGTGGCCCACTTCGCGTACGACGACGAGGAGACGTGCATCGCCGAGGTGCGCTACCTCCTGTCGATGCTTCCGCAGAACAACCGCGAGCTGCCTCCGACGGCCGTGTCGGACGACTCGGCCCACCGCCGGAGCACCACGCTCCTGGACCTGGTCCCGGCCGACGGCAACCGCCCCTACGACATGGCCGAGGTCATCGAGGAACTCGTCGACGAGGGCGACTACCTGGAGATCCACGAGCGCTGGGCCCGCAACATCATCTGCGCTCTGGCACGCCTGGACGGTGAGGTGGTGGGCATCGTCGCCAACCAGCCGCAGACCCTCGCGGGGGTGCTCGACATCGAGGCCGCCGAGAAGGCGGCGCGTTTCGTGCAGATGTGCGACGCCTTCAGCATCCCGATCGTCACCATCCTGGACGTCCCCGGCTTCCTGCCCGGTGTCGACCAGGAGCACGGCGGAATCATCCGCCACGGCGCGAAGCTGTTGTACGCGTACTGCAACGCGACCGTCCCCCGGATCTCCCTGATCCTGCGCAAGGCGTACGGCGGTGCCTACATCGTCATGGACAGCCAGTCCATCGGCGCGGACCTCACCTACGCGTGGCCGACCAACGAGATCGCCGTCATGGGCGCCGAAGGTGCCGCCAACGTCATCTTCCGGCGGCAGATCGCCGACGCCGAGGACCCCGAGGCGATGCGCGCCCACATGGTCAAGGAGTACAAGGCCGAGCTGATGCACCCGTACTACGCGGCCGAACGCGGCCTCGTCGACGACGTCATCGATCCGGCCGGGACTCGCGAGGTGCTCATCAGGTCCCTGGAGATGCTCCGCACCAAGCACGCCGACCTGCCCTCCCGCAAGCACGGCAACCCGCCGTTGTGACCGCTGCCGAGTCACCGCCGTCCGGCGATCGTCATCGACCCTTGGAGCAGACAGATACGCGTAAGGAAGGCCGCGCACCGGGACGTCGAACCGGCCGCGACGCCCGATCCGGCGGAACTGCCCGCCCACGCCACTGCATTGACGGTCCTGGGTCTACCGGGGCGGCTGGAGGTGGTGGCACTCCTGGAACGGCTCACGGCCGGGCGATCGGGCCGCTGAGGGCCACATGCGCGCGTCGTCCGGAGCCCAAGGGCTTTGCCGGTCCGGAAACCGCGATCGCCGTTGATCGACGGGTCCCGGATCCTCTGTCACAGGGCCTGGATTGTGCCGGAGTTCTTGATGGAGTCCCCGGGAGAGGATTCAGCAGTCGGGGCAACAGCCGTGTGGCTGCCGCCGAAAAAATCAGGAAGGTCCGAAACGGAAACCGACACCGCGCACCGTGGTGATCCACCGGCTGGAACCGAGTTTACTGCGCAGGCTGCTGACGTGCGTATCTATGGTCCGGCCGGGTTTCGCTCTGGGGTCGCTCCACACCTGGGTCATGATCTGCTTGCGCGAAAAGACAGCCCCCGGCCGTGAGGCGAGCAGATAGAGCAGATCGAATTCCTTTCGGGTCACGTCTATGTACCGGCCGTCGAGTTGGATTTCCCGGGCGCGGTGATCGATGTGCAGCGAGCCGACCGCGATGACGTCCTTGGGGACGAACGGCTGCAGCCGGACCCTGCGCATCACGGCTTCTATTCGAGCAGTCAATTCGGTCAGACTGCATGGCTTGACGACATAGTCGTCCGCTCCCGCACGCAGACTGAGGACCCTGTCGAGTTCCGTGTCGCGGGCGGTGACGACGATGATGGCGACGTCACAGACGGCCCGAATGCTGCGGCACAGTTCCACACCGTCCAGGTCCGGCAGATCCAGGTCGACGAGGAGCAGGTCGGCCTTCCGGTACTGCTGGAGCGCCTCGGCGCCGGTCCGGACCTGCTCCGCCGTGTATCCATGTCGGCGCAGTCCCAGAATGAGCAGGTCGGCGTCCTGGGAGTCGCTCTCCACGGCGAGTACGCGTATGGCCTTGCGGTCCGTCCGCTCCTGCGGTCGAGTGGACGCGGCTTCGGTGAGCAATTGATGCGGAATACGTGGCGCGACCGTTTTCGTGGACTGGTATTTCATACCGAGATAGCCTCCACTTTTGTCCAATAGAACGGAGTTTGAGTAAGCATCTCACGCACAGGAGGGCGTGCATCGCCGGCATCCGACTGAAGTCGGATGCTTGGCGAACGGCGAAGTAAAGGGATCCGATGCTGCATCGGAATGAAGCGAGAGTCGATGAGTACCGGGGCCATTGGATAACTGGCCCACGCCCATCCTCGACTTTCGCGTTTCGTTGGTCCTGCGGCGGAGCTCGGCAGCCGTGTCAGCGAAGGACGGCTCGGCCTTGGTGACGTGCCACGGTGATCGGTGACAGAGCTCGGCCGAGTCGTCGGGGTGGTGCCCGTGCAGCGCGCGCCAAAGGACGGTGATCGTGTGGCAGAACAGGGCGAAAGGTCCACTCGACGGCGCGGGCGGCGAGGAACTGGGCCTGGCCCGTGCCGAGGTACTCGCGGGCCTCGGCGAAGGTGCACTCGATGGCCCAGGGTGGTACGCCGTCATTAACTGTCCGATGCCGAGCGGGAGTTCGTCCGCCCACTGCTGCCCGAGTCTCTGCGCAGCCGGAAGCGGGTGGACGACCACCGGGTCCGCAATGGGATCGTCCGGAAGTTCCGCACCGGCACGGCCTGGCGGGACGGGCCCCAGCGGTACGGGTCATGGACCACTTCGCACACCCGATTCCACCGATGGGCCACGGATGGCACCTTCGAGTGAACGCTCCGCGCGGCCCGGGCGAGGGCAGATGCAGCCGGCGACATCGACTGGCTGATATCCGTCCCCTCCACCATCGTTCGGCCCCACCAGCACGTAGGCCGGGGCCCGAAGAGAGGGAGCCGCAGCCCGGGCCTCGCACGATCCCGCGACGGACCGCCTCGTGCCTGCGCACCGGCGTATATGCACAGGGCGTGACTCCTGAGCATCCTCTTGCGGTTCTGTACGTGGGGGTTGGCCGTACGAAGGGTGCACGAACCGCTAAGAGCCCGGCTTCTGGCAGGTGCCGCCACCGCGCCGGGTCTCCGCAGGGACGAGCACCTCCGGGATGGCGTGGTGAACGCCACTCGGAACAAGGCGAATCCACCCACGGCTTCCCCGCCGCGAGCACGGAGTTGCTGATACGCATGTGAAGCGCCTCCTCACCCGAGCCTTGGGGGTACGTGCGCGCTGCACCCCGGAGCCGCGACCTTGATCACTGCATCTGTCCGCACTCGAGCATGGCGCACTTGTTGGCGAGACGTCCAATATATTAGCACGGAGCCGAAGTGGAGCCTTAATGGAATGAGTTGTGGTCCAACAAGTGCCGCAGTGTGACGGCTGTATCATCCTGAAGGCGTGACGGGTCGACTGGCGCGAGGAGTGTCCATGGAGTCGGAGGGCGACCGGGAACAGCAGCAATCATTGGCCGAGCGTTTGAACTCGCTGTTCGCGATGGTGCGATGGACCGACGCCCACGGGCGGCAACGGGAGTACTCCACCGCCGAGGTGGCCAAGGCGGTCACCACTGACCCGTCGCATCCGACGACCTTGTCCCGGAGCTATCTGTCGATGCTCCGCAACGGCTCGCACACCAACCCGACGTTGAGCGTGCTGGAGGGTCTTGTCAGGTTCTTCGACGGCCACCGCCCATCGGGGACACCGCCGATCACGGTGCAGTGGCTGGTCGCTCAAGAGGACCCCGAGGACGAGCTGTTGCGGCAGCGACTCGCGGATCACCAGGTGCGGGCGATCGCGATGAGGGCGGGGGCGATGACGCCGGTAATGCGCAGGCAACTGCTCAAGATGATTGCGATCCTCGATCAGGACGGCGCCCCCGATCGCAGCCCTGGAGAATGAGAAAGGAAACCGTGACCGTACGCGAACGTGAACTCCGTCGCCACTGCAGGCATCTGCTACGGAAACTCGATATTCAACCACGCCTGCGCGTTGACGAGTTATGCCTCAAACTCGGTGAACATCTGAACAAACCCATCCGGCTGATTCCCTGGGCGCTTCCGGTGCCAGGTCCATTTGGACTCTGGATGTCCCGGCCGAACGAGGAGGTGATCTTTTATCAGGAGGAAACAACGCGCGTTCATCAAGATCATATTATCCTGCACGAGATAGGTCATATCCTCGCTAATCATCAGGACGACGGTGACATAAGTGAGGACCTCCCCGATCTCGGCCCGGACTTTCCTGGCGACTTGACCACACGAGGCTTTCGTCGCACCTGCTACACCGAGGACTACGAACGCGAGGCCGAACTGGTAGCGACGATCATCCAGGAGTGGGCGGTGGTCATCGACTACGTCACTCCCCGTACGTCCGAGGACCCGGCTCTCGGTCCGCTGCGTTTCGCACTGAACCCCCACTGGGGGTGGACGTGATGTTCCAAGTACCTCTGATCACCCTGCTGAGTATCGGGGTGCTGTGGAAGGGCATCGACCTGGCACGCGCCCCACACAGCAGGGTGCTGCGCTTCCTTGTCGCCTCCCTGCTCATGCTGCTGGGCGGAGAAATCCTCAGCTTTTCCGAGGCCAACGGCGCGATCGACGCGGCCACGGCCGTCGGTGTCGGCAAGGTGGCATTCAATGGAATCTACATGTCCGGCCTGTTCGCCCTCATTCTGTTCTTCGCCTCCTCCACGCGCGACACGGACGCCGCTTATCGTCGGCGCCTACGGATCAACGTCGGCCTCCTCGCCGGTGCCCTGATGGCCCTGTTGATCTCCATCATCGCCACACCTGCGACGATGCGCGGTCACTCATTGGATACCCCGTACATGGCGGAGCCGGCCATCGCCTCGTTCTACATCGTCGGCAACGCCTACTTCGTCTACGCCTATCTCGCCTCCGCACTCTGGGCGCTGCGCTACGGGCGCAGGGCGTCCCGGCACCTCGGACTCGGCTTGCGGACCATGGCCCTTGGACTCCTCGGACTGACGATCGCCTCGGTCAACCGAATGATCCTGGTGGTTCTGCGCATCGACGAACCCGGGTCGCACGAGGTGCTCAACACGGTGAACTGGTCCGTCTCCAACTGGGCCATGGGAAGCGTCCTCATCGGAATCTGCTACTCGGCCTGCGTGCAGCTGATCACCCGCCTGCGGTCGATCGTGCACCACCGCCGCATGCACCAGGAGCTCACTCCCCTGTGGACGGTCCTCACCAGCGCCTACCCGGAACTCGTCCTGAACCAGGCACCGGCGGGTTCCAAGTGGCATCGTCTCCACCAGCGTCGTACCCACGAGCAGCGGTTCTATCGCCGGCTCATCGAATGCCGCGACGGACTGGTGCGCCTGAGCCCCTACCTGACGCGTGTCGCGCCTGACGCCGATCTCGCCCGTGGCCCGACCGACCGACTCGCTCGGCACATCACCGAGGCACTGGCGCTGAAGCCGACGGCCGAGTGCCCGGACACCGAGTTGTCCGCCGCTCGCATCGCGTCACCAGCCAGCAACGACCTGGGCGCCGACGCCCGTGAACTCATCGCCCTATCCCACGCCTTACGCGAGAGGAAATCGTGAACAAGGTACTGATCACTGCGGATCGTGTCATCGCCGGGCCCGCGGATCAGGTGACCGTCGACGGCGCCGTGCTCGTCGAATCCGGCGTCATTGCCTCTGTAGGTACCGCCGCCGAGTTGGACGCGTCGGTGGATACGCAAATACCCCGGTTGCGGTGTCCCGGAGCGACGGTGATGCCCGGAATGATGGACTGTCATGTCCACCTTGCCTTTGATGCGGGTCCGGACCTGATCAGCGCGGTGGCGAACGCCGACCCGGGCGAGCTCTCCACCGCCATGGCGGAGCGCGCCCAGCAGCTGCTGGCCGCTGGGGTGACGACCGTACGGGATCTCGGTGACCGTGACGGGCTCACCGTGGCGCTGCGTTCCTCCATCGACTCCGGGGCCACAGTCGGGCCTCGTATCGTCGCAGCGACCGCACCATTGACCGCGCACAGTGGTCATTGCGGTTTTCTCGGCGGTGAAGTGACCACGGACGACGACATCCGGGCACAGATCGCCCGCAACGCGGCAGCCGGTGCCGACGTGATCAAGGTGATGGCCTCGGGCGGCGCACTCACCCCGAATGGTCCACGTATGTGGGAGGCGCAGTTCACCCCCCGCCAACTGCGCCTGATCGTCGAGGAAGCGGCACGCTACAGCTTGGGAGTGGCCGCTCACGCTCACGGCACCGAGACCATTGGACATTGCGTGGCTGCCGGCGTCCGAACCATTGAACACTGTTCCTGGCGCACCGCGGAGGGCATCGTCTACGACCCGGCGATCACTCGGCGCATCGTTGACAACGACGTCTCCGTCTGCCGCTGTGTCTCCGGGGACTGGCAGCTGTTCCTCGAGCAGATGGGACCCGAACGCAGCAAGGCCATGGTCGAGGTCATTCAGGAGATGCGCGAGGCCGGTGTCCGGTTCATCGCCGGCACAGATGCCGGCGTGCCGGGGGCGCGGTTCGGCGACTACGTCGGAATGCTCGAGTTCTTCGCCTCGCTCGGCTTCGAATACGGCGAGATCATCGACATGGCCACCGTGAACCCCGCCCACGCACTCGGACTCTCCGATACGGGCGTCCTGGCTCCCGGAATGCGTGCCGACCTCATCGTCGTCGACGGCGACCCTTTGACTGAGCTGGGCGCCCTCCGCCGGATCCGACACATCTTCGCGGCAGGCCGCCCGGTCACCAAGTGAACGATGATGGATGCGGCCCGTCCCCCGGGTGGTGGACAGGCCCCCAGGTCGAAGGTTGGTGCCGAGGCCAGGTGAATATCGGCCGAGGGAGGTGTTCACCTGGCACCTGCGTGATTCTGTTCGCCCTCACAATGCCGGTCCAGCGGGTGTGTGACGAGCGTTACCACCCATGATCGGCCGGGGTCACATCAGCGTAATGGGCGTTTCGTACCGTCGGGGCACGCTTCGATCAACGGAAAGGCCCTACGGTGCCCCCACAGGACTCGTCGACGGGCGCCTCCCAGGTGCGGACGGTCTGCTCGTACTGCGGTGTGGGCTGCGGGATGGTCCTCGACATCGCGTCCGGCCCCGACGGCCGCCGCAAGGTGCTCAAGGCATCGGGCGACAAGGCACACCCGGCCAACTTCGGCCGGCTGTGTACCAAGGGCGCGACGACGGCCGACATGCTCGCTGCCCCCGGCCGGCTGACCACCGCACTCGTGCGCACCGAGCGCGGGGCTGAGCCCATACCCGCTGGTGTGGACGAGGCGATCACCAGCACGGCACGGCGACTGCGGACCATCATCGACGAGCATGGGCCCGACGCCTTCGCGTTCTACGTGTCCGGGCAGATGAGCCTGGAGGCTCAGTACCTGGCGAACAAGCTGGCCAAGGGCTTCGTCCGCACCAACCAGATCGAGTCCAACTCCCGGCTGTGCATGGCGAGCGCCGGCACCGGCTACAAGCTCTCCCTCGGTGCCGACGGTCCGCCCGGTTCCTACCAGGACTTCGAGAAGGCGGACGTCTTCTTCGTCATCGGCTCCAACATGGCCGACTGCCATCCGATCCTGTTCCTGCGGCTGATGGAGCGGGTGAAAGCGGGCGCGAAACTGATCGTCGTCGACCCGCGGCGCAGTGCCACCGCAGCCAAGGCCGGTCTCTTCCTGCAGATCAGGCCCGGGACCGACCTGGCTCTGCTCAATGGTCTGCTGCACCTTCTGTACGAGAACGGGCACACGGACGCCGGGTTCATCGCGGAGCGCACCGAGGGCTGGGAGGCGATGCCCGAATTCCTGGCCGACTACCCGCCTGCGACCGTCGCCGGGATCACCGGCATCCCGGAGGCCGACATCCGCACGGCGGCGGAGTGGATCGGCGAAGCCGGGGAGTGGATGAGCTGCTGGACCATGGGACTCAACCAGTCCACCCATGGCACCTGGAACACCAACGCCCTGATCAATCTGCACCTGGCGACCGGCGCGATATGCCGCCCGGGCAGCGGCCCGTTCTCGCTCACCGGCCAGCCCAACGCCATGGGCGGCCGCGAGATGGGCTACATGGGCCCCGGACTGCCCGGACAGCGGTCGGTGCTGGTTGACGAGGACCGCGCCTTCGTCGAGGAGCTGTGGGACATCGAGCCCGGCACCGTACGCAAGGACGGATCCGGCAAGGGCACCGTCGAAATGTTCCAGCGAATGGCCAACGGCGACATCAGAGCCTGCTGGATCATCTGCACCAATCCCGTCGCCTCGGTCGCCAACCGCAGGACCGTCATCGAAGGGCTGGAGCGGGCCGAACTCGTCATCACTCAGGACGTGTTCGCCGACACCGAGACCAACGCCTACGCCGACGTCGTCCTCCCCGGCGCCCTGTGGACCGAGACCGAGGGCGTACTGATCAACAGCGAACGCAACCTCACCCTCGCCCAGCCGGCCGTCGACCCGCCGGGGGAGGCGATGGCGGACTGGCGGATCATCGCGCGCATCGCCTGCGAAATGGGCTACGAGCACGCCTTCTCCTACGACAGCGCCGAGGAGATCTTCGAGGAGATCAAGCGCGCCGCGAACCCGAAGACCGGCTACGACCTGCGGGGCGTGACCTACGAACGGCTGCGCACCACATCTGTGCAGTGGCCCGCCGCGACCGCCGAAGGCCCGGACCGCAACCCGATCCGCTACCTGGCTGAGGACCGCGGTCCCGTGTTCCCGACGGCGAGCGGCCGCGCGGTCTTCTTCGCCCGTCCGCACATTCCTGCTGCCGAAATGCCTGACGACGACTACCCGTTCGTCCTCAACACCGGGCGGCTCCAGCATCAATGGCACACCCTCACCAAGACCGGAAAGGTCGCCAAACTCAACAAGCTCAACCCGACGCCGTTCGTCGAGCTCCACCCCGAGGACGCCGAACGGCTGGGAATCGTGGAGGGCGACTCGGTCGAGATCGCGTCCCGGCGCGGCCGGGCCGTGCTGCCGGCCGTGGTGACGGACCGGGTGCGGCCGGGGTGCTGCTTCGCGCCGTTCCACTGGAACGACCTGTTCGGGGAATACCTGAGTGTCAATGCGGTGACCAGCGACGCCGTCGACCCGATCTCCTTCCAGCCCGAGTTCAAGGTGTGCGCGGTGACACTGGCGAAGATCGCCGCACCGGCAGCCGTGACTCCGGCGCCCCCCAACATCGCTACCGCGGAGCCGGCGGCGATCGTGCCGACCGCCGTCCAGCCCGGCGCGGCCTCGGTCTTCGGGCTGGAGAGCACGCCACCGCCTGTGCTCGCCGAGCACGAACGTCAGTACCTGGTCGGATTCCTGGCCGGACTGGAGTCAGGCGCGCCCGGCGTTCCCGTGCTGCCGGCCGGTGCGCCGTTCAGCAAGGAGCACACACGGTGGGTGAACGGTGTGCTCGCCGGCATGTACTCGCGCGCCCCGCAGACCGAAGAAGAATCGACGACGACGCAAGCCACTTCTCAGGGCCGTGAGGTGGTCGTCCTGTGGGCCTCGCAGACGGGCAATGCCGAGGAGTTCGCAGCGGCCACCGCCGACCGGCTCACCGCAACCGGACACCGTGCTGCGCTCATCGGCATGGATGACACGGACCCCAGGTCCCTACCGCCCGCCGCCGACCTGCTGTTGATCACCAGCACCTTCGGTGACGGCGACGCACCTGACAACGGATCCGGGTTCTGGGATGCCCTGACAGCTGCCGACACACCACGCATGGACGGCAGGCGGTACGCGATCCTGGCCTTCGGAGACTCCTCGTACGACGACTTCTGCGGCCACGGACGCCGCCTGGACCAGCGGCTGGACGAGCTCGGGGCCGTACGCCTGGCCCCGCGCACCGACTGCGAGCCCGACTACGAGCCCTCTGCCCACGCATGGCTCGACCAGGTCCTCACCAACCTCACCGAACCGCCGGCGAATGGCCCGGCCTCTGCCCCGGCTGCCGCACCCGTCCGCAGCGCCAAGCCGGCCCCCGCCGCTGCCCGGCTGGCCGGCAACCGGCTCCTCAGCCTCCCCGGCGCGGGCAAGGAGGTCCGCCGGTTCACCTTCGACACTCGAGAAAGCGAGGCTCCGCTCGCCTACGAGGCCGGTGACGCTCTCGGCGTGCACCCCGTCAACTGCTCCGATCTCGTGACCGAATGGCTGGCCGTCACCGGTCTTGACCCTGCTGCTGCCGTCGACGTCGCCGGCATCGGCGAGATCCCCCTGGCCGACGCCTTGAGCCGGCACCTGGACATCACCAAGCTCACCCCCGCCCTGCTGGGCTTCATCACCGAGCGCACCGGCGACCGCGACGTGAAGAAGCTGCTGCGCCCCGACAACAAGGGCGAACTCGCCCGGTGGTCCTGGGGCCGCCAGGCCATCGACGTCATCACCGAGCACCCCGTCCGTGCCACACCGCAGGAGTGGACCGGTGTCCTCAAGCGCCTGCAGCCCCGCCTGTACTCGATATCGTCGAGCCCGCTCAGCGACCCCCACCAAGTGTCACTGACGGTCTCCGTCGTCCGGTACGAGAACCTGAACGGCCGCCCCCGCAAGGGCGTGTGCTCGCCGTTCCTCGCCGACGCCGCGGCTGACACCCCGGTACCGGTCTTCGTCCAGCGCTCCCCGCACTTCCGGCCGCCGGCGGACCCCGACACACCGATGGTGATGGTCGGCCCCGGGACCGGAGTGGCTCCCTTCATCGGCTTCCTCGAGGAACGCCGAGCCCGTGGCCACCGAGCCCTCAACTGGCTCTTCTTCGGCGAACAGCACCGCGCCACGGACTTCTACTACGAGGACGAGCTCACCGGCTTCCTCGCCGACGGCACGCTCACCCGCCTCGACACCGCCTTCTCGCGCGACCAGCGCGCCAAGGTCTACGTCCAGGACCGGATACGGGAACACGGTCCCCAGCTCTGGTCGTGGCTCCAGGACGGCGCACACTTCTACGTCTGCGGCGATGCCGCGCGAATGGCCAAGGACGTCGACCAGGCGCTGCGCGACATCACCGTCACCTACGGCGACCTCGACCAGGACGGAGCTGCGCTGTACGTCAAGCAGCTCACCGCCGACAAGCGGTACGTCCGTGACGTCTACTGATCCGCGTCGGTCGAGTGGGAGGTTCAGCACGAGTGTCGGGCGTGCCCGGAGGCCGCACTGATCGGCCGCCTCACGGCCCGGCAGGCGGGTGCAGCTCCTGACCTGGAACCCGGCTGGGACCGGCGGGGGTTCCTCGTCGCCGCGGGAGCGGCCGCGCTGGCCTCGGCCGGGGCGGTTGCCCTGGGAGTGACACTGAGCGGCCGGAAGGGACAGCATGCTGTCGCCTCCCGCGCCAAGGTGGTGCTGCCCGCCCCGGATTCGCCCGCGGCCCCCATCCCGGCCGGTGCCCGGCTGAGGGTGGCGGGCATCAGCTCCCAGCGCCTGTGTCACTACGGATTCGTAGCCACATGGCCGAGGGATTGGTTCAGGACACAACAAATTCGGCCGGACCGCGCGTGAAGCACGGAGGTCAGCACCTTTGCGCGGCAGAGCCACGGAGGCGACGCCCCGCCGACCGGTGTGCCCCGCACAGGGCGCCTTATGCCCCGGCCACCGGATTCTTGGGACCGTCGCTGTTCAGCGCCCTGGGCAGTTCCGATCGTCGCCGTATGCCGAGCTTGCGGTACGTACTGGTCAGATGCGTTTCCACGGTGCGCCGGGCGAGGTGCAGCAGCTCCGAGATCTCGGCGTTCGTACGGCCCTCCGCCGCGAGGGCGGAGATACGGCGTTCGCTGCGGGTGAGTGCGCCTTCGCCGGTGAGGTGGGTGGTGCCGCGGCGGGCACCGCTGCCGCGGAGGGCCTGCTCGGCGACCGTCAGGAGGCGGGTGGCACCGACGCGTTGGGCGGCCGCGGCGGCCTCCCGGAGCAGGGGACGGGCCTGTCGCGGTTGCCCGGCGGCGGTGAGCTGGCGGCCGTGGGAGACGAGGGCGGCGCCCAGCTCCGTGTCCAGCGAGGTGTCCCGCAGGATGTCGACGGCCTGGCCGGTGAGTTCCAGGCCGCGCCGGCCCCCAGTGGCCTCACCCAGAACCCGCAGCGCGCGGCCCACCACGCGAGGGGTGCCCCACACGCAGGCGAGCCGGTGCTCCTCCGCTGCGAGGACGAGGGCCGCCTGCACTCGGCCGAGCGCGAGCTGGCACTCGGCGGCGGCCGAGCGCCACGGCGTGACCACAGGGCTCACCGTGTCGCGGCCGACCTGGCGGCGGCCGCACTCAAGGAAGTCTTCCAGGGCGCCCATCGGGTCGCCGGAGGCGGCGCGGAGGACGCCGCGCGCGTAAAGGAATCGGTTCACCTCCCAGCTGTCCTCCGCGTCCTTGACACTGACGCTGTCGGCGAGCCGGTGGGCTTCGGGCAGGCGGTCCGTCCGGACGAGCGCCAGCACGGAGTTGGCCTGGAAGTTGCTGGGGCCCCGGCCGGTCACGTCCGGCGGGAGATCCTGGCCGGACGCGTACGCCAGCACCTGCGCGAACTCACCGCGGGCGGCGGCGGTGTCGACACGTACGTTGATCAGGGGGCCGTGAATCGGGTGCAGCGGCGAGAGACGGTGATCGGCCAGGCCGGCCCTGACGAGCCGGTCGGCGAGGTCCAGCGCGTCGGCCCACTGGGCCACGGCGGCCGCGGTACCCAGCAGATACGGCACCAGCAGCGGATCCTCCGGAGCCGCTGTGAGTATCTGGAGCTTCCGTACGGCTCTCTCGGCCGACACCAGGCCGGCCGTGGCCTCGTACCGCAGCAGCAGGGCCCGTACGGCCGGACTGAGCAGGGCGGGGGACTGCTCGGCCGTGTGGCGCAGCCGGGCGTAGATCTCCCGGCGTATCTCCCGGTCGTGGTCGGACAACAACGCGGACGCAGTCTGCACCGTACGGGCCAGCACCGGGTCTTCCCGCAGGCCGCCGAGATCGCGCAGTACGTCGAACGCGGCCCGCGCCTCACCCCGGCGGGCCAGCGCGGTGCCCAGCGTGACCGCCGTCAGCACCCGGTCCCGGGGTACGTCCTGGAGGCGCAGCGCCTCGGCCAGCCGGGGTATCCCCGCGGACCGTACGGTGGTGAACTCCAGGGTGCCGAGCGCGACGAGCGCCGCGGCCCGGCGTTCGCGCGGCAGCGGTTCATCGAGTGCGCCGCGCAGATAGGCCACGGCGTTGCCGGTCCGGCCGGCCCTGGTCGCGTCGGCCGCGGCGGCCAGGAGGGTACGCGCGGCACGCGCCAGCCCGACCCGGGGCATCCGGAGCAGGTGCCCGGCCACCGCCTCGGCACGGTCGCCCCGGCGGCACCGGAATTCCGCCGCAGCGCGGTGCACGGCGTTCCGGCGCTGCTGGGGCCAGCCGTCGAGCACCGCCTCCCGCAGCAGGGGATGTGCGAAGCGGGGCCCGCCGTGCACGGGGTCGCGGCGCAGCAGGCCCAGCCGGATCATCGCGGTGACCCAGCCGGAGACCCGGGTTGCTCCGGCCCCGGTCACCCCGGCGAGCAGACTCTCGGGACCGTACGACGTGTCGTCACCGTCCGCCGGTCCGGCGTCGTCCTCCAGTTCGGCGAGGGCACGGGCCACGGTCGCGGTCTCGTTCCCCGCGCTGTCCAGCCACCAGGAGACCGCGGCCACGAAGGCCCCCGGATACAGGTCGGCACAGCTTTCCGGCAACACCGATCCGGCCCCGCCGCCGTCCGGGACCACGGCCCGCAGATCGTCCAGCAGGGCACGCAGCAGCAGCGGACTGCCCGCGCCGGCCCGGACACAGCCGTCCAGCCACGCGTCCGCGGTGTCCGCTCCGAAGGTGGCGCGGACCATCGCCTCGGCGCCCGCCCGGCTCAGGGGAGCAGGCGCGTGCACCCGCACCCGGGCGGGCGGCAGCCCGTGGGCGAACCCCGGCGACGGTGGGGTGATGTCGTACTGACTCCGCTCGGTCGCCACCAGCAATATCGGTAATCGCGCCATGTGCCGGACGGCCTCGGTGAGCCAGCGCCGGGAGGCGGGGTCCGCGAGGTGGACGTCGTCCACTGTCAGCAGCAGCGGTGAGTCGGCCGCGTACGAGCACAGCAGCCGCCACAGCCGGGCGGCGTAACCGCGGTGGTGCGAGGCCTGCGGAGTTTCGTCGTCGGATCCGAAGCCGCCGGGCGGGGAGAGCATTTTCCGTACGGAGGCGAAGGGGACGCCGGAGTTCTCAGCCGAGCAGTAGGCCCCCAGTACGCGCATGCCGTGCCGCGCGCCGTGGTCGACGGCGGCTTCCATCAGCGAGCTGCGCCCGGTCCCCGAGGGTCCCCGGAACAGGACCAGCCGCCCGGATCCGGCCCTGGCACGTTCGGCTTCCGTGTGCAGCAGGTCCAGCGCGGCCTGGCGTTCGAGAAGTGTCGTCATCCAAGGCTCCCGGCGATCTCGTGGTCGGTCTCGTGGTCGGCCACGATTGTGGACGTCACAGTCACAACAGGACGATGGGGACCGCTTGTTCGGCGTGTTGCACGCGTTCCCCCGACGGTAAGGACGTTCGGCCATGGTGTTGCGCAGTCGCGCCAGGATCCCGGTCGAGATCCACGCATCGGACCCGCTTTCCTCCGCCGGAGTGACCAGCCAACTGCGCCATCAGCCCGGGATCGAGCTCGTCGACGAGATGACCGGCCGGCCGGGAGCAGTGGCGATCCTGCTCGCCGACGCGCTGGACGAATCCACTCTCTCCCGGCTGAGGCGGCTCGCACGGACCGACGGGACCCGGGTGGTGCTTGTCACAGGCGCCATCCGCGAGCCGGAACTGCTCCAGGTCATCGAATGCGGGGTCGGCGCCATCGTCTGGCGGCGCGAAGCCACCGAACACCGGCTTCTCCAGGCGGTCCTCGCGGCCTCCCGGGGTGACGGTGACCTGCCCTCCGACCTGATAGGCAGGCTGATCGCCCAGGTCGGCACCATGCAACGCAGCGCGGCGAACCTGCCCGGAACCCCAACGTCCGGTCTGGCGCCGCGCGAGGTCGATGTGCTCCGGCTGGTGGCCGAGGGGATGGACACCGGGGAGATTGCGAGCAAGCTGTCGTACTCCGAACGCACCGTCAAAAACGTGATGCACGGACTGACCACCCGACTGCAACTCCGTAATCGGGCTCATGCGGTGGCATATGCCCTCCGTGAAGGCTACATCTGAGGGTCCCTATCCGCCCCGCGGCCCCCGGTCAAGGGCCCCGGAGGCACGTTCCATGCTCCTGACAGTTCCCCGGGCGTGCTCCCGGATGCGGCGCCCCGCGGGCCACGATGACCGTGCAGTGCGCCGTGCCGAGCGGCGAACCGGCAACCGGCCACCGGTATTTGTGAAGGGCGCGACGTGATCCACGAGGTGGGACCGTGATCCACGAGGTGGACGAGGTACTCAAGGGGCTGCTGACCGGCGGCGCCCTGACCGGGACCGGCATCGAGGTCGCCTTCGACGCCCCTACCCGCGACTGGGCCGCCCGGCGCAACGCCCCGACCATCGACGCCTACCTCTACGACATCCGGGAGGACGTCGCGCGGCGCGAGCGCGGTGCGGTCGCGGTCCGCGACGACCGGGGAGTCGTACTGAGACGGCGTCAACCGCCACGCTGGTACCGGCTTTCCTATCTCGTCACCGCCTGGACCAAGCGCCCTGAGGACGAACACCGGCTGCTCTCCGCCGTACTCGCCACCCTGCTGCCGCGTGAGGTCCTGCCCCCCGAGGAACTGACCGGCCCTCTGGCCGAACTCGGGCTCACCATCCCCCTCACCGTCGCCGGGCTGCACACCGAAGCCCGCTCGCTCGCCGACATCTGGTCCGCGCTCGGCGGCGAGCTCAAGCCTTCCCTGGACGTCGTCATCACCGCGCCCTTCCCCGTCTCTCCCGAGTACAGCGCCGGACCACCGGTCACCGAAGGCGCCGGAGTCCGCGTCCGCGGCATGGACGGCACACTCGACGGCAGCCCCGAGCGCCACCACCGCCCTGGTCAGCTCCGCGGCCGCCGGGGGCTTCCCGCCCACGGCCCCGGCGAAGCGGTGCCGGAGTGATCACGGCCGATCCACTGCTCCAACGGCTCGCCCTGCTGCGCGACGCCGTGGCCCTGCTGGTCGAGCGGCGCGGTGCCACGGACCCGACGGCGGCGGATCCGCTGCGCGGGCTGTATCTGTCCGACGAGTCCGCGCGACGTCTGCTGTCGGCCGCTCCCCACCCGCCGGACGTACCGGACTTTCCGGATCACTCGCCGGCCGGGGACGACGGAGACCGGCTGCGCCGGCTGGCCGGCCGGCTACGCCTCACCGCGCTGGACGCCCGCATCCTGCTGGTCGCGCTGGCACCCGAACTCGACCGTACCTTCGAGCCGTTGTACGGCTACCTCAATGACGAGATCAGCCGCCGCCGGGCTACCACCGGGCTCGCGCTCGATCTGTGCGGGGTGCCCGTGCACTCGGCTCCGGCGCGGGCCCGGTTCCACCCGTCCGCGCCACTGTCGGCCCTGGGCCTGCTCGCCGTCGAGGAACCCGAACGCCCTTTTCTCAGCCGCTCGTTGCGGGTCCCCGACCGGATCGTCGCTCATCTGCTGGGCGACGACACCCCGGACGCGGCGCTCGACGGCACCGTACGACGGCTGCCTGACAGCGGCAGCGGCACCGGCGCCGCGCGCGGCTCCGACCCGCTCATCCCGAAGCTGGCCGAGAGGCTGGCGGCCGGCCCGCTCAGCGCGTACCTCCGCGAGCACCGTGATGGGGACGCGCTGGCCTGCGTCACCGCGGCCCTGGGCGAGTCCGGGACCGAGGCGCTGCATCTCACACCGGGGGAGCACCCCCCGTACCCCGAACTGCTCCGCGAGGCGCGGCTGACCGGCCGCGCGCTCGTCGTCACGTCACTGCCGGAGAAGCCGGAGGCGCTGGTAAGGGCGCTGGCGGTGGACGATGTCACGGTCCTGCTGGCCGGCTCCCGCCCGTACGACCCGCAGTGGTGCGACGGCGTGCACACCCCGCTCGTGCTGGACGCCCCCAGGCAGCGCTCGGGCGACCTCGATGCCTGGACGTCGGCCCTCGGTGCATCGTCCGGGGAGCCGGGGTTCGACCTGGCGCCGGTCGTCGCCGCCTACCGGCTCGGCGGCACCGGGATCGGCCGGGCCGCCCGTGCGGCGCTGGACCTCGCCGCGTTCGACGGCGCCGCGCTGTCCGCCGCCCATCTGCGGCTCGCCGCCCGGCAGCAGTCCACGTCCGGCCTGGAGCGGCACGCCCGCCGCATCCGGCCCGACGTCGGCTGGAGAGACCTCGTCCTGCCCGATCAGCCGCTGGCTCAGTTGCACGAACTGGTCCTGCGCTGCCGCCACCGCGACCAGGTGCTCGGCGACTGGCGGCTGAGTGCGGGCGGCGGGCGCGGCAGGGGCGTACTGGCGCTCTTCGCGGGCGATTCCGGCACCGGTAAGACGCTCTCCGCCGAAGTGGTCGCCGCCGAACTCGGCCTCGACCTCTATGTCGTTCAGCTCCCGTCCATCGTCGACAAATATGTCGGCGAGACGGAGAAGAACCTGGAGCGGATCTTCACCGAGGCCGACCGCACGGACGCCGTGCTGCTCTTCGACGAGGCCGACGCCGTCTTCGGCAAGCGTTCCGAGGTCAACAGCTCCAACGACCGCCACGCGAACCTGGAGAGCGCGTACCTCCTCCAGCGCCTGGAGTCCTTCGACGGCATAGCCCTGCTCACCACCAACCTGCGAGCCAACATCGACGACGCTTTCACGCGCCGGCTGGATCTGGTGGTCGACTTCCCGTTCCCCGACGCCGCCCAGCGGCTCGCCCTCTGGCGGCACAGCCTCGCCCATGTCCCCTGCGTCGACGGTATCGACCCGGAGCCGTGCGCCCGGGACTTCGAGCTGGCCGGCGGCTCCATCCGCAGCGCGGTCGTCACCGCCGCGTACGGGGCGGCGGCCCGTGGCGGTCCCGTCTCGACCGCCGACCTGGTGGCCGGCGCCCAGCGTGAGTACCGCAAGGCGGGACGGCTGGTGATGGAGGACCGCGGCTGGTGACCGCCGACCGGCACCGACCGGCGGGCCGGTCGCGCGGCGCCGGCCTGCCGTACGTCACTCCACCGGCGCCGGCGGCCAGGTCACGGCGGTCACTGTGCCGGGCTTGTCCTGATTCTTTACCTTGCCCGCCTTCAGCGCCGAGGTTGTCGCCTCGTCGATCTGCCCGGTCTGGGGGATCCCCACCGCCTGCTGGTACAGCTTGACCCCCTTCGGCAGGCTCGGGCCCGCTGTCTGCTTGGACTGCTTGCCCTTGAGGTACTCGAGGTTGAGTGCGGTGTACTTGGTGATCGTCTCCAGATCACCTTGGTCGTACTGGCTGTTGGTGGTCCAGATGATGATGTTCCACACCCACGGCACCTCCGGGCTGGACTCGCCCGGCTTCAGCGACACCGACGAACGACCGCCGAAGTGCTCCATCAACAGCGCGGTCATCGTGGACCTGCCCAGATTGCCGGGCCCGTCGGTCTTGGCGAGGGTACTGCCGGTCCGCTCGTCGTTGGCCCGCTGGAAGCACTTCAGTGCCGCGACGGTCGTCGTGTCCAGCACGCCGACGGTGTAGTCGGGGCCGGGCTTGCAGTCGCCCCGGTCGGTGCTCAGCCGCACCTGTGCGAACTGCACCAGAAGGTTCGGTTCGTTGCCCGGCCGGATCGGCAGCGGACCCGAGGGCGCTTTCTCCCCGGAATCGCCTCCGCCGCCCCCGCCGCCACCTCCACCGCCCGAACCGTCGCCGGTCTCGTCGGCCGGCTCTTCCTCCGCCGTCTTCGCCGGTTCGGGGGCCGGCAGCTGCTCTGGTTCGTCCGGCAGCGCGGTCGCCCCCGCCTCTTGGATCTTCTCCTGCGCGAGGCTGCGTACCTGCGGCTGGTGGCTGAACCAGAGCACGAGGCCGGCGACGGTGAGGGCGAGCATGAGGCTGAGCGTGGTCATCATCCAGTACGGCAGCACACTGCGCTGCACATATGTCCCCTCGACCTTCAAGGGATCGCTGCCCGAGCGCCGGAGCGTCAGCTCGTACGGCCGCCGCTGCTTCTGCCCCGCCCAGGTGATCTGCCGGGGCTTGAGCGTCGCGTCGACGAAGGCGGCGCGTCCCGGCTCGATCTGCACACTGGCGGGGGTGATCTCGTACGAGAGCTCGTCACCGTTGTCGCCGCCGACGACGGACGCGGTGAGCCTGGTGTTGCCGAGATTGTCGACGGCCAGCTTGGGCCGCCCCCGGAACCGTCCCTTGACGGTGTGCGGGACCAGTTCGGCCCGTACCTCCGTGAACGGGATGATGGTGAGGTTGCCCTCGACGACAGTGGTGGCCTCGGAGCGCTCGGTGGGGATGATCTGCACGCCGTACGGATTCGGCCCGGCGGTCGAGTCCGGTGTGCGCGGCGGCGAGAACGTCAGCTCCACTGTTTCGGTGGACCCCGGGTACAGCCGGACGGTCGCCGGCTCGACGGTCGCGTAGGGCGCGATGTCGCCGACCGGTACGAAACGGTACTCGTCGACGACATCGCCGGTGTTGCGCAGCCTCAGCCGAACGGTGCTGCTGCTGCCAGGGTCCACAGTGGCGGACGCGGGCTCGAGAGAGGTCCAGATGCTCACTCGTCGGACGCTACTTGTCCCGGATGAGCCGTCGTCAGAGGCCGCGGGGCACGGCTGCTGCCCGCAAGACTCCCGGTACTGCCCCGCAAGCGAGCTGTGCCGCGAGGCCGGGGCGTGTGCCTCCGAGGTGGTGCGGAGCCTCCTTCTCACGTTCCGGCCTCGTGCCTGACCTGCCGTGCTGAGCACGCGCACGGTATCCGGACCGTCCTGCGTCGCGTCGCCGCCCGCCGAGGGCACGCGTTGTGCCCCCAAGCAGGTACGGGCGGCCGTTTCGCCGGCCCCGCACCCACGTGAGGGTGGGAGTCGACTTGTCCATTACCCCGAGGAGAGCAGAGCATGCCGTCGTACCTGTCGCCGGGCGTGTACGTGGAAGAGGTGGCCAGCGGCTCGCGTCCGATCGAGGGTGTGGGCACCTCGGTGGCCGCCTTTGTCGGTCTGGCTCCCGAAGGGCCGCTCAACGAGCCGACGTTGGTGACCAACTGGACGCAGTACGTCGCGTCGTTCGGCGAGTTCACCGACGGATACTTTCTCGCGCACTCCGTGTACGGCTTCTTCAACAACGGCGGATCCGCCGCGTACGTCGTCCGGGTGGGCGGAGTGCCCGGCGGGGTGTCGGGGGGAGTCCCGGACGACGGGACCGCGGCCGTGGCGAGCGGCAGCGGTCCGGCCGCGCTGACCGCCGGTGAGCCGAAGCAGCTCGGCACGTTCAAGGTGTCGGCCACCGCGCCGGGCGAGAGCGGCGCGATCAGCGTCGAGGTCGCCGACGCGGAGGGCGAAGGTCCGGCCGACCGCTTCCGGCTGGTGGTCAAGGACGGCGACAAGGCTGTCGAGACCTTCGACGTGACGGCGAAGAAGAGCAACCGGAACTACGTCGTCACGCAGGTCAGGGAACGTTCGAAGCTGATCACCGTTCAGGAGGCCGCTACCGCCTCGCAGTTGGCGCGCCCCGAGAACCAGACGGTGGCGCTGGCGGCGCCGGCCGGGGCGGGAACGGCCGCGGTCCCGGCGGTCCCCGCGAAGGGCGATGCCGGGCAGGTCGGCGTCGCCGAGTACCTGGGCGACTCCGCGGACCGCACCGGCTTCGGCGGGCTCGAGGCGGTGGACGAGATCTCGATGGTCGCCGTCCCCGACCTGATGGCCGCCTACCAGCGCGGTGCGATCGACCTGGATGCCGTGAAGGCGGTCCAGCTCGGTCTGATCGCGCACTGTGAGCTGATGGGCGACCGCCTGGCCGTCATCGACCCGCCGCCGGGACTCAACGCCCGCCAGATCCGGGTGTGGCGCCAGGAGACGACCAACTACGACTCCAAGTACGCGGCGCTGTACTACCCGTGGATCAAGGTCTTCGACCCGGCAGGCGGCCAGACCCGGATCATTCCACCCAGCGGCCACGTGGCCGGTATCTGGGCACGTAACGACTTCGAGCGCGGTGTGCACAAGGCCCCCGCCAACGAGGTCGTGCGGGGCGCCGTGGACCTGGAGATGCAGATCACCCGGGGTGAGCAGGATCTTCTCAACCCGCTCGGTATCAACTGCATCCGCTCCTTCCCGGGCCGCGGTATCCGGGTCTGGGGTGCGCGCACCCTGTCCTCCGACCCGGCCTGGCGCTACCTCAACGTTCGCAGGTACTTCAACTACCTGGAGGAGTCGATCCTCACCGGTACCCAGTGGGTGGTCTTCGAGCCCAACGACCAGGCGCTGTGGGCCCGGATCCGGCGGAACATCTCCGCGTTCCTGGTGACCGAATGGCGCAGCGGCGCTCTGTTCGGCGGGCAGCCGGAGGACGCGTACTACGTGAAGTGTGACGCCGAGACCAACCCGCCGGAGTCGGTGGATCTGGGACGCGTGATCTGCGAGATCGGTGTCTCCCCCGTCAAGCCGGCCGAGTTCGTGATCTTCCGGCTGGCGCAGTTCTCCAGCGGCGGCGGCGAGTTGGAGGAATAGACCGCTCTCCCGGCCTTGAGTTTCGTCCCCTCCCCGGCAGCGCCCCGCCGTTGAGCGGCCCTCGGCCGTCGACCGGAAGCGCCACCGGTACCAGCAACAGCGTCAGCAGAAGGAACAGCCCATGAGTCTGCAGCCTGGTGATGCCCTCACCTCACATAATTTTGGCCTTCAGATCGACGGCGTCATGGTCGAGTACCTCCAGGAGGTCAGCGGCCTGGACATGACGCAGGACGTCATCGAATTCCAGCAGGTCTCGTCCAACGGCCAGCCCATCACCAAGAAGCTGCCCGGCGTGAAGAAGGCCGGGGAAGCGACCGTCGTGCGTGGTATGACCCAGTCCGCTGCCTTCAACGA